>DATCIJ010000084.1:0-21358 GCA_036507855.1 Gemmatimonadaceae bacterium | reverse complement strand
CGCCCGCACCGAATCCATCCGCTCGAACGCACCGGGAGCGCCCAGCGCCTGCCATTGCTCGTTAGGTCGGCAAGTGGGCTCGGCAAAGGAAATGAGGACGAACTTGCCCTTCGCCTGCGGCAGCCACGCCTCGAAGGCGGCACTGTCGGCGAGTTCGGGCAGTACGATCGCAGCGCCCGTCACATCGCGGCCGCCGGTCCCCGGACTCCATGCCAGCAGTCCGCCTTCGAGCGACCTCACACGCGGCGTCAACAGGTCAATGTGCGAAGTACCCCTCACCCATTCGGGCCAGGTTCCATAGCGCTCGTTGCGCGCCGGGATCCCCCACGAACCGTACATCTTCACGAGCCAGTCATTGCCGGCCCTGATCCCCGGGGTGCCTGTGAGTCGCGGTCCGACCGAATCCAACAGGGCCTGAGCCAGCCGCGGCAGCTGGGAATTGTCCATCCCCTCATTCCATATGGCGCGGATGATGGGGTCTGGAGAGGCGTACTGCTGAGCGGCGGCGGGAGCCGTCATCAGCCCGCCGAGCAGGGTGAGCCCGAGGGAGCGGGACAGAGGTGACATGGGGCGATGGGGTTTGAGGCCAGCGAACGATCCCAATTTACTGTCCGGTGCGGTCGCCACCGGACCTGGATTCAGTGACTCAATCGGGACGTGGACGTCCTACTTTACAATACAAAGTACTTAGAATATGTTGCCGGCGACGACACCCGCCGTACCCTGCTGCCCCGCCGCCCATGAGCGCCCTGACGCGGTTCTTTTTTCGAAACGACGTAGCGTGCCGCACCCCGGCCGAAGTGATCGGCTGGTGGGAAGCACGCCGGATGGCCTACAACGTCGCCGTCGGCACCACGGGACTGTTCACCCTGGCCGCCGTACATCTGATCGCCCGGCTCCCACCGTCACCAGAGTCGATTCCCATCGAGCCCACCCTGATCATCCCGGCGATTTACGGCTTCCTGGCGAATGTCAGCTATACGGGCGGCTGGGTCTTCGAGCTCTGGATCCGCAACACGCTGGGCCGGGAAATGGAGCCGGTCGGGCCCACCCTCTTCCGCTACGGATTCGCCTTCTCGATCGGCCTGACGTTGTTTCCGGTGGCGATCATCTCGCTCCTGAAGTTCGCGCTCGTGCTGCGGGCGATTCTGTAGACTTCGGGCACTGTACTCCACCCCGAAGGACCAGCATGACGTGCTGCCAGTCGTGCATCGCCAGCAAGCAGTTCGACAAGCGAGTCGCCGAGCGGGAGCTCCGTCGCTATCGACGTCGCGGCCCTGACGCGGCGACGCAGGTGCTGATCGACGCCCTGCAGGCTCGCAAACTCCCCCCAACTCCGACGCTGATGGACGTTGGTGGCGGCGTGGGGACAATCCACCACGTTCTGCTCGAACGCGGATTCAGCCACGCCACGCATTTCGACGCGTCCGATGCCTACCTGGCGGTTGCGGCCGCGGAAGCCGAACGGCTTGGCCACAATTCGCGGGTTGGGTTCGAGGCAGGTGATTTTTCGAGCGCGTCCTCTCTCCCCATGGTCGACGTCGTCACGCTTCACCGGGTGGTTTGCTGCGACCGGAATGGGCCGGACCTCCTTCGAATCGCGGCGGCACACGCGCGCCATCTGGTCGCCTTCAGCTATCCACGCCGGCGATGGATCACGCGCGTGGTGGCCGCAGGCATCAACGCGTTCAAGCGACTCACGGGTGACCCATTCCGGGTCTTCCTCCACGAACCCTCGACCATGGCCGCGGCGCTCGAGCGAGAGGGAATGCGGCCCGCCTGGTCAGGCGGGACCTTCGTCTGGTCCGTGGAGATCTTCGAGCGGGCTGCCTGACGATCGTAGCGATCCCCGAGATCAGCGACCCGGCGGAACCGTTGGAACGAACACGCCTCGCGCCTGGGCGGGCGCGGCCGCAGTGACGGTCGCCGAAAGCACCCCGGCGATCGCGAGTGATACGAGCCGCCGAACCGCGGCCTGGCTCACTCCAGGTTGGGCTCCCACGCGTCCTCGGTCGGAGGTCGAATGTGCGGATGGCGATGCAACAGCCGAACGCAGGTGTTCCAGCGCAGTATCGCCTCGTCGTTCCCCGCCGGCCTCATGGACTCCGCTCGCTCGAAATGCAGTAAAGCCTTCTCGATCCAGTCGTGGGCCATTTCACCGGCGCGCGGTTCAGCACGATTGAGGATGCCGTTCGCCCATCGCTCGCAGATCACGCCGCGATAGTACGCGTTGCGATAGGGATCCTCGATCCCACCCGCCGCCAGCTCGGCGCGCTTGAGGTCCTCGGCGTGGCCGTGCCCGAACTGGTCCGTGATGGACAGCACGTGCATCACCAGCGCTTCCACGTTCCGGGGCTCAACGGCGAGCACGTCGAGGCAGATGCTCTCCGCCGCCGTGGGATCGTTGAGGATGCGATACCGATGCGCCTTCTGCAGCGCGGCCGGCACGCCTTCCGGGGTGATCGGTTTCAGCGCCCGCTCGGTCACGTCTTCTTCTTCCCCCTGAACAGCCTGACCAGTTTCACCACCGGATCGTAGAACTCGTCGATCACGCGCTCTTTCAGCGGGATGATCGCGTTATCCGTGATCGTAATATGCTCGGGGCAGACCTTGGTGCAGCACTTGGTGATGTTGCAGTAGCCAATCGCCTGGTCTTCCTTGAGATCGCGGAGCCGATCCTCGGTATCGAGCGGGTGCATCTCGAGCGCCGCCGTGTACACGAAGTACCGCGGGCCGATGAACTCGTCGTGCTTGTGGTGATCGCGGATCACGTGACAGACGTCCTGGCACAGGAAGCACTCGATGCACTTCCGGAACTCCTGGACGCGATCCACGTCTTCCTGCGCCATGCGCCAGGTGCCGTCCGGCGCGTCGGGTTTGCGGGGCGTGAACTTCCTGATCGTCTTCTTCACCTCGAAGTTCCACGACACGTCGGTGACGAGGTCGCGCACGTGAGGGAAGGCGCGCATCGGTTCCACCGTGACCAGCTCGTTGGCGGGGAGTTCATCCATCCGCGTCATGCACATCAGGCGCGGCTGGCCGTTGATCTCGGCGGAGCAGGAACCGCACTTCCCGGCCTTGCAGTTCCATCGGACCGCCAGGTCGCCGGCGCTCTCGGCCTGGATCTGGTGCATGGCGTCGAGGACGACCATGCCTTCGGTGACCTGCGTCTCGTAATCGGTGAACGCACCCTTTCCTCGCGAGCCGCGCCAGATTCGGAATGTTGTCGCAGTCATGGGGCAGCGGGCAGAGGGCAGCGGGTGGCGGGTAGCGGGTTGGCAGTCCTCACGTCTGCTGCTCCTCGATGATCGCCGCCAGCTCGGCGGGGAGCGGCTGAATCGGTCTCCGCTCGAGCTGCATCGAGCCGTCGGGCGCCTTGCGCACAACGATGTTGAATTTCGCGTACTGGCTGTCCTTGTCGGGAAAGTCGTCCCGGAAGTGACCGCCGCGGCTTTCCTTTCGCTCGATGGCCGCCCGCGTGATCGCCTCCGACACCGTCAGCAGGTTGTCGAGGTCGAGTGCGGTGTGCCATCCCGGGTTGTATTCCCGGTTGCCTTCCGCGGCCACGCGACGCGCCCGATCCCGAAGGCCCTTCAGGTTCTCGAGGGCCCGCTTCATCTCGTCCTCCTGCCTGACGATGCCCACCAGTTCCTGCATCATCCGCTGGAGCTCGTGCTGAATCGCATACGGAGCCTCCCCGCTCCCCGCGCGATCGAACGGCGCAAGCGCGCGATTCACGGCGCCATCGGCCTCACTCGCGGCCGGGGTTCCCCGCCCCCTGGTGGACACGAACTTTGCCGCGTACTCTCCGGCGCGCTTGCCGAAAACCACGAGGTCCGAGAGCGAGTTACCGCCCAGCCGGTTGGCGCCGTGCAGGCCCGCCGCGCACTCACCCGCGGCGAAGAGACCCGGCACGCTCGACATCTGTGAATCGCCGTCGACGCGGATGCCGCCCATGATGTAGTGCGTGGTCGGTCCAACCTCCATCGGCGTCGTCGTGATGTCGATGTTGGCAAGCTGCATGAACTGGTGATACATCGACGGCAGCTTCTTCCTGATATGCTCGGCCGCGTCAGGTATCCGCTCCTTGATCCACGCGATGTCGAGGAACACGCCGCCGTGCGGGCTGCCGCGCCCCTCGCGCACCTCACGCTGGATGCAGCGGGCAACGTGATCGCGGGTGAGCAGCTCCGCCGGCCGGCGCGCGGCCTTGTCGCCCATGACGTAGCGCCAGCCCTCTTCCTCGCTGTCCGCGGTCTGCGGCCGGTAATTCTCTGGAATGTCGTCGAACATGAAGCGCTTGCCGAGCGAGTTGCGGAGCACGCCGCCCTCACCGCGTACGCCTTCCGTGACCAGGATGCCCTTCACGCTGGGCGGCCAGACCATTCCAGTCGGATGGAACTGCACGAACTCCATGTCCACCAGCTCGGCCCCGGCCTGGTACGCAAGCGCCTGTCCGTCGCCGGTGTATTCCCAGCTGTTGCTCGTTATGGAGAATGCGCGACCGATTCCACCCGTGGCCAGGACCACCGCCCCCGCCGCGAACAGCTTGAACCGGCCCTTCTCCCGATCGTAGGCCAGCGCGCCGGCCATCCGCTCGCCGTCCTTCAGCAATTGGACGACCGTCACTTCCATGTGCACATCGATCGCCATGTGGATCGCGTGATCCTGCAGCGTGCGGATCATCTCGAGCCCGGTGCGGTCGCCAACGTGCGCCAGCCGCGCGTACCGATGGCCGCCGAAATTACGCTGCAGAATGCGGCCGTCTGTCGTACGGTCGAAGAGCGCGCCCCATGCCTCGAGCTCGCGGACGCGGTCGGGCGCCTCCTGCGCGTGCAGCTCGGCCATGCGCCAGTTGTTCATGTACTGGCCGCCGCGCATCGTGTCCGCGAAATGGACGCGCCAGTTGTCGCGATCATCCACGTTGCCCATGGCCGCCGCCGCGCCACCTTCGGCCATGACCGTGTGCGCCTTGCCTAACAGCGACTTGCAGACGAGGCCAACGCGCGCGCCACTGTTCGCCGCGGCGATGGCGGCGCGCAGGCCCGCTCCGCCGGCGCCAATGACCAGGACGTCGTGCTCGACCCTCTCGTACTCGGCCATCTATACGATCCTCACGTCCGTGAGGACTCCCGAGGCACACAGCCGGATGTACGCGTCGGTGAGCGCGACGGCGAACAGGCTGACCCACGCCCAGTTCATGTGCGAACGGTTGCACACCGTGGAGGCGGCGTACACGCGTCTTCGCAGCGGCGCTATCGACAACCGGTCGAGCATGCCGCCAACGACATGCCGCATGGAATGACAGCCCAGCGTGTAACCGGAGAGCAGCACGATGTTGACCAGCATGACGACCGAGCCGACGCCAATGCCGAACCGCGTCCCTCCAGCGCCGTTGTCGAACCAGAACGCCTCCCATACATCGTGCCAGAGGAAGATCAGGAAGATGAACGACACCAGCAGGCCGTACCGATGGAAGTTCTGAAGCACGAGCGGGAAATAGCGCTCGCCCAGATATGACTTCCTCGGCTCACCGACCGCGCAGGATGGCGGGTCAGCCCAGAAGGCCTTGTAGTACGCGCCGCGGTAGTAGTAGCAGGTGAACCGGAACAGCGCCGGCACCGGCAGGATGATCAACGCCGGGGAGAACGGGAGCCACAGCGGCCACCAACCGGGCTTTGGTCCGAACCACGAGTGCGGCGAATCCCCCCAGATCTCCGGCGAATAGAACGGCGAGAGGTAGGGACCGTGGGTGTAGTTGGTGTTCTGGAAGGCGGCCCACGTTGCGTACGCCACGAAGCTGCTCAGGATCACCACGACGATCACGTTCGGCACCCACCATGCGTCGCGACGAAGGGTCTCTCCAAAGCGACGTTGGTCCATCACCGGCAGCGACCGTTGCATGCTTTCCCGGGTTGGTTGTCAGTGGCCAGGCGCCAAAGGCCTGCGTTCCGACCGGCCCAGCGTAACATGCAGCCGCGTCACGGCTTGGGCAACGCACGATCTCATTGAGGCGCGCCTCGCCAGCAACGGCCACGCCAGGGATGCCGTGAGACTACTTGACTGAGTCAACTAACTCGCGACAGACTGCGGGGGGTGTCACCCGGAGCGCTCCCATGAACACCGAGCAGTCATCGAACGCGGTCGAGGCATTTCGCCGGTTCAACCGGTTCTACACGCGGCACATCGGCGCCCTGGACGAGGGATTGCTTCGGACACGGTTCAGCCTCACCGAAGCCCGTATCCTCTACGAACTCGGCACTCGTGACGGCCTGACCGCCACGGCAATCGGCGAGTCGCTCGCGCTCGACCCGGGATACCTCAGTCGCATCCTCCGCGGATTCTCCGCCGCGAAGCTCATCTCGCGGAAGCGCGCGACTCATGACCGCCGGCAGATGGTGCTGACCCTGACCGCCAGGGGTCGTCGCGCTTTTCAGGATTTGAACTCGCGATCACAGGAACGCGCCACTGAGGTGCTCGATCGCCTTGGAAAGCCCGGCCAGCAGCGTCTCATCTCCGCCATCACGGGCGTCGAACAACTGTTGTCCAGGACGACTCCTGCTGAATCTCCCGCCGTCGTTATCCGCGAGCCCCGAGCCGGTGACATTGGCTGGGCGATAGCGGCGCACGGCGAGTTGTACGCGACCGAGTTCGGCTTGAACGAGGAGTTCGAGGCACTCGTCGCGATGCTGTTCGCGCGTTTCGCGACACAACACGATCCGACGCGCGAACGACTCTGGATCGCGGAACTGAACGGCGAGCGCGTCGGATGCGTTTTTGTGGTTCGCAACGCGGATGATCCCCAAGTCGCGCAGCTGCGCTGCCTGCTGGTCGATCCAGAGGGACGCGGACTTGGGATCGGCCGGCGGCTCGTCGATGAGTGCATCAGCTTCGCAAGGCGCGCGGGCTATCGCGCCATGATGCTCTGGACCAACGACGTGCTCGTTTCAGCTCGCCGCATCTATGAGGCAGCGGGCTTCACGCTCGAGAATGAGGAGCCTCACCACAGCTTCGGGCGCGACCTGGTGGGCCAGATCTGGCGACGCGAGCTGTGACGAACGTCCTGCGCTACGCCACTTCGCGCTCTGCCGCGGCCTGTTGCACACCAGCAGGAAGCGCCAATGCCTCACACGACGCATAGCGTCCAGCCTTGCCAACGATTCGATCAGGTGCGCCACCAATGCGGCGCATGCCGATCAACCAGGGGATGGCGAGCGCGGTGGCGATGCCGCCAGCCACATAGCCCGTCGCCAACGAGCGGTTGGCCGCAAGCCAGCCAAGCCCGACCTGGCCACCCATGCTGCCTGCGCTTCCCATGAGGGACGCGAGCGAGAGCACGGTCGCGCGCTGTTCACGTGGCACCACCGCATGGAGATACGCCTGGCGCACCGGTTGAAAAACGCCCGTCGCGGCCATGCCAACCAGATACAGCATCAACGCGGTCCAGAACGAGGCGGCAAGCCCAACGCCAATCGAAGTCGTCGTGTACACGACGGCGGCGCCCAGTAGCAGGGTGGTGCGGCGACCGCAGTACCGCGTGAGGCGCTCCACCAGCCAACTGCCACCGGCCATCGCCAACGACGTCGCCGCGGCGACGACGCCCAGGATCCAGACCGCTTTGTAACCCAGAAGCTGGATGAAGTACGGCTGCCAGGCGTGATAACCCCATTCGAGGAAGATGGCTGGCGCGGCCCCGGCCAGGATCACCAGCCGTGCATGCGGTTCACGCCAGCCGAATTGAAGCGATGCGCGACCCACGCGCCCCATCTCGGCCGGCACCTCGGCCCAGCGCAGCGCGCGCACAGAGAATCCCGTGTCATGCATCGCTCGATAGGCAATGACGAATGCCAGGACGAGCAATGCGCACCTCACCAGATAAGGCACGGCGAGGTCGATGCCTCCCAGGAGACCACCGGAAACCGACCCGATGAGCATCGCGATCGACGAGATGATCGAACCGCGCGCGAGTACGCCGTCGATGGGCGACGTGAAGCCTGTCGCCTGCAGCGCATCGACCAACCACGCTTCGACCGCGCCCGAATAGAATGTGTAGCCGATACCGAGGATGATGGACGCGCCGATGAATCCGGGAAGTCCGGCCTTCAGTGGACCGACGGCGACGTAGGCAAGTGTGCCGATGGTCAGCAGGCTTACGCTGAGCAGAAAGGAGAGACGTCGCCCGCGCGTGTCTGCCACCAGCCCGGTGGGCACCTCGAAGACCGCCATGCTTCCGGTGAAAATGGCATTCGCAAGAAACGCCTGCATGAGCGACAGACCCGATTCCAGCAGGAACAGGGTGTTGATGCCCCAGATGAGCGATGCGGACAGGGTATAGACGCCCGCGATGACGTAGTACGTTCGCTCCACGTGTCGCGACGACATTTGTGCCGGTGGGGTCATGCGTCGATAGCCGAGGACGCTGCTGGTCCTGCGTCAGCGAGTAAAGCGTTGCGATCGTGCCGGTCCGGCGCAATGGCGCGCGACCGACGCGCGAGCCGCTGCTGGCCCAGCGAGTGCGCCCCGGTCATCTTTGCCGTCATGACCGACCCACTGATCATCGCGCGCGCCGGGGAAAAGGACCTCGCACTCCTGCCGGCGCTCTCCAACCGGCACGGCTGCATCACCGGCGCCACGGGAACCGGCAAGACGATTTCCCTGCAGGTCATGGCCGAGCAGTTCTCGCGCATCGGCGTGCCAGTGTTCCTGGCGGATGTGAAAGGTGACTTGAGCGGTCTCTCGAAGGCCGGCGTGGCCAGCGAAAAGCTCGCGGCGCGACTCGAAAAACTTGGCCTTCCCACACCTGCATGGTCCGGTTGCCCGGTCACGTTCTGGGATGTGTTCGCCGAACAGGGCCATCCCGTGCGGGCAACAATCTCGGACATGGGGCCGCTCCTGATTGCGCGTCTGCTCGGACTGAACGAGACGCAGGAAGGAGTGCTCACAATGGCCTTTCGCGTCGCCGACGACAACGGCCTCCTGCTCCTCAACCTCCCTGATCTCAGGGCGATGCTGCAGTTCCTCGGGGATAACGCCGCCGAGGTCAGGACGCAGTACGGCAATGTGTCGGCGGCCAGCATCGGCGCCATTCAGCGCGGTCTGCTGCAGCTCGAGGAACAGGGCGGCACGAGGTTCTTCGGTGAGCCGATGCTGGACATCGAGGACCTGATGCAGACGGTGGACGGCCGCGGAGTCGTGAACATCCTGGTCGCCGAGAAGTTGATGAGCAATCCGCGGCTATACGCGTGTTTCCTGCTGTGGATGCTGGCCGAGCTGTTCGAGAACCTCCCGGAGGTGGGCGATCGTGAGAAGCCGAAGCTCGTCTTCTTCTTCGATGAAGCGCATCTCCTCTTTTCCGACGCACCGCCGGCGCTGCTGGAGAAAGTCGAGCTCGTGGTCCGGCTGATTCGATCGAAGGGCGTCGGTGTGTTCTTCGTGACGCAGAACCCGATCGACATTCCGGACAAGGTGCTTGGGCAGCTCGGCAACCGCGTGCAGCATGCGCTCCGCGCGTACACGCCGCGCGACCAGAAAGCGGTGAGAGCCACCGCCGAAACGATGCGCGCCAACCCGGCGATTGACATCGAGACGGCGATTCTCGAGCTCGGCGTGGGCGAAGGACTCGTGTCGCTGCTCGACGAGAAGGGAATTCCCGCGATGACCGAACGTGCCTGGATGTTCGCGCCGGCCTCGCAGATCGGACCCATCACGCCTGACGAGCGCAAGGCGCTGATCTCGCAGTCGGTCGTCGCGGGAGTCTATGAGAAGGAAGTGGACCGCGAGTCGGCGTTCGAGAGGCTGCGGGCGCGGGCAGCCGCGGACATCCCGGGCTCGGCATCGCCGCGGGAACCGGCGTCCCGCGGCCGCAGCGCACGGACGTCGGGCCCGGTCGCCGGGACGACGGGCGGCCTGACGGAGGTGCTTTTCGGGGGAACGGGGCCACGCGGGGGAAAACGGGAAGGCCTCGTGGAGGCGTTCGCGAAGAGCATGACGCGCGCCGCCGGCAGTTCGGTGGGCCGGTCGATCCTGCGCGGCGTGCTTGGCTCACTGACGGGCAAGCGGCAGCGTTAGGGTTCCGCCCTGGCTGGCTCCTTCAGCCGGGGCAGCAGAGCCTCCAACGCGTCGTGCAGCGCCTGCGCCGACGGACAGCGCTGAAGTGGATCGGGCGCCTGGCACTGCCTGACGAGTGTCTCGAGCTGCTCTCGGCCGGCGATGGTGCTGATGCAAGAGGGACGGTCCGGCACTTGCCTGACCGCCCCCCGTTGCGCGTTGCGCTCTGCGCTCTGCGCTCTGCGCCAGCTACTGCACGTTCCGATTCGAGCGCTCGACCAACCCCGAGAAGATCCCGTTGAACAGCAACTTGAACGTGCCGGCCGGCTGCCCGCGGAACAGTACCTCCGGGCCGAACATGTAGAGCTTGCCGGTCCCGATGTCCGCCTGGACCATCGCCGTCCCGCCCTGCAGGTAGTTCTGTCCCCACGCCCAGCCGCTGCGGAGCGGCGTCGACGTGTCGAACCAGGCCAGCGGCTTCACGCCCCTGGCGGCGGCGTCCGGCTCGAGCCGGAAGACCGGGCTGTCATCGAAGAACACGTCCACCTGCTTCGGCAGGCCGGCGGTCACTGGCTGCGAGTTGTCCACCGCCACGCGGAGGACGGAACCCGGAACGTAGAACTTCTCCCGCGGCAGCGGCCGTTCCGTGCCGTTAGGCGCGCGCTCCACCATGTAGTCGGCGATCGGGAGCCCGAGGTGCTGAGCGAGGTTGGTCGACGACCCGATCGTGATGACCGTTCCGCCCTCCTCCATGAACCGCTTGAGTTGCGGGACAGTGCGGTCCACCGTCACGCTGCCGATCTGGTTCTGGAACTCGGCCGGGATGTTCGCCGGGGCGCCACCGCCGCCACGCCCACCGCGGCCGCCTCCGCCACCGCCGACGGAGGGAATCGCGCCCGTCACGAAGACAATCACGTCGAACTTCTGGCGGAGGTTCCCGGCATCAAGCTCCGGCGCAAAGATGACCTGGAACGGGAACTCGAACTGCTCGAGGAGCCAGCGCGTGTGGCCGGAGGGCATCGAGCCGCCGTATTGATCCCAGAGGCCCACTCGCTGGGACGACAGCTTCACGGCGCCAGCACTCGGGGCATCGTTCGTCGCGTCAAAGGAGAGGCCGAGGTCCTTCGCCGCCTGGTCGGCGACGCCGCGCGCGGCGCCGGCCGCTTCGATGTAGAACGAGCCCGGCGCATACGTTTTGCCGCTGGCGGTCATCGGAGCCTTCAGCCAGTGCACGGTCGCGCCGGCCTTCAGGGCCCGGTTCACGGCGATGAAGGCATCGTTCGCGTCGTGGCTCAGGAGCAGCCCGCGCGATCCCGCGCCCGCGATCATGCCCGCCGACGGCACGGCCATGCCTGTGATCTTCTCGCACGGACATTCGAAGCCATCCAGGATGCGGTCGTACTGCAGGCCCATCTGCATGGCGAGCGTGTAGCCCGCGTTGTCATATGGCGGCCTGGGCGGGCCACCGGGATACGCGAAATCGTTCGGGTGGTCCTGCGGCTCGAACATGTCCATCACGTGCGGCCGGAAGGCCTGCGCGCTCTTCACCACGTACGAGCCGGCCGGGTACGACTTCCCGGCGACGGTGAAGGACGACGTGGCGCGATGCACGGTGACGTTCACCTTGCGCAGCGCATTCACGAACTTCGTCGCCGTCAGGAAGTCGGGCTGGTTGGACGGCAGGATGTATCCGCGCGCATCGCGCTTGGCGGGATCCCGCATCACTTCGGCGAATGACGCAGCCGGGACCCCGGCACCAAATGGCGCCGTCGCCAAGCCGACATTCCCTCCCGCAGCGCCGCCGCCACGACCACCACGACCTCCCGCACCGGTGGGCTGGCTGCGCGCGACGCTTGCCTCGAGGGAATCCACGTCCACCGGGGTCACGGTCCAGTGATCACGATTGCCGCGCTCGATCGAGTTCTTCCCCATCTTGTAGATGTTGAAGAGGAAATCCTCGCGACGCTTGGACGCGATGTCGAACACCGCGTAATTCGCCGTCACCGAATAGTCGATCGACTGGCGGAAATGCCATTCCTGTGGCGCGATTGGATACGGCAGGTCGCCACGCGGCAGCTGGTTCCTGACCACCAGCGGGATCTGCATCGGCGTCGGATTGCCGATCGTCTCCGTCAGCAACCCGATCATGTTGTGGAAGTACGCGGTGGTGCGAAGCCCGCCGTTCCACCACGTCGAGTAGCTGGAGCCGGAGCGCATCGTGACGCCGGGCTTGTCCTCCCGGATGAAGCGCTCGTGCATCGATGCCGCGACCATGTCGATCCCGATCACGACCATCGGATCGAAATTGAAGTTGAATGGATCGCGGAACGGCGGCGCGAACATCACCGTGCCGGCGGGGCCGGTCTGGTGATGGTTGTAGATGATCTGTGGCATCCACTCCTGATACTGGATCCGCGCGATGTTGACCGATTCCGGCTGGTTCAACATGTAGAAGTCGCGGTTGTTATCGTGCCCGATGTACTTCTGGTAGAGCCGCGGGATGCCGCCCGTCGAGCGCTGCTGCGGATTCGGGTCTCGCATGTACCAGCTCGAGACCAGCTCCATCCCGTCGGGATTCGCGTGCACGGCGAGGATGATGTTGTCGCGCAGGATGCGCATCGTCTCTTCATCGTTCCGTGAGACGAGCTGGTACGACGTCTCGATCAGCTGGTGCGCGCCGAGCACTTCGGTCGCGTGCAGCCCGCCGTCGAACCAGACGATGGCCTTCCCTTCCTTCGCCAGCGCGCGCGCCTGCTCGTCGGTGAGCCCTTCGGCCAGCGCGAGGCGCTGCGCGATCTGTTTGTACCTGGCCAGGTTGCGGAAATTCTCCGGCGACGTGATGATCGCCATCAGCTGCGCCCGGCCTTCGGCGGTCTTGCCGATCTCCTGGACGACCATGCGGGGCGACTCGGCGTCGATCTTCCGCCAGTACGCCATGAACTGCGTGTACGTGGCCAGATTGTAGTCATCGCCGATGTTGAAGCCGAAGAAGTCCTTTGGCGACGTTATGCGGCCCTGGGCCGCCATCGGCGCCGCCGTGCCAGCGAGAATGAGCAGCGAAACCGCGAGATGCGCGAGCCGGTGGAGGCGCGGCGAACGCGTGGAACGTGTCGCAAACATGACGTCCAACCTCTGGGGTGACGGGTCGGGGACAAGGTACGACTACAAACAGGCTTACGCAGCAGGGGATTGTTTCGTGATTCGTGATTCGTGACTCGTGACTCGTGACTCGTGACTCGGCGGGGCGCTGCCCTCTGCCCTCTGCCCTCTGCCCTCTGGCCTCTGGCCTCTGCCCTCTGCCCTCTGCCCTCTGGCCTCTGGCCTCTGGCCTCTGGCCTCTGGCCTCTGGCCTCCGGCCTCTGGCCTCCGGCCTCCGGCCTCTGGCCTCTGGCCTCCGGGCTGTGGCCTCTGGCCTGTGGCCTCGTTTATTTGAGCCATGGCTTTCCCGGTCAGAGCTACCGCATTCGCTCCCGGATCCATTGGCAACCTGGGTCCCGGACTCGATGTCCTCGGATGCGCCGTAGAGGGAGCGGGCGACAGTGTAACCGCGGAATTCTCGGACACGCCTGGTATCACCATCCTCGACCCGGGCCATCCGTCGCTGACTTCGGACCCGAGGAGTCACGCCTCGTCCATCGCCGCGCTCGCCGTTGTGCGGCGGGCGACGCATATCGGCGCAACAACGCCGGCGGGCGGCATCGCGCTGCGCGTCCACAAGGGACTTCCCCTTGCCGCAGGCCAGGGCGGCAGTGCCGCGTCGGCGGTGGCGGGGGCCACCGCGGTGAACGCGCTCATCGGCGGACCGCTCGACCGCGATGGATTGCTCGAAGCGGCGCTGTATGCCGAGACGCAGGTTGCCGGACGCCACCTCGACAACATCGCGCCATCCTATATGGGTGGAATCGTCCTGATCCGATCGCTCGACCCGATCGATGTCATCTCGATCCCGGTCCCGCCCGAGCTGCGCCTGGTGCTGGCCAGCCCGGCGCAGGGTCTCCGCACGGCGCAGGCGCGCGCGGTCCTGCCTGTGGAAGTGTCGCTCAGCGTGGCGCTGCATCAGGCCGCGCAGGTGGCAGGAATCGTCGCGGCGCTGTTCGCCGGAGATCTCGCCCTGCTCGGTCGATGCATCGATGACCGGATCGCCGAACCGGCGCGCGCCGGACTGCTGCCCGGGTTCCTGAAGGCGAAGCAGGCCGCACTCGGCGCCGGCGCCCTTGGTGTATCGATCTCCGGCTCCGGTCCGACCGCGTTCGCTTTGTGCAACGCTGAATCAGTGGCGGCGAAGGTCGCGCAGGCGATGTGCGACGCGTACCAGAATGCCGGTCTCGCCTGCGTGGCGCGGGTCAGTCGACCGGACCTGACGGGAGCGCGCGTCGAAACGTTCATGCGCGCATGACGGCAACGCGCGTGGACGCGCCGGCACGCTGGCAGCAATGTGCCGCCTGCGGTCATCGGCTCGATGAACTGGATCCGCGAACGTCATGTCCTGAGTGTGGCGGACTGCTGGACGTGATGTTCCACGTTCCACCAGGGCGTGGCGCGGATTTCCGACGCCAGTTCACCGCGCGCGTGAGTCTCACGGGCTCACCGTACGATGTCTCCGGCGTCTGGCGCTATGCGGAGCTCATCATGAGCGTTCCGCCAGGCGCCGTCGTGTCATTCCCCGAGGGGAACACGCCGCTGCTTTCCAACGAACGCGTTTCATCGTGGGCCGGATGCCAACGCCTCCAGCTCAAGCATGAAGGAATGAATCCGACGGGTTCGTTCAAGGATCGCGGCATGACTGTCGGCGTCACGCAGGCACGACGTGTGCGAGCCAGCGCCGTCGCCTGCGCTTCGACTGGAAACACGTCGGCATCCCTCGCTGCCTACGCGGCACTCGCCGGCCTTCCTGCTCTCGTGCTGGTGCCGTCGGGTCAGGTCGCCGCCGGGAAACTGCACCAGACGCTGGCCTATGGAGCGCGGACGCTCGCGGTTCGCGGCGACTTCGATGCGTGTCTCGCTCTGTTGCGCGATGCCGCGCAGCGCCTTGGGGTCTATCTGCTCAACTCCGTGAATCCGTATCGCATCGAGGGGCAGAAATCGATCGTGTTCGAGATGCTTCAACAGCTCGACTGGAAAGCACCGGACTGGATCGCCCTTCCCGCGGGCAACCTCGGGAACACTGCCGCATTTGGAAAAGCGCTCGATGAAGCGGCCCGGCTTGGTCTCATCGACCGACTGCCACGACTCCTGGCCGTGCAGGCCGCGGGCGCGGCGCCATTCTATCAGTCATTCGTATCGGGATTCCATGAGCGTCATTCGACGCGTGCCGAGACGATTGCGAGCGCCATTCGAATTGGAGATCCGGCGTCCTATGACCGGGGCGTCCGCGCCATTCAGCTCACACAAGGCGTCGTTGTTTCCGTGCCTGACGCGTGGATCCTCGAGGCGCAGCGGTACATCGGCGGCGCGGGCATTGGATGCGAGCCCGCGAGTGCCGCGTCAGTGGCCGGAGTGCGGGCATCCCTGGACAGCGGTCTCATCGGTCCTGATGAGAGCGTCGTTGCCGTGTTGACGGGGCATCTCCTCAAGGATCCGTTCATCGCCGACACATCCGACGTCATTCGCGGCCTGGGCCAGGACAGGAACGAACCCATCGAGGTCGATGCATCGCTGGGCGCGATCGAGCGCGAGGTCGCCAGCCTTGCCCGCAACTGATTCACTCGCACACACAGCGGTTACCTGACGAGCCCGTCAGGTGATGTACGGTTGGTCCCGGCACCTCCTTGGCGTACTTTACCGGCGCTTCGTGCGGCTGGGGGCGCCGCATTGCTAACGGCTGGTGAGCCCTCGCTGGAAAGACCACAACTCACGAGGTGCTCATGCGAACGAGATCCCTGATCGGCGTGCTGCTGCTGACGCCCCTGCTGGCGTTCAGTGCCAACGCCCAGAAACCCGTCGCCATCGAGGGTGGCCTGTTCGGGCAGTTCACGAAGCTCGACAAGGAGCTTTCCCTCGACGACGTGCTGTCGATCGGCGGCCGCCTGGGGTTGTACCTCTTTCCCAATCTTGGCCTGGAAGTCGACGGTCACATCGGCAAGACCGACTGGGCCGCGCCCGGCGGAACGAAGTCCGTCAACTACACGCCGTTCGCGCTGCGCGTCATCGCCGGTCTCCCGTTAGGCGAGCGGCTTCGCCTGATGCTTGGCCTCGGCTACCAGCAGAACGTCTACAAGAATCGCCTCCAGACGTTCAACGGCGCCGTGGCCGGAAACGAGTACGAGGACGCACTTACCGCACTGGTCGGCCTGAAGGTCTGCCTGAACGAGAAGTGGAGCCTGCGCGGCGACGTTCCGGTCGACTACAACCCGTCGCCGAATTTCAATGGAAGCCTGGTAACCCTCGATGGAAAGTCGACCAACGTCGGTTTCCGGATAGGCATCAGTCGCATGTTCCGTGGCAACTGCTATGAGGGAGCGCCGGCCGCGCCTCCGCCGCCACCACCAGCCGCACCGGCGCCGGCGACGCCGATCCCGGCACCGACGCCTACGCCCCTGCCAGCGCCGGCACCCACACCACCGCCGCCGGCCAACAGTCCGCCGGTTGCGACCATCACGTCACCGGCAAACGGCGCATCCATGGCCGGCACGGTGAACTTCGCCGGCACTTGCCAGGATCCCGAACAGGGCAACGTCACGCCGTCGGCGCGCTGGCGCTCGAGCCGCGACAGCGACATTGGCACCGGTGCTTCATTCAGTCGCACGCTGTCGCCGGGCGCGCACACCATAACGATCACGTGCACCGATGGGCCTGGCCTCACCGGCTCGGCGAGCATCGTCGTGACGTCGCAGGAACTGCTGGTCAGGTTGAACTGGGTCTACTTCGAGTACGATCGCTCGACGCTGACGCAGGCGGGACGCGACTCGCTTGATCGCGTGGTCGCCACACTGCAGCAGCGCACTGACCTGCGCATCGCGGTCGAGGGACACACGGATCCGTATGGCCGCGACGAGTACAACCAGGAATTGTCGGAGCGGCGCGCACAGACGGTCGTCACCTACCTGACGGGCCGCGGCGTGGCAGGGAGCCGGATCGTGCAGAGAGGATTCGGCGAGCAGTGCCTGATCCTCGATGACGATCACACGAGCCCGGCGCGTTCGCGGGCCGAGCACCGCACGAATCGTCGCGTGGAGATCTGGTCGGTGGGCGATGCGGGGACCGCGTCGTCGTGCCGTCCGAGGTAATGGCGTAGAGCGCAAAGCGCAGTGCGCAAAGGGCAGGAGGCATCGAAAAGCCTCCTGCCCCTTTGTTTGCCCGCGTACGGGGAAGACCGGCTGGCCGTGGAACAGGGCGCCGAGACCAGGAATCCAGTGAGTCTCTTTGCGCTTTGCGCTTTGCGCTCAGGGTTCAGCGCTCACTTCCCCACTCACGGCAAAGCCGCGCAGCACCACGATGGAACCCAGTGCGAGGCCCAGCTCCGCGATGCCGACCATCGCGAAGATCTGCTCGTAGGCGGGACGGCCATCGGCGCCGGTGAGCGCCACGAGAACGCCGCCCACCATCGGACCGGCGAGGAACCCCAGCGATCCCGCGATCTGAAAGATCCCGAACAGCCCCTCGCCGTGTCCCCGCTTGACGAGATCGCTCACCAGCAGGAGACTCGGCGCAAAGATGAAGGCGCTGGCGAGTCCCGACAGGACCATCGACGCCGGGAGGAGGCCCAGCGGCGTTATGCCGTAAGCGCCGTAGACGAGGCCAAACGCCACATTCCCCGCCACCAGCAGCGGAAACCAACCCACGCGCTCTGCCAGGCGGCCGACCGGGAAGCACAGGGCCGCGAACGGAATCATGAAGAGCGCGATCAGCCAGCCGCGCCCGCCCGGGCTGACCTGGTGTTCACGCGCCAGGAAGAGCGTGAACGTCGACACGAAGATCCCGATGCTGAATCGATCCATGAAGGCATAGCCTAACGGGACCCACGACTCGGGACGTCGCCATTGCCAGCGGTAACGGTTCCGTGGAGCTTCGCTGGACGGATCGCTGGCCGGCGCAGCGAGACAGACCAGCGCCGCAAGGACGAAGACCACGGCGCCGGTCCCGTAGACTGCCCGTTCCCCAGACTGTATGAGCCAACCGCCCAGCGGCGATCCGACGGTGATGCCCAGCATGAGCGCCGAGGCGAGTGCTCCCAGCGAAGCGCCGCGGCGATCTCCGGCTGCCCGGTTGGCCGCGACCATCAGCAGCGTGACCGCGGGAAGATGCACGGCCCCGTCGAGAGCGCGGAATGCGAACAGTTTGCCGAGTGAGGAGGCTTGCCCCATTCCGACGAACGCGACCGCATCGATGAGCAGGAGTGCCGCAAGCCACGATCGCAGGTCGCCGAGGCGGCGCAGGCGCCGCATGAGCAGCGGGACCGCGATCATCCCGGCCAGCATGTTCACCGTCATGAAGCCGTGCGCCGCAGCGTCGGATCCGCCATGACGCACGACCACGAGCTCGTCCAGCCCGGGCACGAGGAGCGTGACCGGAATGAGAGCCAGGAACATCGCTATCGAATGAATCCAACGCACGCGCATGACGACCACAACAATTACCGGGCGCTCGCATGATTGGAATGGGCCACGAGCGCGGTTTTGGTGACGAACATCGCCGTGTCATTATGGCCCCGGGTGAATCGTTCGACCTCGGCCGCGGTACTGCCTGAGAGGTGGCGCGGGCGACCGGGCCCCGGTCGGCGGCGTCAGCCGTTCGAATTGACTGTGAACACGATATCGGGAGGATTACGCATGAGAGTCCGACACATGGTCGCATTCATGGCGACACTGGGCGTCCTGCTCGGCTGTTCCGACAGCGAATCATTGGCTCCCGGACAGGGTCGCATCGCACTTCGTCTCACTGACGCACCATTCCCGCTCGACCAGGTTCAGTCGATCGACGTGTTTGTGGTGCGGGTGGAAGCGAAAGCCGAGGAGACGACAGAGGCCGACGCGGCCATGTCGGTCGAAGGGAGTGAGTCCTCGGCCGGCGGCTGGATTGTCCTCGCCACACCTAACGCGTCCTTCGACCTGATGGACCTCCAGAACGGCGTGAGCGTGAGCCTCGGCGACGCCGCCGTGACCGCCGGCTCGTACAGGAGCCTGAGGCTCATCCTCGACACGAACCTGTCGAGCGTGACGCTGAAGGACGGCATGATACTCACCGGAACGTCCTCGCCTCCCATCATGTTCCCCTCGGCCGGGAAGAGCGGCATCAAGGTCCACTTCGACACGCCGATACTCGTCGACGAAGGCGAAACTACGAACGTGCTTCTCGACTTCGACGCCGAGGAGAGTTTCGTCCTTCGCGGGAACACCATCCTCCAGAACGGACTGCTGTTCAAGCCCGTGATCCAGGCGAGTATCCACTAGTGCCGTTCCAACTAACCGCGCCAAGTTGGTTCCAAGCCGGCTCGCGTCTCTGAGCCTTTGGCGAAACAAGTTGGAACGGCACTAGGCATCAGGCATCAGGGCAGGCTTCAGGCTTCAGGCTTCAGGCTTCAGAGGTGTTTTACTGAAGTCTGCTGCCTGCAGCCCGAACCCTCTCCCGTACGTCCCATCCCCCCACACCCTCGGCGGAGTGAGCGTCCGGCTCTAAGTTTAGGACTGCTCCAGCATCCACCGAGGTTCGACATGCGCCGTTTTTGTTCGCTTCTGTCATCCCGCCGACGGGCCATCCTGGCTACGGCACTTCTGCCGCTGGCTGCCGCCATGCGGCCCGACGCCGCCGGGGCACAGAGCGACTTGATCCCGCTGGATTCGGCCGTGCGCACGGGCACGCTGCCGAACGGGCTCCGCTACTACATCCGGAAGAACACACGCCCCGAAAAGCGACTCGAGCTGCGGCTCGTGATCAATGCCGGATCAGTGCTCGAGGACGACGACCAGAAGGGACTGGCGCACTTCGTCGAACACATGCTGTTCAACGGCACGCGCCGCTTCGCCAAGAACGACATCGTCTCCTACCTGGAGTCCATCGGGGTCAGGTTTGGCGCCGACCTCAATGCCTATACGGGTTTCGACGAGACCGTATACATCCTCCCCGTGCCGACCGACAAGGAAGGCCTGGTGGAACGGAGCTTCGACGTGCTCGAAGACTGGGCCGGCGGCGCGCTCTTCGACTCGACCGAAGTCGTGAAGGAGCGCGGCGTGGTACTCGAGGAATGGCGATCGGGACTGGGTGCCGGCGCGCGCATCCGCGACAAGCAGTTCCCGGTGCTGTTCAGCGGCTCTCGTTATGCAGTCCGCCTGCCGATCGGCGACACGACGATCCTCAAGACCGCGAATCCCGCTCCGCTGAAGCGCTTCTATCGCGACTGGTATCGCCCTGACCTCATGGCCGTCGTCGCGGTCGGTGACTACGACCCGGCAAAGCTGGAAGCCCTCATCCGTGAGCGCTTTGGCCGCCTGACGAATCCCGCCACCCGGCGCCAGCGCACACTGGTCGCGGTCCCCGGACACGACTCGACGCTGATCACGATCGTGCAGGATCCCGAGGAACAGGTCTCGTCGATCCAGCTGATCTACAAGCATCCGCCGGCTCCACTCGCCAGGCAGTCTGACTACCGGATGCTCCTGGCGCGCCGCCTGTACAATCAGATGCTGAACTCGCGCCTCACGGAGATCACCCGCCAGCCCGATGCGCCGTTTGCGTTCGCCAGCTCGTCGTATGGGGCGTTCGTACGGTCCACCGACGTCTACTTCCTGTCCGCCACGGTGAAGGATGGCGGCATTCAGCGGGGCCTCGAGGCGATCCTCCGTGAGGCGCGGCGCGTGGACCAGCACGGATTCCTTCCCGCTGAACTCGATCGCGCCAAGGCGTCGCAGCTCCGCTCCCTGGAAAGTGCATTTCAGGAACGCGACAAGGAGGAATCCGGAAACTTCGCCGCCGAGTACATCAATCACTTTCTCACGGCGGAGCCCACGCCGGGAATCGCGTGGGAATTCGAGACGGCGAAGCGCGTACTGCCAACGGTTACCCTGGAAGACGTGAACTCGCTCGGTCGTCAATGGATCACCGAGGCCAATCGCGTCGTGGCCGTTTCGGCGCCGACGGGCCCGACCGCTGGAGTGCCCGCCGCCGGTGAACTGTTGAACACGTTCCGCCGCGTTGACGGAGAGACGGTGACGGCATGGACAGAAACCGTGTCCGAGGCGCCGCTCGTGGCCAACGCCCCGCCTCGCGGTCGCGTGGTCGAGGAAACGAAGGACGCGGACCTCAATGTCACGGACTGGAAGCTCTCGAACGGTATTCGCGTTGTCGTGAAGCCGACGGATTTCAAGGCGGACGAAGT
>DATCIJ010000083.1:0-2299 GCA_036507855.1 Gemmatimonadaceae bacterium | reverse complement strand
CAAATGCGTCACGTGACCGTGACGACGAGCCGCCGCTTCGAAGCCGCGACGCACAAGCCCGACCTTCGCCTGGCGTGGCGATACGGCATCTGCCCGAGTTGCTCCATGGCCGTGAGCCTGCTGGATGCGCACGTGATTGCGCATGAAGACTCCGCCGGCAGCGTCGAGACAATCGCCTACTATTGCACCGCGTGCCATGTCGATGACGACGTGCGTCGCGGACGCCTCATAGGCCATGACGGGAGCCACGTCGTCGACACGCTGCGTTTCCAGCTGCCCAACGGCGTGCGCTGACTCCCTGGCTGGCTGCGCGGCAGGACCCTGCAGACGGCGCCAGGCGCTTGAAGCGCTGGCTGGTCGCACAATCACGCAGCGGCCACCATTCGTCCCAATACCTTGACGGTCGACAACAAGCCCGGCGACATTGTTGTCGACCGTCAAGGCAAGGGGACAACCATGGCCGCTCCGGAACTTCAGCAGGGCACGCTCGATCTCCTCATCCTGACCACGCTGCACGCGGGCGCGCTGCATGGCTGGGCGATCTCGAGGCGCATCCAGCAGCAGTCGGGAGACGTGCTCCGCGTGGGACAGGGCTCACTGTATCCCGCACTCTACCGGCTCGAGGAGCGGGGCATGATCCGCGCGTCGTGGGGCATCTCGGATGAAGGACGGCGGGCAAAGTTCTACCAGCTTTCGGCGGCCGGACGGCGCGCGCTCGCGTATGAGACAAACGCGTGGCGCGCGTATTCGGGCGCCGTCAACCTGGTGCTGCAGGGAGCAGGGATATGATGTCCCCGACTCGCCTGCTGCGGCGCCTTCGCGCGGTGCTGCGTGGCAAGATCCTCGACCGTGAGATGGATTCCGAGATTGCGTTCCATCTCGACATGGAAGCGGCGGACGCCGAGCGCGAAGGACTTTCTCCGGATGAAGCGCGGCGCCGGGCGCGACATGCCTTCGGTGGGGTGGAGCGCTTTCGCGAGGAAGGCCGTGACGCTCGTGGCGTCGGGCCCGCACGTGATCTTTCGGGCGACCTGCGGTTCGGCCTTCGCATCCTGCGCCGCTCGCCCGTCTTCACGACGGTCGCGGTCGGAACTCTGGCTCTCGGCATCGGGGCCAACAGCGCGATCTTCTCGGTCGTCAACGCCGTTCTATTGCAGCCGCTGCCATTCCCGGACACCAGGTCGCTGGTGAGCGTGTGGGACGGAGGTCATTCGCTGTCGGAATTCGCCTACATCCGCGACCGGTCGCGGACGCTCGAATCGGTGGCGACGTACATGCCGAACTTCGGCGTCAGCCTGAGCGGTGCCGAGGAACCCGTGCGCCTGACGAGTGCACAGGTCAGTGCCGGGTTCTTCGATGTGCTCCGCGTCGGGGCGTTGCGGGGTCGATTCTTCATGGCAGGCGATGACGGTCCCGGAGCCGCCCGCGTTGTCGTCATCAGTCATGCGCTCTGGCGCGATCGCTTCGGGTCCGATCCCGATATCGTTGGAAAGCCGATCGAACTGGATGGCGTGAGCCGGCTGGTCGTTGGTGTTGCCCCGCCCGGGTTCACGTTCCCCAGCAGCGAAACCCGACTGTGGCTGCCGTTGTTGATCGACCCGACGGGCGCACGTTGCACCAGCGCGTCGCCGCCGCGTTGCCTCGCAGCGGCCGTCGGCACTTCATGGGGCGCCTACGGTCACCAGATCATCGGGCGGTTGAAGGAGGGAGTGACGCGGGAGCAGGCGCGGAACGACGTGTATCGCGTTGGGGAGGATTTGCAGCGCGACAATCCGGTGTGGCGTCCGACCATGCCGCAGTACCTGGATGGCCTGAAGATCAGCGAGCTTCGCGATCGGCTCGTTCAGGACAGCCAGCGTCTCCTGTTCGTGCTTCTCGGCGCCGTCGGCCTGGTCCTCGCGATGGCGTGCGCCAATGTCGCGAACCTGTTGGTTGTTCGGGGAGCCACTCGCTCGCGGGAAATGTCGATCAGGGCGGCGATCGGCGCCGGTCCGGCCCGGCTTTCACGACAGCTCTTCATTGAACACCTGCTGTTGGCCGGACTCGGCGGCACGGCGGGCCTCATACTCGCCGTCATCGCGGTCCCCGTGCTCGTTTCGCTTCTGCCGGCGACGACGCCACGCCTGGACGAAGTCCGGCTCGACGGTTGGGTTGTTGCGTTCACGGTGCTGGCCACGGCGGTGACGGCTCTGCTATCCGGGATTGCGCCCGCGCGCCGACTGGCGCGAACGAATGGCCTCCAGGCCGTCGGCAGTGCCCGGTCAGGGGTGACCGCGCCCCATCGGAGACTGGCCGCCGT
>DATCIJ010000082.1:0-4603 GCA_036507855.1 Gemmatimonadaceae bacterium | reverse complement strand
AGTCGTGGATGGCGCACATTCCCGGCCTCAAGGTCGTCTCCCCGGGGACGCCGTACGACGCCAAGGGCCTGCTCAAGAGTGCCGTCCGGGATGACAACCCGGTGGTGTTCTTCGAGGGAGAGATGCTCTACAACACGAAGGGCGAGGTGCCTGACGAGGAATACGTCATTCCCATCGGGAAGGCGGAACAGAAGCGCGAGGGCGACCACTGCTCGATCATCACGTACGGCAAGTCGGTCCTCATCGCGCTGCAGGTCGCCGACCAGCTGGCCAGGGAAGACATTCGCGTCGACGTGATCGACCTGCGTACGGTGCGGCCGATGGATATCGACGCGATTACCACGTCGGTGCGGAAGACCAATCGCGCCGTGGTACTCGAGGAAGGCTGGGAAGTCGCGGGTATTGGCGCCCAGGTGGTGGACTACATCCAGCGCGATTGCTTCGATGACCTGGACGCACCGGTACTTCGCATCCATCAGGCCGACGTGCCGATGCCCTATGCCAAGAACCTGGAACGCGCGGCGAAGCCGGATGTGGCGAAGACGATCGCCGCTGTGAAAAAAGTGATGTATCTCGAAACCTAGGCCAGAATGGCGACGAAAGTATTCATGGAGGCGCTCTCGCCCACGATGGAAGAGGGGCGCCTGGTGAAGTGGCTCAAGGCGGAAGGCGACGCCGTGAAGAGCGGCGACGTCCTTGCCGAGGTCGAAACCGACAAGGCCATCATGGAGCTTGTCGCTCGTGGTGACGGCGTGCTTCGGAAGCGATTGTTGGATGAAGGCGCGACCTCTCCGGTCAGTACCTTGATCGCCGTCATCGCCGCGAAGGACGAGGACATCAGCGCTCTGACCGCCGGTGCTCCTGCAGCCGCGCCGAAAGCAGCAGCACCCAGCCCTCAGCAATCAGCGGCAGCCCTCAGCGCACAGCAGCCAGCCGCACCCGCCTCCACTCCCGCCGCTGGTACCCCAGGCCCCACGCCCCACGCCCCGTCTCCGACAGCCGCAACCACTCGCCAACGCTCGTCACCATTAGCGAGGCGCCTGGCCGTAGAAAGAGGGCTCGACCTCGGCTCCATAGGCGGATCGGGCCCCGGTGGCCGCATTGTGAAGCGCGATGTGGAATCCGCGCCAGGCGTGACCGCGGCACCCGCCGCGACGCGCGCCCCGGTTCGCGCCGCGTCAGGCGAGGACTTCCGCGACGTTCCACTGACGCAGATTCGCAAGACAATCGCCCGGAGACTGGCCGAGTCCATCGGACCCGTGCCGACCTTCTATCTGACGGCGGAGTTCGACCTGGAACGCGCGGCCGAAATGCGCAGCGCCATGGCGGAACTCGGCGACGAGTACAAGGTCTCGTTCAACGACATCGTCATGAAGGCGGTGGCCACCGCGCTCGCCCAGCATCCAGAGTGCAACGCGCACTGGCTGGGCGATCACATGCGCTACTTCAATCGCGTCCACCTCGGCATGGCCGTCGCCGTGGAGGACGGACTGATCACGCCAGTGATCTTTGACGCGGACAGGAAGGGGCTCCGTGAACTCGCATTGGAGGCTCGTGAACTTGCGGGTCGCGCGAGAGAACGCAGGCTGAAGCCTGAGGAGTACACAGGATCTACGTTCTCGGTCTCCAACCTCGGGATGTTCGGCATCGATCACTTCACGGCCATCATCAACCCACCGGAGGCCGGGATTCTCGCCATTGGCGGAATCGAGCCAAAGCCTGTGGTGTTTGATGGGAATGTCGTGGTGCGCCGCCGGCTTCGTGTCACCATGAGTTGTGATCACCGCGTCATCGACGGCGCTACTGGAGCCAGGTTCCTTCAGACCTTGCGCCGGTTGCTGGAACTGCCGTTGCTCCTGACGTACTGACGCCGCGCCGCTGGGAACGTCGCAGACACAAGGACGGAACCGGGATCTGCCCCCAGCCGGACGTCCCTGAAACCATTGCCTGTTCAAGGGTTACGCGCGCTCATCGCGGCGCGTCATATTCTGGTCGGGCATGGTCCTGTGATGCCCCTTTCGTGCCGAAAAAAAGGCCATCCCGAATGTCGAAGAGCTTCTCGAGTTCAGTAGATTTGCGAGTCGTCAGGCGCTGGCTTATGGCCGCGACGGTCGCGCTAGTCGGTTGTTCGGGCGACAACCCATCGGACCCGGGTCCGCTCCCCGCGCAGTTCGGGTCTCTGGTCGTCACGATCAGCGGACTCCCGACAGGCGCATCCGCGGGCGTCACCGTGACCGGACCGGGAACCTTCTCGCGCGTCGTTACCGCCACGACGACCCTGACGTCACTCGCGGCCGGCACGTATTCCATGTCCGTGGCCGACGTCACCCACGACGGTTCGATCTACAGCGGATCGCCGGCCAATCAGAGCATCGGCGTGAGCGCGGGCGCGACGGTGACCGCTCCAAGCGTGAGCTACGCGCTCGCGTCAGGCTCGCTCGCGCTCACGTTCTCGGGTCTGCCCCAGGCCACGCCGGCGCCGATTGTCATTTCCGGTCCTGACGGATACAGCCGGACCATCGGTGAACCCATCAACATCACCGGACTGAAGCCGGGCACCTATTCGATCGAGGCGCGCGAGGTGCAGCTGCCGAGTGTCAGGTATGCCGCCTCACCCGGTACACAGCAGGTAGATGTGCTGGCGTCGCTCACGGCGGCACAAGCGCATGTGAATTACGCCATCGCTACCGGTTCAATGGCGCTCAGCATTACCGGACTTCCGCAGGGAGCGGCGGGCGCGGTCACGATAACCGGGCCGGCGGATTACAGCGTTTCGTTCAACGCTTCCGCGACAATCGACAACCTGACGCCCAGAACGTACACCGTGGTTGCGCAGAACGTGACGTCGGGGGGGGGGCTGTACGTGCCGACGCCGACCACTCAACAAGTGGAGATCCCCGCGTCCGTCCAAGCCGTAGCGGTCAATGTGCTCTACGTCTCCACCGGCACGTCCCTGAGCGTTCAGATCCTCGGCCTCCCCGCCAACATGTCCGGATCGGTGACGATCGCCGGGCCTAACGGGTATTCTCAGTCGCTGACGGCCTCGCAGCTGCTCACAGGCATTCTCGCGGGGTCCTACACGATTACGGCGTCGTCGGTCAGCGCTTCGTGCACCACGTTTGGTCCCGTGCCTCCGACGCAAACGGTGTCCGTCGGCGCCGGCCAGACGACTGCGGCGTCCGTGACGTACTCGTCGGGAGCCGGTAGCCTGAATCTGTGCATCGATGGCGCCTACATCACGCAATCGGTGCAGGCGTACGACAATTCAGTGCCGCTGGTGGCCGGACGAAACGGACTCCTGCGCGTGTTCGTACGCGCCAGCGGACCCAACTCGGCTCTGCCGGCCGTTCGCGCTCGCTTTTACAGCGGCGCGACACTCGTCAACACGGTGATGATTCCGGCGCCGGTGATCTCGGTTCCCACAGCCATCGACGAAGCGACCCTGAGCTCCTCGTGGAACGCGCAACTGTCGGGCGAGTCTCTGCAGCCGGGTCTCCGCATTCTGCTGGACGTGGATCCTGCGAATGCGGTCGCCGAAGGAAACGAGACGGACAACATGCTGCCGGCGAATGGGATTCCAGCCACCATGGACGTGCGGACTGTCTCGACCCTGAGTGTGCGCCTGGTCCCGGTCATTCAGGCCGCCCGCGGGGATACCGCCAGAATCGACGAGTCGAACAAGGCGAACTTCATCCTGCCCATGCAGAAGGTGTTCCCGGTCGCCACGATCGACGCGGACATCCGGGCGCCGTACACGTACACTGGCGCGGAGCTGCAGTCGGGCGGCACGAATTGGACCGCGCTCCTCAGCGAGATCAACGCGGTTCGCATCGCCGAGGCATCCGGCCGGATGTACTATGGTGTCGTCAGGGTCGGGTACACTTCCGGCGTCGCCGGACTGGGGTACATCGGCGTTCCCGCCGCGCTCGGGTGGGACTACCAGCCAAGCGGCACTGAGGTGATGGCGCACGAATTGGGGCACAACTTCGGCCGGCTCCATGCGCCATGTGGAAATCCGGCGGGCGTGGACAACTTCTTCCCGTACGCCGGCGCGACCATCGGCGTCTTCGGCTACGACATCATCGCCGGTCTCGTGAAGTTTCCAATCCTTCGTGACCTGATGTCGTATTGCGATCCGCCGTGGATCAGCGACTACACGTACAAGGCGATCCTCAACTTCCGCGCCGCCAATCCAATGACCGTGAGCGCGCGAACCGGCGCGGCGGCCGCTTCCCGCGGGCTTCTGGTCTGGGGGCGGATCGAACAGGGACGCCTGGTCCTCGAGCCGGGCTTCGAGGTCGATGCGCCGGCGGCGCTTCCGCCACGCGGCGGCCCGAGCCGGCTCGAAGGCTTCGGCCCGTCAGGCGAAGTCCTGTTCTCGCTCGCTTTCGCCGGAGACCGCGTTGCGGACTCCCCTGACCCTAACGATGCGACCTTCGGGTTCGTGATCCCCATGTCGCGGCTGCGCGGCGTCGGCCTTGATCGCCTTCGCTTCTCCGCCCTGGGGCGGCAGGTGGAGCAGCGAGCGACGGGGGGTGGCGCGATACCATCCGCTCAGCGCACCGCTCCCGGCCGCGTGCGGGTCACCTGGAACGCCACGGCG
>DATCIJ010000081.1:0-5324 GCA_036507855.1 Gemmatimonadaceae bacterium | reverse complement strand
CTGGCGCTCGACAGCATGGAATTGTCGCGCCAGCGCGTGATCCGACTGTAGAGATACGACGTCGTCAGACGCAGCTGGTCCGAGGGCCGGAAGTCGATGTCGGCGGTGACGTCGGTGCGATGCGACGGCGCGGTCTCGAAGAAATCGACATCACGGCCGAGGAACGTCGTGAAGCGTCCCGAGAAGAGGCTGTACTGAGGCGTGTTCACACGCAGTAGACCGTAAACAGCCTGTGTTCGTGGTGATGGCGTGAACGTGATCGTATCAACGGTCACGCCTGACGATTCAACCGCGTACGGCTGATACCGTCGGGGGTCGAACAGAAAGGATTCCGTGACCGGCGTCAGGCTCACGATCCACCCGCCGCGGATGTTGAACACGTTCTCCAGCTGGAACTTCGTTTCCTGCACGCTGTCGCCGTCGCGGAACTTGTCGTACAGCCACAGGCCATCGAGACCCTGACGGATCAACCAGCTTTCTATGAGGCTGCCCGGCCGGCCATAGAACGAGTACCTGTTGTAGAAGCTGCCTTTCACGAAGTCCGTACGCGGCACGAATCCGCTCGCAGCGGCGAAGTCGGGCGCGATGCCGCTGAACGAATACAGGAACCCGAATCGCAACCCGGTCCGGTTGGCCGAGAAATTCCAGAGCGGCGCGGTCTGCGTCTCACCGCTGGCGTCACGCGTCGCGCTCGCCGCCACGTGTCCGTTGAATGTGTACTCACGCCTGAAGAGAACGCGCGTGTCCACGCCGGCCACGCGGTTGAACCGGTCTCCTTCCGTGCGGTCCGTGAGCGTGAGTCCCATCGTCGACGCCGACGAGATGTCTCGCCGGAGACGCAGCAGGTTGAACAAAGGATTGTCCTCGCCTGACGAGGATGCGTCCCGGCTGTCCAGGGCCGACATCATCGCCAGTGACGTCTTCCCGATCTTACCCGACAGCTTGACGGCGGCGTCGGGCTGCACGATTCGCCGCGTGTAGATCAGGAGATCCGGCGTCTCGAACTGCTCGATGCCGTCGACGAAGAACGGCCTCTTCTCGGGGAAGAACAGCGCGAACCGCGCGTCGCCGGGGATCTGCGCCGCGTCGGCTTCCACCTGAGAGAAGTCCGGCCTGGCCGTCCCGTTTATGGTCAGGTTAGGCGCCACTCGCCAACGCAGATTTCCGCCGAGCGAATTGTCCGTGCTCGTCACCCAATCGTCCATCACGCGCTGACCGCCACGCACCGACGTGAACTCCGGATTCAGCTCGACGACCTGGTCACGGCGCAACCCGGTGAATCCGGAGAGCGTGCCGGATTGCACGAGCAGGGACGCCGCGCCGCGCCGGGCGGGCGTCCATGTCTCCTGATAGCCCGAATGCTGCGCGAATCGAAGGACCTGGAACGCCCAGTCCTGCGGATCGCTGCCCTGAAATCGGATGCTCGTGAGCGGGATACGCACCTCGACCTCATAACCGAAGTCCGTGACGCGCCCCTTGGATTCGAAAACAAAATCAGTGCTGAGGTCGATGTTGGCGGGCGGGTTGCCGCCAAACGTCTGGCCGCGCACGTTGGGCGCGCCGGAACCGCCTCCGTCGGTGCGTGTGCCGTCGGCCTGTACGCCGAGTGGATTCACGCCGAAGACAAAGGCGCGCCGGCGATCGTTGAACGGATCGATCAGCAGCTGCACGTAGTCGTCGCTGTCGATGCGATCACGGGCGGCGAGCGTGGCGTGGACAGGCCCGTGCGTTTCGAACGCGCGAATGCCGAAATAGACGGCCGATGACGAATACCAGACGAGGACGTCGGTGGAGTCCGGTGCAGGGCGCCCGTCGAAGGGCAGGTAGCTGGAGAATCCGGTCAGACGCGCAGCCGACTGCCAGACGGGTTCGTCGAGAGAACCATCGATGGTTGCGGTCGCGTCATGGGCTGGCACCCGCGCGACGAGTTCTCCCTGGCGCCCATGGAAGGTGCCCTGGGCCGGCAATGCGGTGGCAGCCGCCAGGAGAATCCCAGTGATCGCGCAATGAAAAGGTGGATTCAATCGCATGGAAGACTGGAAAAGAAATGCAGTTGCATCCGCCAAATTGAATCGCGGGAAGAACACGCGCCAATGGCTGGTGTTAAGTGGTATGGCTCTTCGGGGAAAGGAGTGGGTTATCTCGCCGGATTCTCGCCAGCGAGGGGGCCGCTTTCATCGAAAAGGCCAGGACATTTGGTGCGCAAAGAACCCGGAGAAAGCGTGAAGAACGCCGAGTTCATCGGGCGTGAGTCCGCTACTCTCGGAAGTTGTTCACCATCCGCGTGATGCCATGACGAAGCTGTCGGACATGGAAGTTGATGAGCAATCCGACCGGTCGACCGCTGAGCCTCAAGTAGGACAGCAACTGCGACTCGTGCACGGGCAGTAACCGGGCAATGGCTTTGACCTCGACGACCACGATGTCTTCGACCAGGAGATCGACCCGATAGCCAACATCAGTTGTTTCCCCCAGATACGTGATCGGCAGTGCCACCTCAGTCTGATAACGGAACTTCTTGAGGGCCAGTTCACGGCGTAGACAGGCGCGATACGCGCTCTCGAGTAATCCCGGACCCAAGGCGGAATGAATACGGATCGCCGCTCCGATCACTTCATGCGTTATCGCATTCGCGTCCATGCGGCAACTTCTACCTCGACCGTCAGCCAGGCGTCACCGCTCGGCGTTCTGTTGCGACCTTCGCGTACTTCGCGTTTCTAAAGTGTCTTGACGTATCCGCGGTCGTGTTCCGCGTTGCGAGTCCCACTGACCCCAAAAATCACCCACACGAATCCCCGAAAACCCAGTGGTATTAACGCGCCGCCAGGGAAGCTCTGCAAAACGGATATCAAGGACCATCGCGGCTTCCGGACTGCGGCGAAGATTTCAACACGGGGGTCACGGGGTCACGGAGGCAAGTATTCCTCATCGCCGTCACTGGCTACAACTCCTATCCTGAGGTGCCGTGGTGGCCTCCGTGGCCCCCGTGACCTCCGTGTTCAAGTGTGTTGGCCCCGCGCGGTCGTCGGCACGGTTCAGGCTCGGCAGCACAACAAGAGCTCTGCAGAGCTTCCCTACCCGATCAAGGCCCGCGTGGCATAGGCGATGGCGATGCCGGCGTAGTTGCCCGCGGCGTTACCCAGAATCCCCGCGGCAACGCCGGGTAGGATCAGGTCAGGACGCCGGCGTGAACCCGCGAGCGCCATGGCCGTGGTCGCGCCACCGACGTTCGCCTGCGACGCGACCGCGAGCAGGTCGCCGTTCATCTTCAGCAGCCAGCCAATGCCGAAGATGATGACACCGTGGATTGCGACGGTGCCCGCGGCGAACCAGAAGATCGCTGGCCCCACCTCCACGATGTTTGACACGACCGACTTCGCACCGTTGCTCGCGAGGAAGAGGAGCAGGAGGAAGTTCCCGATCACCACACTGCCCGAGAGCCTGCGAATGATCGGCACCTGCGCGAGGGCGAGCACGAGCGTCGTGAGCCAGATGATCTTCGGAATCGCCGGGGCGAGCGATGTCAGCGCCTCGGACAACCACATGATGCCGAGCGTGATGCTGGTGAGACCGGCGAAGTCCGACAGGCGGAGCGGTACCACGCTGCTCTGGAGCTGCGTCGCCAGTCCGCCGTGCGATGGATCATCCTGCATCGGGGCGTCGCCCGGTGGTGCGCCGGCGCGTTCGCGGCGGGCGAAGAGCTCCGGCACCACGAGGCAGGCGACCAGCCAGATCGCCGTGACGATCACGTCGGCGGCGATGCCCGCCGTGAACAGGTCGCTCCGCGTCTGGAGCTGCTGGCCAACCGCGGCGAAGTTCATCCCGCCGCCGATGTATGTCGCGGTGAACTGGCCCGAGAGCTTCCACGCGTCGGCGCCGATCGGGCCGTGCACCACGTTCGCCATGATCATTGCCCCGGCGGCCGATCCCACCGCGCCGATCACGAACGCCATCAGCATTGGTGCGCCGGCCTGACGAATGGAGTCCAGGCTGACGTTGAGCAGGATCAGGATGATGCCCGCGATCACCGCCTGCCCGAGCAGGAAGTCGTAGACGGGTGACTGACCGGGAATGAGCCCGGTGTTGGACAGCACCAGCGCGAGGAGGATCGCCGTCGCGGCCGCGCCGATCTTCCGGAATGCCCGCGTGTGCGCCTCGAGCCACAGCGCGGCGAGCACCACCGCCGCGAGTGCGAACAGGACGAGGACTGGATTAGTCACGAGAACGAGACCCGGTCAGAAACCGAGGGCGTGGTCGAAACGATTGAGCAGCGGCTCCCCGTCGAGGTAGCGCCGCAGGTTGCGGCAGAAGAGGTCTGTAATCCGCTCGTTCTCGCGATACGACGTGCTTGCCGAATGAGGACAGACGATCACGTTGTCCATCGCCCAGAGCGGACTCTCGGCCGGCAACGGCTCCTGCGCGAAGACGTCGAGGCCCGCGCCCAGCAAGTGACCGGAGCGCAGGACGTCGATGAGCGCGGATTCGTCGACCAGCGCGCCCCGTCCGATGTTGATGAAGACGGCACCGCGCGGCAGCATACCCAGCTCGCGGGCGCCGATCATTCGTTCGGTCTCAGGTGTGTGCGGCACGATAAGGACCAGGTTCTGCGCTTCCGGAAGGGCGCGATGCAGGTCCGCCGGTCCGTACAGCACATCGAGGTGCAGATCTTCGGGGGCCGCGCCCGTCGTCGAGCGCTTCACGCCAACGACGCGCATGCCGAACGCCTTCGCGAGCCGCGCTACCTCCCTCCCGACCCGCCCGACGCCGACGATGACCAGCGTCTGCCCCTCGAGGTCGGCGCCGGCGAATCGCTCCCAGCGCTGGTTGCGCTGGTCGCGAAGCGACTGGAGGAGCTTCTTGTGGAAGGCGATCATCACCATGAAGCAGAACTCGGCCAGCGGTTTCGCGTGCACGCCGCTCGCCGTCGTGAAGACCGTGTCCGGCATCGACTCGGCGTAGCCCATCCGACGGACGTATTCGCCGATGCCGGCGCTGGTGGCCTGGATCCACCGAACCCTCGGCGCCAGCGACGGCAGCTCTCTCGCACTGGATCGGTCGAAGTCGAAGAGGATCTCAGCGCGAGCGAGGAGCGATCGCCAGCGCGCGTCCTGCTCCGGCGTGCGCGTAAACACGGCGCCCGTGTGATCGGCGGCGTACCGGGGTGGCGCCAGCAATTCCGGATCGTAACGCACATCCAGCCGCGCATCCACGCGACGGATGCGCTCCACGTGTTCCGGCTCGAGCCAGCTGGCAATCAGGACTGTCCTTTGTGTCACGTCGCCATCGCGAGGGGGCGCGTCAGGGCAGTCAGGGGATGTTGATCG
>DATCIJ010000080.1:0-11598 GCA_036507855.1 Gemmatimonadaceae bacterium | reverse complement strand
AAGGACTCGAACGCGGGTTCGGCATCGCCGACGAGAACTATCAGCGAGCGGTGCTCGCGCGTCTCGGCCAACCCGCTCGGTTTCACACGAGCATTCTGGGCGCGTTCACGCTCCATCGCCTCAAGGACGAGGAGCTGAGCGAACGCGATGCGCGCACGTACGCCGAGTACGTCAAGCGACTCGAGCGACGCAACATGGCCGACTTCGACATGCTGGTCGCGAAAGCGGCGCATCTGCTGGAGACAATGCCGGCTGTCGCGGACGAGACGCGCGCGCGATGGGACTACATCCTCGTCGATGAGTTCCAGGATTTGAATGCCCGTCAGTATGAAGTGGTGAAGGCGCTGGCCGGCGCACATCGCAACGTCTTTGCGGTTGGCGACGACGAGCAGTCGATCTTTTCATGGACCGGCGCCGACAACACGCTGTTTGGCACGTTCAAGAACGATTTCGGGATCCTGACGCCCATCACGCTGCGCGACAATCATCGCTGTCCGGGCCAGGTGTTCGAGCTGGCCAAGAGGCTGGTCCGACGGAATCCCCCCGGCCCATGGACCAAGGAAGACGTTGTCGCGACGCACGAAACGGACCACCCGGTTCGCGCGCTCAACTTCGATGACGAACTTGTCGAAGGCGACTGGCTCCTCGAGGACATCCTGGCGGATCGCCGCACGAATTCGCTCCGGTGGGGCGACTACGCGGTCTTGTATCGGCGGCATGAGATCGGTGACGGACTGGAAGCAGCGCTCATTGGCGCCGGAATCCCGTGCCGGCTGGCGCAGGGACGAGCGGTGGCGGACGATCCGGTGGTCGCGTACGTCGTCGCCGCGCTGAAAGTCATCGCCGATCCCACCGATGACGTCAACCAGGAGGAGTTCCTCAAAGTTGTCCTGCCCCCAAGCCTGCTGGACCTGCTGCGCACCAAGGTCGAACAGGCTGGCGATGGGGGCGGCTTGCGCGGACACATGGAAGCACACGCGCGGACCTTGGGCAGGAGGAATCCGAACGCATCGAAACTCTGGCGGGCATTGTTCGCGCTGCGGAACCTCGAGTCGCTCGGCCGCAAACACGACACGTTGATCGCGCTCGTCGAGGAGCTGCTTTCGCAACGCGTTGGGGTCTACCGGACCAGGCTCGAAGAGATTTGCGACGACCTGAGCGATCCCGAGAAGAACGAGGAGGCACGGAGACTCGCCGATCGGCTGCGATCGGCGCTCGACGCGGGCGTCATGGTCTGGGTCGAGCCGATGGGCGGCATAGAGATTCCGATGCGTGCACTGTTGCAGGGCGTCGGGTTCACGCGTTTTGGGGTCGGTCCGGAGTGTCCCGATGACGCTGTCGCGGTTCGGGCATCCGATGTTCCATCGCTTGGCGTGGCGCTCGGCCTCTTCAAAGCGCTCCAGCTTGTCGCGACCCGCCGCGGCGATGCGCCGTTCAGCGATTTCACCGCTGTAGACATCGAGACTACCGATAAGGACATAGCAACGGCGGAGATTGTGGACCTGGCGGCGGTAAGGGTTCGGGATGGGGTAATCGTGGATCAGTGGTCCTCGCTGGTGAAGCCGCGCGTTCCGATCCATGCGGCGGCCGCCGCGATCACCGGCATTACCGACGCCGATGTCGTCGATGCTCCGTACTTCGAGGAAGTGTGGTCAACGTTCCGGCAGTTCTGCGGCAAGGATGTCGTCGTCGCCCACAACGGCTACCGGTTTGACTTTCCCATCCTTGAGCGAATGAGCGGTCCGGCCGGGCATGGGTTCGTCACGTACGACACGCTGGTCCTCGCACGAGAGCTTCATCCTGGAAGTCGCCGGCTCGCCGATCTCGCGACGCACTTCCACATACCCACAGGGCAATCCCACCGCGCACTCGACGACTCGAGGACCCTGGCGCAGGTCTTCCTCGAGCTGGACAAGGACCGACTGGAGCGCTCTCGCAAGACCGCGCTCGGCAACCTCCTCGATCATCTGGGAATCGCCCTCGCGCTCGGTTCTCCCGGCACCACTTCCGCGGCAGCCAGCGAATTCAGCGAGCTGCGCAAGGCCATCGCGTCATACGCGTTAGGCCGTTACAGCGATGCCCTGGAGCAGTACCGCGTCCAGCGCGAACTGGCGGGTGACGCTTCGCTTCCCGATGTGGATGAGGTGATCGACCGGCTCGGCGGAACGTCGCTGATGGAGCGGCTGCGCGCTGAGCGAACCGCCGATGATCGATATCCGCAGGCCATGGCCCGCCTGAGGCGTCTGCTCCTGCGATGCGAGGCGCCAGTACTCGAAGGTCAGATCGAACAGTTCCTCGAACTGGTCGCGCTGTCAAAGCATGACGGCACCGAGGTGCATCAGGACCGCGTCAGTCTGCTGACGCTGCATTCCACGAAGGGGCTCGAGTTCTCGAGAGTCTACATCGTTGGCGTCGAGGACTCCGAACTCCCGGGTGGGACGCAGCACAAGCCGGCCATGAAGCAGGATATCGAGGAGGGACGCCGTCTTCTGTACGTCGGCATGACAAGAACGAAAGAGAGGCTGGTACTGACGCGCGCAGCCAGGCGCGGCGATCTGCCGACGGGCGGGATTCAGTTCCTGGCCGAGATGGGGATCTCTCCCCAACCGGGTGAGCCGCCACGGTCTGGCAGCCGCTGACTCAGAGGGCTCCTACAGGCCTGCCAGGATGGTCCGTAGTCCATCGACGTTCGCGTCGACACGCGTGGCGGTGCGCCCGTCGCTGTTCACGAGCACGACAACGAGGGCGTGCACCACATCTCCGGTGACCGGATCGCGGCGGCGAGCAATGTTCCAGTCATCGAGCACCTGGTTTACCTGATCGATTGCGCCGCTGAGGACTCGATCGCCGGGAGCGAGGCTCCACGCGGTTGCGATACTCGACAGTCGCGCCGGCACATCGCGCCAGGGATCGACGGTGACGATCACGAGCGGGATGTCGTCGCGCTGCGCCTCGCGCCTGGTGCGCAACACGTCGCGCACCAGGGTGGGACACATGGTCTCGCAGTGCGCGAACGCAAAGGTCACCAGGACCGGTGCGCCGGACAGGTGCGCCAGGTCAAACGATTGGCCCGACTGATCCGTGAGCGCGAGTGGAGCAGCGGCAATCGCCGCCGGCGCCAGGGCACCTTTCGCCTGGTTCACCGCGAACGCTCCATCATCCGGCGTCGCGCGCAGCACGACAGAGGCGGCGGCTACCACACCCCACAGGAACGCGCCGGCCGCGGCCCCGAGTACCATCCTGCCTGACGCGCGTCCAGCGAGGGCCTTCAGGTCGCGTCGCAACGCATCGCCCCACACCGCGACCAGCATCGCCACCATGCCGATGGGCTCACCCACCAGGAGGATCCAGCCGCCGGCGTTAGGCAATCCGCCCGGCGCCGCACCGAAACAGGCGAGCCGCGTGCGGCTCACCCACTCCGGTGCCGTTGCCGCCGGATACAGGGCCAGCGCCCACCACGCCACCGTCACCAACCCGATGGCGCCCAGCGCGGCCAGTGCCACGCCGCGATGAGCACGCTCGCTCACGTTGGCTACCCCACGCGCCAGAGGAGGCTCAACAGCTTCCAGTTCGTGAAGTAGTAGACCATGAACGACACGAGGAAGATGCTCACCAGCGCCAGCGTCCCCGGGGTCACGGCGGCGATGCCGCGTCCGGGGGCATGCAGCTTCTCGTTCAACTCGTCAACGTTAGGCTTGTGCACCGGCGGGTGCGTGATGCCCTGCGGAATGCCCGCCACCGCGACGCCCCTGGGGATCTCTCCCACCGGTTCGCCGAAGAACACCGACTTCACCGCGATAATGATGAAGAGGTATGCCCCCGTCACGGCCATGATGCCACCGATTCCCATCACGGCCAGCACGAGATCGACGGCGGGGCTGAACTCCACCCCGAATGGCGCCTGGGAGAATGAGATGTCCCAGTGGCGCCGCGGCACTCCGAAACTGCCGGCGAACGTCATGCCCATCGAGAGGAGCAGCATGCCGAGCGCGAAGAGGTAAGGCTGCCACCGCGCCAGCGCCCATAAGGCCACCTTCCGGCGGAAGATGATCGGCAGCAGGTAGTACGTCGCCCCCATGAACGCCATCGCGGTGCCGGAGACCACGGTGGCATGGAAGTGCCCGGGTACGCGAAGCGTGTTGTGCACGATGATGTTGATCTGCTCGGTGCCGATGGTCACGCCGGTGATTCCACCGACGAAGCCGAACACCACTATGGAAAGCACCGTCGCGCTGAAACCGGGGTCGCCCCACGGCGCGCGTCGCAACCAGCCGAACATGCCGTCGGTGAATCCACGCAAGCGCATGCCAAGCTCCATACCGGCCGGCACGGTGAAGCCGTGAATCATCGAGGCCAGCACCGCCAGGTACATGAAGTACGACGTGTTTACGATCTTCCACGCCGGACTGAAACCGGGGTCCACGAGCAGATGGTGCGCCGAGGCCAGGGAGATGAACAGTATGTAGAGTACGAACGCGGAACGGCTCACCTTCTCGTTCAGCACGACGGCACCCACCGTGAGCGCGCCCAGCAGGTACCAGACCGACACCATCGCCGCGACGTTGATCTGCTGCGATGAGTGCCCGAGCGCCCACCAGAACAGCCGGTAGATCTCCGGGTCCACACTCGGGATGAGCCCGATCGACCATAGGAACGTCGGGATGTAGATCAGGGCGCCGTGCAGCAGGGTTATCACCGCGATGACGGCCGCGGTCATCGCGCCATACACCACCAGTGGCATCGACCCCTCGTATGTCCGCTCCCGCTTCGCGATCACCAGGGTGGCGAAGAACTGTCCCACCATGGTGAGGGCGCCCACGGCGAACAGGATCACACCGAGATAGAAGGCCGGATGTGCCTTGAGCGGTGGATACGACGTGAACAGCACGTCGGCCCGGCCGCTCCACTGCATTCCTTCGACGATCAGCGCGCCGACAACCATGAGATAGAAGCTCGCCCAGCCCAGGCGTGGCGCGGCGGGACGGGAGTTGAGGAGCACAGTGCACGCAAACCAGAGCACCGCCATTTCGAAGAAGATGATGAAGAAGATCAGCATGTTCATCCCGTGCACGCCGAGGATGCGGTAGTACCACTCGGCGGGCAGCAGGTGAACGGCCTGCCAGCGGGTCAGCACGAGCAGCAGGGCGGCGGTGGCGCCAATGAGCAGTGCAACCACGGCGACGACGGCGTTGACGCGAATGAGCCACTCGGCGTGACGATTGATCTGGCGACCCGTGGCTGGACAGGTGCGGAAGTCGGAGACGGCGGCTGTGGTGCTCATCGAGCGCCTCCCGTTGGCAACTGCGCGTCGCGGTTGTCCGTGATCCGGTTGCCTGCGTCGTCGACCACGATCACGCGGCCAACCATGGTGTGGTGGCCTATGCCGCAGAACTCGTTGCAGATGATTCGGAAATCGCCCGTCGCGGTCGGCGTGACCTCCAGCGCGTAGTCGTAACCCGGCACGATCTGGAAATTCACGTTGAGGGGATACAGGCTGAATCCGTGGTTGTAGTCGAGCGCCGAGATGTGCAGGCGGTACCGCTGCCCGCGCACCAGCTGCAGGATCGGGTACCACTGAAACGTCATCGCGGTCAGATAGACGTCGGCGCCGGCGGGCGGCTGCACGATGGGGAGTCCACGATCGTCCCCCACCTTGTACTGCTTCACGAATTCGGCCGTCCGCGCATAGAAAGCTTTCGGATCAACGCGCGTACGGACGCCGGATGGATTCTGTCCGCCCTTCCAGTGCCAGAGGGGCATCATGGCGAAGAGCACGAGGCACCAGGCGAATGCGATGGCCACCCACACCTTCTCCGCCTTGTGGGCCGGTTTCCACCACACGCCGCGTACGGGATCGAGCCCGGTATGCACTTTGGTCAGCATGGGGCCTCAGGGAAGTGCGCCTTTCGGCATTGAGAGGAGTTCCCACATGCCCCAGCCGGTGTAGACCACGAACATCACGACGATGCCGAGGGCAAGGAGAAGGAACACGTTGTCGAACAGTCTTTGCATGAGTGGAGGCTGCTCGTCAGGCAGGGGGGGCGAGGGCGGGCTCGCATCAGGGTGAGACATGCAACCTCCGGGCTTGGGGAGATCCGTGCATCAGGTGCGTCGGCGCGTGGAGGCGCGTGGCCTTCGCGCCGGCGCAGAAGGGGGAGAGATGAGCGCGGCCAGCGCCGCGCGGTCGTTGGTCGGTGACATCGACGGACGCCCGGCGATCTCGCCGAGCAAATCCGCGATCGTCGTGTCCCGGAAGAAGGCCTGCAGGGCATTGGAGACCTGCTCCCAGCGCGGGTGCGCGGAGCACGGGCTCTTCCATCCGCAGGAGGTGCGGCCGAGCAGGCAACTGCGAGCCGACAGGTCGTCGAACGGGGCGGCGACGCGGGCGAGCGAAATCTGGTCAGGCGGATCGGCGAGCTGGAATCCACCACGCGGCCCGCGGCCTGAACGCAGGACGTTGGCGCGGGCGAGGGCGTGTAGCGTCTTGGACAGGTAGTTCCGTGGTACGCTGAGCGCGGCGGCGATCGCGTCGACGCGGACGGGTTCATCGATTCCGTGCTCGGCCACGAAGAGCACGGCGCGCAGGGCGTACTGCGTAGTGCCGGAAATCCACATCGGTGAGCGGGGCCGGTAGTTTGTTGCGTTTATCATGTGAATATGATAAACTCGCCGCAAGAGGGACTTGGACGGCCCGGGTCGGTCGCCGCCGGCGACGCCCCCGAGCCGGAATCCTGGCTCCTGGCTCCTGGCCCCTGGCCCTCGGGCACCAGCACCTGTGACCTTGCCGGCAGAACGCCTCGCATCACGCGCCCTACGCGGACTCGACGCCGGGTTCACCCGGCTCTATGGCTGGCGTTATCAGCCGCTGCACCTGACCGGGGCGCTCGCGTTCGCGTTACTCCTGGTCCTGATCGTCACGGGGCTCTACCTGCTCGTGTTCTACCGGATCAGCGCGCCATGGTCGTCTGTGGAGCGTCTCGTGGCCGACCCGTGGCTCGGGCGCTGGATGCGCAGCCTGCACCGGTTCGCGTCCGACGCCATGGTCGTGGCGGTCATCATCCACGCCTTCAGAATGTTCGCCCAGTCACGGAGCTGGGGGCCGCGGGTGCTCGCCTGGATTTCCGGCGTTGCGTTGCTCCTGTTCGTCTTCGTGAGCGGCTGGACTGGCTTCGTCATCGTCTGGGACACGTTCGGCGCCCGACTCGCCATCGCAGGCGCCGCCCTGTTTGATTCGCTGCCTGTCCTCTCGGAGCCGGTGCAGCGGGTCTTCTCGGGAGAGCGACCAGTCCCGAGCGCGTTCTTCTTCATCAATCTCTTCCTCCACGTCGCCATTCCGCTTTGTGTGGCGGCTGGCCTGTGGATTCACGTTTCGCGCGTAGCACGACCGAAGCTCCTGCCTCCAGCCGTTCTGGGGACGGTGGTCATTGGCGGCCTGACGCTCCTCTCTATTGCGCTGCCGGCACCGCTCCCTCCCGAGGCGAATCCGCTCGAGCTGGTGACCGACGTGCCGGGGGACCTCATCTACGCCTTCTGGCTCCCGTGGACCGAGCGCGCGCCCGCGTGGGCCGGTTGGACAGCGGCGACTGCAACGTTCGTCCTGGCGCTGGCCATTCCCCGGTTCATGCGTCGCGCCCGGGAGGGGGAGTGGGCTCCCTCGGTGGTCGACGAGCGCCTGTGTACCGGATGCAATCAGTGTCCGCAGGACTGTCCGTGGGAGGCGATTGCGATGCGGGGGCGCACTGACGACCGGGACACCCTGGTGGCGCACGTGAATCCCGAACTCTGCGTGAGCTGCGGCGTTTGCGCCGGCTCCTGCGCGCCAATGGGAGTTGGGCCTGCCCTCCGCACCGGCCGAGATCAGTTGGTGCTCATCCGCGACCTCATAGGGCACCTCGAGCCGGACGCCGAGCCGACGATTGTGGCGGTGCTTTGCCGGAACGCGCCGCCGTCGCACGAGCGGGCGCTGGTGAACGCGGGGGCGAAACTTCACACCGTCTCGTGCACGGGTAACGTGCATACATCGGCGGTGGAACTCGCCCTGCGGGGCGGCGTGGATGGCGTCATGATCTTCAGTTGTCCGCCCCGTGACTGCCGCGGCCGGGAGGGGCCAAAGTGGCTCGAGCAGCGGATGTACCATGACCGGGAAGCCGAGCTGCAGCCGCGGGTGGACCGACGCCGCGTCGGGCTGGCCACAGCGGCTGCCGGCGATCTGCGCGGCACCATGCTGGCTTTTGAAGAGTTTCGTCGTGGCGTGCAACAGATAGAGGATGTGGCGCCTGACGAGGGCGACCTCCCGGAGCCGCTTTGCGATCCGCAACCGGTCAGTGCGAGGAAGGTGCGCGCATGACGCCCTCGGTGTTGTTGTGGCGCGTCGCCGGAACAGCAGTCGCCGTCGCCGGCGCGCTGGCGCTTCGATGGTCCACCATCGCCCCCTGGATGACTGTCACCGGTGCGAGCGATGTGGCGCGGGTGCGGCTCTCATGGTCCGCTCGTCCCGAGCGTGTGGAGCAATGCCGGACGCTATCGGACGAAGAGCTGTCGAAGCTGCCCGAACACATGCGAATGCGGACGAGTTGTGAAGGGTTCACCGCCCGCTACCTGCTGTCGGTTTCGGTCGATGGCGAGCGCCTGGTGCTGGATACGCTGCGGGGCGGAGGACTGCGCCACGACCGTCCGATCCATGTGTTCACCGAATCGGATGTGAAACCGGGCGAACGACGCTTGCGGATCGAAGTCACGCGCATCGACGAAGGCGAATCGCGCGCGGCGTCCGATTCGACCCTTGAGCCGATGGCGGTGGCTACGGATACGCTGATGGGAGGGCGTGCGCAGCGCGAGCGCGAGGAAAGATCGCGGCGCGAGGCAGAGGCGATTCCTGCGAGACTCGTTCTGGACACCCTGCTCTCATTGGCGCCACGCCGTGTGGTACTGGTCACCTTCAATGACGATGCGCGCCGGCTCGTCGCGAGAATGGAGCATTGACCCATGCCGATTACGATCGCACCACCGCCTGAAGCGCGTCGGATCGCGAAACGCCGCGTCGAGGCGAAGCCAGTGGAGCGACACCGGTCGCTCGCCGAGCCTGATGATTCGCCAGTGAATGTGGCGTCTGATCGGGCGGTTGCGAGGTGGCTCGTGGCGTGCGCGGTCGCTGTGGCGGTCGCGGTCGCGGTCGGCGGCATCACCCGTCTCACGGAGAGCGGACTGTCGATAACGGAATGGAGGCCGGTCTCCGGAGTGCTGCCACCGCTCACCGCCGCCGAGTGGACGGATGCGTACCAGCGATATCTCACCATCCCTGAGGCGCAGACCGTTCACCGCGGCATCACACTCCGGGCATTCAAGGGGCTGTTCTGGTGGGAGTGGGTTCACCGGATGCTCGCGCGGGGCGTCGGCCTGGTGCTGGCCGTTCCCTTCTTTGTGCTCCTGATGCGGCGGCAGATCCGGCCAGGGATGCGCCTCCGACTGGCGAACTTGCCGCTGCTGGCGGCGATGCAGGGTGGAATGGGATGGTACATGGTGCAGAGCGGCCTGTCGGGACGAACGGGTGTGAGTCCGTACCGGCTCGTGGCGCACCTGGCGATAGCCCTGGTGATCTTCGGCGTGGCGGTGTGGACCGCCGCGGAGCTTCGCGTTTCCGGTGACCGGGCGGTTCTTCTCGAAGTGAGGCTGGCTGAGCCACGCCACAGCGTTGTCTTAGTCGCCGGTCTCCTGTCCGCGCTCGCCCTGATCACGATGCTGTCCGGTGGTTTCGTGGCAGGTCTCGACGCGGGGAAGGTTTTCAACACGTTCCCGCTCATGGAGGGCCGGCTTGTTCCGATGGGATATGGCGCGGTCGAGGGCTGGCGGAATGTGACGGAGAATCCAATCGCGGCTCAGTTCCATCACCGCATCCTCGCGATGCTGACGGCGATACTCGTATGGGGAGCCGCAGCAGCAGCGTGGCGACGCGCCTGGCCGAGTGGCGCACGTCGATGGCTGAGCATCGCCGCCGGAATCACAGTGCTTCAGGTCGCGTTGGGTATTGCAACCCTCCTGTTGGCCGTTCCAGTGTCGATTGCTGTCCTTCATCAACTCGGTGCACTGGCGCTGTTTGCGTCACTGCTCGGTGCGATCGTCGCCGCGCGTGGCGCCGAGAATCGAGCGGCCTGAGGCTAGGTCAGGCGGTCGGGCAGTTACCAGGCGACGAAAGCAACGACCTGCATGGACGGTGTGACGAGACCGACGTGCGCGGGGTCGCCCATATACCGGGGGTTGCGCGTCATCATCGCGATCCGCCATCGTAGGAGCGAAGGAAGACACCAGCCGATTCTCCGAATGTCATCGTCCATCACGACTTCCACGAAGTACCGCGTCCCCGCGCGAGTTCAGATCGCGCGCTGGGGCGAAGTGTGCCCTGGAACGTCGCAGGTGGACGTTTTCGTTGTTGGAGGTCGAGCACCCTAGAAGCGCCGGATAGCCAGTCGTGATCCGCCTTTCGGGTGCCAGTAACCCGAAAGGCTTCTTGTTTTCCCCTCCTCCGGATCACGACATGCAACAGACCCACATGAATCGCGAAATCATCGGCCGGTACATCGGCCAACCCGGTCAGTTGCCCCCGGCACTTCGCGCGCGCATCGAGCGCGACTGGGGCGACGAACCAGTGCAGCTCTACGCGCTGGCCGATCTCGACGCAGGCCTCAGGCTCGGCGAATCATGGGTCGCGTTAGGTCCGCGCCGCGTCGCGGTGGCCCGCGCGCTCCCGGACGCGAACGGTTCTGATCGCGGCTGGGATATTCACTCGATCGATCGCGAGCGGATCCAGGCGGTGCAGGAGTCGCCGGGGCTCAGCGCAAACACGCTGATGCTCCTCGGCGCGCCTGACGATCCGCCGCTGGCCGTAGCGCGGTACACGCAACGGCAACGCGGCGCGTTCGAGAACATCAGGTTCGTGCTCGACGAAGCGATTGTTGGACGCACCGTAAAGCCTGACGCGGACGCCGACCAGGTGTACGCGGACGCAGTGGCACGGCCGATTCGGGACGCGCAAGCGCTCGTTTCCAGGCACCGGGCGACGGTGATCCTGCGGCTGCTCAAGTACCTCGCACCCTACCGCAGGCAGGTGAACTTCGGCATGGGGGCCGCGGCCATCATTACGATGGTGAGCCTCGTGCCGCCTTACCTCGCCGGCTACATCATCGACAGCGTGGTGCGGCCAGTGCAGGAGGGGACGCTGTCGCGCGACGCCGCGGCAACCATCGCCTGGATTGCCGTAGCCACGATGGCCGTGCTCTACGGCATCCGGCAGACGGCCGCGCACCTGCGTCTCAAGCTGATGTCGGTGCTGGGCGAACTCGTCGCGCGCGACCTGCGCGCCGAGTTGTACGAGCACATCCAGCGGCTCAGTCTCTCGTTCTTCTCGCGGAAGAAGACGGGGAGCCTGATCACGCGCGTCACGTCGGACACGGATCGCCTGTGGGATTTCGTGGCGTTCGGCGTGGTAGACGTTTCGTTGTCGCTGATCATGCTCATCGGGCTCAGCACGGTACTGCTCCTGATGGACTGGAGGCTTGGCCTGGTCATGACGATTCCGGTGCCGCTCCTGTGCTGGCTCATCTA
>DATCIJ010000079.1:0-9835 GCA_036507855.1 Gemmatimonadaceae bacterium | reverse complement strand
CCGTCGGCCTAGAGCTGCATCGCACACTCCTTCCGGGAATCGACCGACTCGGCGTGGACACCGCGTCGATCATCGCTCGATCCCGCGTGGTCAGGGTCGGGGAGACTCCGGTGCGGGTCCCGTCCGTTGAAGACCTGCTGCTCCACACCTGTCTGCATTTTGCCTGGTCCAACAAGTTGAAGCGCGGGGCGTGGCGGGCATACGCCGACGCGCATTCGATCGTGAATGATCCCGACTTCAGGTGGGATCGCTTCGTTCCGATTGTCACGTCGAAGCGCGCAAGGCAATGCTGCTACTGGACGCTCCGGCTTGGCCGCGTCGTTGCCGACCTTTCCGTTCCGGAGGACGTGCTGACCCGGCTCGACCCATCGTCAGGCGGTCGGTTCGCGAGCCTCCTGGAGCGCCATTTCGCGGTCCAGATCGTCGATTCGGCGGCAGAGGCGTCCGTGGCGCAACGCGCCCGTCGTTGGCTCTGGTTCGCGGCGCTGCAGGAGCGATCGACGTCTGACGAAGCTGATCAGCTCTGGAATGAAGGTGCAGTAGAAGTGCCAGGTGAAGGAGGGGCACCTCCGCGGCCACCTCGTGGGGCGCTCCGCGCCGCGATCAGTACCTGGGGTTACTTCGCCCGGCTGGTCTCTCGTGGATAGAAAACGGGAGATTTCCGTGCTGGCCACCTTCGCTCGACCGGTCCCATCTTTTCAAGTGACGGTCGGCGCGTACGTTTCCCCGTGGCAAAGCCCCTGGCGGTGCGCGCGTGAACCACATTCGGCTACCACAAGCGATGCCGGGTGCGGCGCGTACCCTCCCCGAAGGTCACGCGATGGCACCACAGAACGAGACTCCGCTTCCGGCGCCGGCTTCGGGCGCAGTCTTCCGGCGACTCCCGGAAGGCGGCGTTCTGTTCTCGACGGAGACCGAAGTGTATTTCGGCGTGGGCGCGGTCGGTGCTCGGATCTGGGAACTCCTTCCGCCGGCGACGCGCACCGTGGAAGAAATGGTTGCGATCCTGTCGTCGAAGTACCATGACGTCACCGCCAGCCAGATCCGCGCCGACGTCGAGCGGTTCCTCTCCGAGCTCCTCACCAATGGGCTGGTCGCGCACGTGGCGTCGGGTGCGCCGGGAGATCGCCCGCTACCGTAGGTCTGTTCCGAAGCTCCGGGCGCTCGGATGGCAGGAGTGGAAAGACCTCGTGCGAGCTCAGCTCGCCCTGACGCAGGCGCAGCGAGAGATGCGGCGACGCCCGACGGGAGAAATGGTTCGTGACGAACCCGCTCCGATGGGCGTTTCGAGTGCGGACCGCGTCGACGATGCGCGGCGGATCGCGCTGGCCGTCAACAGGGCCGCAGAGTTCGGACTGTTCCGGCCAAAGTGTCTTGTGAAGTCGAGGGCGCTTCGAAAGATGCTCGACGAAGCTGGTATCCAGGGCGCACAGGTGCGCGTTGGGGTTCAGCTTTCGCAAGGCAGATTCCTTGCCCATGCGTGGGTCGAATACGGGGGACTGGTCGTCGGCGACGACTCGGCAGTCGTCGCACAGTACCTCCCCATAACTGGTATTCAGGTGGCCGAACTGGAATGACGCAGCGACTCTACGAGGTCTTCGGCGGGACACTTCGCTCGGAGCTGCAGATCGCAGAGCTCCCGGACTCGCATGCGGCCGCCTCCGACTGGACCCTTCAAGTCGTCGAGGCGACATCTTCGACGATGGACGGAGAACTGCTCGGCGTCGATACCGTGTTCGGTGAGACCCGGGTGCGCGGGTTTCGCAGGTCCGATGGTTTCGGTCTTTTTTTCGATGACACGGGACGCTTCGACGTGTCGGCGGACGGATCGGTCATTACCTGGTATCGACCGCCCGGTGCTGTGCTTGAATCGGCGCAGGCGGACATCACGAGCCGGGTCCTCGCTCTGGCGCTGCATGCCAGCGGGATCTTTACCTTGCACGCCAGCGCCGTCTCCATCGAAGGAGCGGGGATCTCGTTCCTGGCCCCGAAACTTCACGGAAAGTCCACGCTCTGCAGCGCTCTCGTTCTTGCCGGGGCGCGTGCGCTGAGTGACGACACGGTTCCGGTCCGGCTGGGGAAGGAGCCGCTGCTCTCGCCCGGACTTCCGCGACTGAGACTCTGGACTGATGCGGCGGCGAGACTGTTTGGTGTCGAGCAGGAAGAATCGAGTACGCTGCGAAAGCACCTGATGAGTCGTCTCGAGGACACCCAGGTGGAGACGCGGAGTGTGCCCTTCCGCGCCGCATACGTGCTGAATCCCGTGACCGAGTTGCCTGACGGGTCGGCCGCGAGCAGGGAGCGGCTCGATACGGTTGCGGCGACCATTTCCCTGGTCATGCACGCCAAGCTTGGTCCCGTACTCACGGGCGGTGAATCGCCGGTGGTGTTGTCCATGGCCGCCGATATTGCGCGTGCCGTTCCCGTCCACGTCCTGAACGTGGTTCGGGATCTCGACCGCGTCGATGAGGTCGCGCGCCTCCTCTTCACGTGGCATGCAGGGGAGGGAGACGCCGCGAGTGTTGGCGAGTGACCACGCTCGCCGCGGCGCAAACGCCGGCGACTGATCGGACGTCGGGAAACAGCGTGGTCCGCGTTTCCGGCCTCACCAAGCGGTTCCCGGCGCGTCGCGGGCTCAAGGAGACCTTGCTGCATCCATTCGATGCGACCAGGGTCACCGTCGTGGCGGACGTGTCGTTCAGCGCCGACGCCGGCGAATTCCTCGGCCTGCTTGGCCCCAACGGCGCCGGCAAGACCACGCTGCTCAAGATGCTCTCCACGCTGATCCTGCCTGACGAGGGATCGGCGACGATCGATGGGCTCGATGTCGTGCGAGACGCGTCGGCTGTTCGAGCGCTGGTGTCGCCGTGCCTCGCCATGGAGCGCAGTCTCTATCACCGCCTGACCGCGCGACAGAACCTGGAGGTATTCGCCGACCTGCAGGGCCTGAAACGGAGAGAGCGAACGATCCGCGTGGAGGAAGCCCTGCGAGCTGTTTCGCTGCACGAAACGGGGGAGAAGCTCGTCGGGCAGTTCTCCAGCGGCATGCTGCAGCGGTTGTTGATCGCGCGGGCGCTGCTGACGAAGCCCCGACTGCTGCTGCTGGACGAGCCGACACGAAGTCTCGATCCGATTTCGGCGCGGGAGTTTCGCGTCTTCCTCCGCGAGGAGTTGTCGCGGCAGCGCGGGTGTGCGGTGATCCTGGCGACGCACAACGCCGAGGAGGCGTTCGAGCTCTGCGACCGGGTGGGCGTCCTGAACCACGGCCGCCTCCTGGCGAGCGGCGTAGCGGGTCAGCTGTCGCGGGAATTCCTCGGCGTGCGCTTCCGGATAACGACCCAGCAACCCGGTCATGCCGCGTTCCGCAGGCTGGCCGAGCAGGACGTCACGGTGGCGTCTTCCGTCCCGCGAGAGGACGGATGGCACGATGTGGTGCTGCAGATGCAGCTCCATCATGATCCGTCAGCGGTGCTTGCGCTGCTGGCTGGAGAGGGAGTGCGGATTGCCGCGTTCGAGCCCGTGCGGCCCTCGCTGGCGGACCTGATCGAAGGCGTCGTGCACCGCGGTGGTCGCTCATGAGTGCACAGACCATAGGGGCGCTCACGCGGGCCGCCTGGTATCAGGCGAGGAGTTATCGCCTCTCGATGTTCATGCAGGTCGGGGGAATCATCCTGGTGGCGCTGCCGACGTACTTCGTCGCGCACGCGCTTCAGCCCACCATGGCTGGAGCGATTGCCGCGGAGGCGGAGCAGTTCTTCGCCTTCGTGCTGGTGGGGTCGGTTGGCCTCATGCTCGCGACGGCGGCTATGGTGACGCTGCAAGGGACCATCGCCGGAGGAATCTCGACGGGATATTTCGAGGCGCTCCTGATGACGCGCTCGCCCCTGTCATCGATTCTGGCGGGATTGACCTCGTACGGACTCCTGCTGACTGCCGTGCGCGCGGCGGTGCTGATGGCCGCTGGCGCCGTGTTGGGGGCGCAGATCGTATGGGGGAAAACCCTGCCTGCCCTGCTGATTCTGGCCCTGCTCATTGCGACTCACTGGGGTGTTGGTCTTGTCGCGGCCGCGCTGGTGATTGCGTTCCGCACGTCGGGACCGGTGATCCAGGTGATGTCGACGGTTTCGGTCCTGTTCGGCGGGGTCTATTACCCCGTTTCAGTCATTCCATCGTGGCTGGGAGTAATCGCCAAGGCGACGCCCCTGGCGTACGGGCTCCGGGCAATGCGCCGGGTTCTCCTTCAGGGCGAGGGGCTCAACGCGGTTGGGCCCGACCTGGCGATCCTGACCGTGATGGCGGCGGTCACCCTGACGGTCGGCGCGCTGTCCATTCGAACAGCGCTGAAGTACGCGCGCAGGGTGGGAACGCTGGGGACGTATTAGGGCGACGGGCAGTGGGCAGCGCCTACCTGGGACAGTGCTCGTTCCGCTCCCCGTCTCCAGACTGGGACCCTGATCTCGTATCTCCTTCCAGCGTGTTGACTTTGAGTCGCTGGAGGGCGAGATTATGCGGCTCCCGATAGCTGGCTAGTAACGCATAGGCCGCGTAAGGGAGAACACGCCGACGTGCTGCGCGTCGGCCCCTATGGGTCCGCGACGTCCGCGGGGATCGCTTCCAGAGGATCCGGGATCTGCCGACCGGCTCGATCCTTCCCGAAAAGCGACGCAGGAAAACTGAACGCTGGGAGCAGTAACCCAGCGCGCCTTGGGTCCCCCCCGCGCTGTAGTGGCGGGAGCACCCGGCGACAGCGGATGGATACCGGTCCCTGCCTCAAGGGACGCCCGGTCCACCCGCGTTTGTATTTCAAGCAGGCACCAGGCACCAGGCACCAGGCACCAGGCACCAGGCACTAGGCACCAGGCACCAGGCAACAGGGCGGCGAGTCCGCCAGTGGGATAAAACGAGACGAATGTCAAGAACCACACCGCTCGAGCACTATCGCAACATCGGCATCATGGCCCACATCGATGCCGGGAAAACGACCACGACCGAGCGCATCCTCTATTACACCGGCAAGGCCTACAAGATGGGCGAAGTCCATGATGGCGCGGCCACCATGGACTGGATGGAACAGGAGCAGGAGCGCGGCATCACGATCACGTCTGCGGCAACGACCTGCTTCTGGAAGCGGCATGGTGCCAGCACCGTGGCCGGCGACGGGCCGGAGTACCGCATCAACATCATCGACACGCCCGGTCACGTGGACTTCACCGTCGAAGTGGAGCGCTCGCTCCGCGTGCTCGACGGCGCGGTCGCCCTCCTCGACTCGGTTGCCGGCGTAGAGCCGCAGACCGAGACGGTGTGGCGTCAGGCGGACCGGTACCGCGTGCCGCGGATGATCTTCGCGAACAAGATGGACCGCGTCGGCGCCAACTTCGATCGTTGCCTGGACATGATTCGCGACCGCCTGTCGCGACGGGCCTTCCCCGTGCAGCTGCCGGTGGGATCGGGCGAGCTCTTCACCGGGCACATCGACGTCATCGAGCGGAAGGAGTACATCTTCCACGACGAGACGCTCGGCAAGACGTTCGACATCGTCGAGGTCTCGCCCGAGTTCGTCGAGCGGATGGAGCAGGTGCGGCACGAACTGATCGAGGCCGCGGTCGAGTACGACGAGCAATTGCTCGAGAAGTACCTGGCCGGCCAGGTACTGACGGTCGAGGAAATCCGCCGTGCGGTCCGCAAGGCAACCGTGGCGATGCAGTTCGTGCCGGTCCTCTGCGGCGCCTCATTCAAGAACAAGGGCGTGCAGGCACTGCTGGACGCCGTGATCGACTACATGCCGGCGCCGATCGATGTCGCGGCCATCGAAGGACACCTGCCGCATCATGACGAGACGTTCGAGCAGCGGATCGTCAAGGATGATGCGCCGTTCGCGGCGCTGGCGTTCAAGATCGCCACGGATCCGTTCGTCGGAAAACTGACGTTCTTCCGCGTGTACTCGGGCGTGCTCGCGTCAGGCAGCTACGTCTACAACTCGACGAAGGACAAGCGGGAGCGGATCGGGCGCTTGTTGCAGATGCATGCCAACAAGCGTGAGGAGATCGCCGAGGTGCGCGCGGGAGACATCGCCGCCGCGATCGGGCTCAAGGACACGCGCACGGGCGACACGCTCTGTGACGACGAGAACCCGATCATCCTCGAGGCGATGAAGTTCCCGGCGCCCGTCATCGACGTGGCGATCGAGCCGAAGACCAAGGCCGACCAGGACAAGCTGGGCATCGCGCTCAACAAACTGGCCGAGGAAGACCCGACGTTCCGGGTTCACACGGACGTCGAGACCGGGCAGACCATCATCTCGGGCATGGGCGAGCTCCACCTGGAGATCATCGTCGACCGCATGATGCGCGAGTTCAAGGTCGACGCGAACGTCGGACGCCCGCAGGTCGCCTATCGCGAGACGATTCGCAAGCGCGTCGAGAAGGTCGAGGGGAAGTTCATCCGCCAGTCCGGCGGCAAGGGCCAGTACGGCCACGTGGTCATCAACATCGCCCCGACCGAGCCTGGACAGGGCTTCCACTTCGAGGACAAGGTTGTCGGCGGCACGGTTCCGCGCGAGTATATCGGGCCGGTCGAGCAGGGCATCAAGGAGGCGCTGGAGAACGGCATCCTCGCCGGCTATCCCATGGTCGATATCAAGGTCGAGCTGACCGACGGGTCGTACCACGAGGTCGACTCGAGCGAAATGGCGTTCAAGATCGCGGGATCGATGGCGTTCAAGGAGGGCGCCCAGCGCGCCCATCCGGTGCTGCTCGAGCCCATGATGAAGGTCGAGGTCGTCGTGCCGGAGCAGTATGTGGGCGACGTGTTAGGCGACCTCTCGGCGCGACGCGGCAAGATTGGCGGCATGATGCAGCGCGGTGAGGCGCAGGTGATCGCGTCCACGGTGCCGCTGGGCGAGATGTTCGGGTACTCCACCAAGCTCCGCTCCATGAGCCAGGGCCGGGCGGTGTACTCGATGGAGTTTTCGCACTACGACGAAGTCCCGAAGAGCAAGGCGGAAGAGATCGTGAGCAAGGCGAAGTCGTGAGGCGGGCGCGGGGGCTGAGGCGGTGGGCGTCTCCCATCTCCCATCTTCCATCACCCATCTGATTCAAACCATCACCGGACCGTACCAATGGCAAAGGCAAAGTTCGAGCGGACAAAGCCGCACGTGAACGTGGGCACCATCGGCCACGTCGACCACGGGAAGACGACCCTTACCGCCGCGCTGACGAAGGTCTCCGCGGACAAGGGGTGGGGCACGAAGTACATCAGCTACGACGAGGTGGCGAAGGCGTCGGCGTCGCAGGGGCGTCGCGACCCGACGAAGATCCTCACCATCGCGACGTCGCACGTGGAATACGAGACGCAGAGGCGTCACTACGCCCACGTCGACTGCCCCGGCCACGCCGACTACGTGAAGAACATGATCACGGGTGCGGCGCAAATGGACGGCGCCATCCTCGTGGTGTCGGCCGTTGACGGCCCGATGCCCCAGACGCGCGAACACGTGCTGCTGGCGCGGCAGGTGAACGTGCCGTCGATCGTGGTCTTCCTGAACAAGTGCGACCTCGTCGACGATCCGGAGCTTCTCGACCTTGTCGAACTCGAGGTCCGCGAGCTCCTGAGCGCTCAGCAGTTCCCTGGGGACGACACTCCGGTCATTCGTGGATCGGCCATCAAGGCCATTCAAGGTGACCCGGCTTGGGTTGCGAAGATAGAAGAGCTGTACGAAGCCATCGACACGTTCGTGCCGGAGCCCAAGCGCGAGATCGAAAAGCCGTTCCTGATGCCGGTCGAGGACGTCTTCTCGATCACCGGCCGCGGCACGGTGGCGACGGGCCGCATCGACCGCGGCATTGTGAAGACGGGTGAGGAGCTCCAGCTCGTCGGCTTCAACGCCGAGAAGAAGACCGTTGTCACGGGTGTCGAGATGTTCCGGAAGCTCCTCGACGAGGGCCGCGCCGGCGACAACGTCGGCCTCCTGCTCCGCGGTGTCGACAAGAACGAGATCGAGCGCGGCATGGTGCTGGCCAAGCCCAACTCCATCACGCCGCACACGAAGTTCGATGCCGAGGTCTACGTCCTGAACAAGGACGAGGGCGGCCGTCACACGCCGTTCTTCAACGGCTATCGCCCGCAGTTCTACTTCCGCACGACCGACGTCACGGGCTCGATCCAGCTTCCGGCCGGGACCGAAATGGTGATGCCGGGCGACAACATCCAGATGCAGATCGAGCTCATCGCGCCCATCGCGATGGACGAAGGCCTGCGGTTCGCCATCCGCGAGGGTGGGCGGACGGTGGGTGCGGGTGTGGTGACGAAGATCCTGAAGTAACCCAATCACGAATCACGAGAGTCCAACATGGCTGGACGCATTCGCATCCGACTGAAGGCCTTCGACCACGCGGTCATCGACGCCGCGGCGGCGGACATCGTGCGCACGGCCGAGAAGACCGGCGCGCAGGTGTCAGGCCCCATCCCGCTGCCGACCAAGACCCGGCGGTGGACGGTCCTGCGCTCGCCGCATGTCGACAAGAAGTCCCGCGAGCAGTTCGAGCTGAAGACGCACAAGCGCGTGATCGACATCCTCGACTCGCGCGCCCAGACGGTGGATGCGCTGACAAAGCTCGACCTGCCGTCCGGAGTCGATGTCGAGATCAAAGTGCAATGAACAGAGGCTTCAGGCTTCGGGCTTCAGGCTTCAGGAGGCCTGACGCCTGGCTCCCGTGTGAGGAATCATGCTAGGAATCATTGGCAAGAAGCTGGGGATGACCCAGGTCTTCAACGAGCAGGGACACCAGATCCCGGTCACCGTGGTCGAGGCGAAGCCCAACCCGGTGGTGAAGGTCATCACCGGTGAGCGCACGAAGCCGGGCTACCGCGCGATCGAGATCGGCTACGGTTCCCAGGCGCAGCGTCGAGCCAACAAGAAGGGTGAGGGCACGCCGCGTGGTCGTCGCGCGAGCAAGGCCGAAGTGGGGCACGCCGCCAAGGCGGGCGTCACGACGGTGCCGCGCGCGCTGCGCGCGTTCCGCCTCGACGACATGCCGGCTGACGCGAACCTGCCCGAGTACAAGGCCGGCGATGCCATCGACGTGTCGATCTTTGCCCCCGGTGACTTCGTGAAGGTCACCGGCACCAGCAAGGGCCGTGGTTTCCAGGGCGTCGTGAAGCGGCACGGCATCGGCGGCGGTCCCAACACGCACGGCAACACGAAGCACCGCAAGCCCGGCTCGGTGGGCGCGGGCACGGATCCGTCACGCGTGATCAAGGGCAAGAAGATGCCCGGCCACTATGGCGCCGCGCGACACACGGAGACGAATCTCCGCGTCGAAAAGATCGACGTGGAGCGGAACCTCATCTACATCCGCGGTGCGGTGGCGGGTCCCACGAACGGGATCCTCCTCGTCCGCAAGCAGGGCTGAGCGCATGGCCGAGAACCAGACACTGAACGCCGCCGCGTACACCGCGTTAGGCACGGAGCGGGAGCCGGTCGCGCTGCCGGGCGAGCTCTTCGACGGCACGGTCAACATGCCGGTGCTGCACCAGGCGGTGAAGGCGTTCCTCGCCAACCAGCGCCAGGGCACGGCGGCGACCAAGATCCGCAAGTTCGTCGTGGGCGGCAACCAGAAGCCGTGGAAGCAGAAGGGCACCGGGCGCGCCCGGCAGGGCTCGATTCGCGCGCCGCACTGGGTGGGCGGCGGCACCGTGTTCGGACCGCAGCCGCGGAGCTACCGCCAGGACGTGCCGCGGCAGGTGAAAGCGCTCGCGCGCAAGAGCGCGTTCAACGCGCGGGCGCGTGAGGAGTCGCTCTTCGTCGTGGATCGGTTCGCGTTCGACACGCCGAAGA
>DATCIJ010000078.1:0-9136 GCA_036507855.1 Gemmatimonadaceae bacterium | reverse complement strand
CGACTCGCCGCGCATCACGTCGGGGGCATCCGGTTCATTGGCGGCGTGAATGCGGACGAGTTGGCGCTTCTCGTGGGGGGGCTCGCGGCGTCCGCGGAGGGGGGAGTGCCTCCCCTTGCACTCCGCGACGACCTGATCTTCGCGCACATCACGCTAGAACCCCTGGCTTTCAATCGCTTGGGGCTCCTGGATGGGGACTCCGCAGCCGAGGACCCTGAGGATGCCACGTGGCGCGCTCTGGCCGCGGCCGCTCTTGGCGAGGGGGAGGGGGACCTGCTTGATCCGGCCGCCATTGCCCAAGCCATCAACAACCGCGACGAGATCGCCGCCGAGATATTGGCGCACATCGAGGAGATGTTCGCCTCCGTGGCGACGGGACGGGCGTCGCGCCGCACCGTCGAGCGGGTCTCGACCCTGCTCTCCGCGCTGGGCGAGGCCGGGATCGCGAAGCTGCTCGGGATGGAGGGGCTGGATCGCGCGAACGTGATGGTGTCGGGGACGATCGGCAAGTTGCCGCCGACGGCCGCCGTGGAACTGCTGCGCGCGGCCGCCCAAGTGAACGGTGCTCCCGTTTCCGGAGCCATGCTGCGCCTGCTGCAGAAGTTCGCCGGAGCTGCGCGCGAGGGAGGCAACGCAAGGACCAACGACCGGCTGTTGCGTCTGGTGATCCGCCGCATGTTGGAAGGGTGGACGCTGGAGTCGCCCAATCCGGAACGCTATGAGCAGGCGCTTGCCACCGCCGCTGTCCCCCGGGGACGGGGTCCAGACCAGCGCCGCGACGCGGTGGAGCCGGAGCGAGTGATCGACCTCGCGATCGAGACCGGTGCGGTCGCCGGGGCCGCCGAAGTGGCGTTAGGCGCGCTCGTCGTGCGCGGCGGGCTCGCGAAGACCATCGAGTTACTGTGCGCATATCCCGCGATCGACGCGCGCGAGCAGTTGATTGACCGCGTGCTCAACGAGTCCACGCTACGCGAGCACCTGTCGCAGCAGGCGCTGGATGCTCCCTTGCTGCGCTTTGCGGTGGACCGCGTGCAGCGGAAGGCCGTTGGCCCGCTGCTAGATTCCCTGACGCGTCGCGGCGATAGCGATGCCGCGCTGCTCGTGGAACTACTCTCCCGCGTCGGGCGTGACGTGCTGGAACCGATCGGGGCCTGGATGCCCGAAGCCTCGCCGCGCGTGTTGCGACACTACGTAGCGGTATTCGATGCGGTGGGGGCGTGGCCGCCACAGGTGGATCCCGTGACGTGGGCGCGACATCCCGAGTTCATTGTACGGCGCGAGGCAGTGAAGCACTTGCTGAAGGCGCCGGCGACACGCGACACGGCGACGCTGCTGGCCCTTCGCGATCCTGATGCTCGCATCTTCGCGATCGGACTGACGGCGGTGGCGGGGTGCTGTACGCCGAAGGCGGCGCGCGAGGTGATGCGCCGATTCAGCGTCGGGGACCTGACGGTGGAGCTGCGGCTGCGGGCGATCCGCACCGTGGCCAGCTCCGCCTCCAGCGAGGTGCTGGCGTGGCTCCTCCCCATGGTGCGCACGCGTCGCTGGTGGTTCTGGGGGACGTCTCTCAAGAAGCCCACGACGGAGCGCGTTGCCGTGATCGCCGCGCTCACCGCATTCCCCGGATCAGAGACGGCGCGGCGCGTGCTGGACGTGGCGCGCGCGAGCCGCTGGCCCGAATACCGCGGCGCTGCATCGCGGACCATCACGGGTACCACCGATGCATGAGGTGATTGCCTTCCTGACCTCGCTCGCCCAGGCGTTGGCGAAAATGTCTCTCTACTCGCCGACGCATCCGTCGCGCCTGAGCGCCGCCGATACCTCGTTCAACACGCTCCGGGCGCTGCAGAAGGTCAATCCGCGTCCGGTGTTCTCCTTCATCGGCGACGAGGTGGTGTATGGCGAAGTGCCGATCCGCGAGTTGTTCGGGTGGGACTGGGGGCGCAAACTCTCCACGGCCGGCGTGCAGCGGCTCGAGTTCCGGGAGAACGTCGAGCGGGACGAATACCGCGCCTTCCTCTCGGGACTTCTCCCCCGCTTGACGACGCGCTCCACCGGGGAGATGCGTCGCGTAGATCCACGCACTCCGGTTGGGGGATCGGAGTGGATCCGCTATGGCGCGGTGGCGGTGCGCGACGTAGAAGAGGACGCACCGCTTCGCGATGACGACGCGCGCGATGACGAGCAAGCACCACCGGTGGACCTCAGCGCCGAGGCGTCAGCCATCGAGTGGATCCATGAAGAAGTGACGGAAGGGCGTGGTGTGGCGGTGCTGGAGGCGGAAACGATCGTGCAGTCGCTGGCGGCCTCGATGCACGCGGGGCAGCACATGCTGCTTCCGCTGCTGCAGCTCAAGGAGTTCGACCAGTACACCACGACGCACTCGCTCAACGTCGCCGTGCTGGCCATGGGACTTGCCGAACATCTCGAGCTATCGTCGCGCGAGGTGATGCAGTATGGGATGGCGGGATTGCTGCACGACCTGGGTAAGGTACGCGTGCCCTCGGAGGTACTGCTGAAGCCCGGTGCGCTGACGAAGGAGGAGCTGGCACTGATGCGCCGCCATCCCGCTGACGGGGCGCAGCTCATCTTGGCGCGCGACCAGCGGCTGGACCTGTGTGCAGCCGTCGCGTTCGAGCATCACATCATGATCGGTGGCGCTGGCTACCCGACGCGGATGCGGCGCTGCGACTGCCACTACGCCTCGATGCTCGTGCACGTCTGCGATGTCTTCGACGCGCTGCGCACGAACCGGCCCTACCGCGTGGCGTGGGAACCGGACTCCATCTGCGAGTACATCAGCGGGCGTGCCGGTATGGAGTTCGAGCCCACGGTGACGCGCGCGTTCATCGAAATGGTGCGGCACCAAGAGCCGTGTGTCGCACAGGCCGACGTCATCGACGGGCTGCTTACGGTCGAATCCTGACAAAAGAATCGCAGCGAATTCGCGATCCTGCGCGCTTGCGCCTGCTGGGCGGTGCCCAAGGGTGAGCCCAAAACCCAGTTGAAGAATCGGGTGGTGCCTCGAAACTAGAGCGTTGATCCGGCCAAGGATTTTCGCTCATAACCCGAGGACACCACCCATGCGAAGAGTACGACGAGACCTTGCCAGGGTGATCCCTTCGAGCAACCGGAGGCCACAACCGTAGATCGTGGTGAGGCACGCGCGGTAGGCGGGGACACGCACGGCGGCGAGCACGCGGCCGACTTCCTCGCGACTCAGGACGACGGGGAGTTGCTGGTCGCGTTTCGCACGGGCGAGATCGAGGATCGTCCAGCGTCGACCCAGGGTCTGCTCATAGAAGAACCGCAGCCCGGACAGCGCCTGCGTGACGCTCGCCGGCGCCAGCCTCGTGCTCAGCAGCAGGAGGTAGGTCCGGAGCTGCTCCTCCGTCAGCCCATCGGGCGGGGCATGGTAGAAGTCCGCGAGCCGCGCGACGACGCCGACGTACGTGGCAATCGTCCGGTCGGCGTAGCCGCGAAGGGTCAGATCCTCGATCAGGCGCTGGCGCAGCGGGGTCATACGATCCTCTCAGGTTGAAGGTGAGAGGACGAGACCACCACCCCATCAGGAGATCAACAAGGACCGCGCCACCGCCGTCGCTATCCGCCGCAGGCGGATTGAGTTCAACGGATATTGGACTGACCAGTAGAAACCATTTCGCACAGACCGGCACCATGGAATGGGTTGCCCGAACTGGCCCCAACTTCCGGATCGTCAACCCGGTCCGCCTGGCGAACCAGCAGGCCTGATGACCACCCGCAACACCCCGCCCAACACCGGCCGCCCCAGGTCACGAATACCTCCCCCCGAAAGCACCAGCGTCGCCGTCGCCACCGCGTCCGCGACCTCTCCCCGCCGCGCCATCACCGTCACCGCGCCCGCATTGACCAAACCCAGGCCCGTGCGTGGATCAACCACGTGCGCATAACGCACGCCGCCGATCTCCACGAACTGCTCCGACCCGCCGGACGTCGCCACCGCCATGTTCACCAGCACCTTCGCATACTCCCGGGTCGCCGGGTCGGCGCCCGGAATCTCGACGGACCACCCGGCACGTCCCGGCGGCGCGTCGCCAACCACCAGATCTCCACCCGCCTCTACCATCGCCGAGCCGACGCCGAGCGCACGCAGCACCTCGAGCGCCTCGGACAACACGTACCCTTTCGCGATCCCGCCAAGGTCGATCGACATGCTGTCCGCCATCAGCCGGACCCGGGACAGCACCGTGTCGACTTCCAGCAACCGCCACCCCGTGCGCGATCGCGCGCGCGACACCACATCCTCGCCAGGCAGCCGCCCGCTCCGCCGCGACTCACGCCACACCCGCACGAGCGGCCCCACCGTGACGTCGAACGCGCCGTCACTCCACCGCGACACTTCTCGCGCCAGCGCGAGCACACGCAGCAAATCCGGGCTCACGGACTGCCACTCCCGCGACCGCGCGGACAACCGCCGCACCTCGCTCCCCTCGCGGTAATCGCTCATCTTTCCATCCAGCTCAGCCACCCGCTCGTACGCGGCACGCGCCGCCTCGCGAGCGACACTCTCATTCGACGCATGGAGGACGATCCTGACCGGCACACCCATGTGGACGGCGGTGAACTCGTGACGCTCCTGCGCGACCGCCCCGCGACTCATCGCCGCCAGACCGACCAAAAAGTGCCATGCGCGCACTCGTAAGGCGGCTGCCCGGGGTCGCGATGGTCGCGCTCGCGGCGTCATGTCCGGCATCCGCACCCGCACAGGAGTCCTACACTGACTCCGTAACAGGCACTCTGGTTCGCTTCGAGATGGTCAAGGTGCCCGGCACCGACCTGTGGATCGGCCGCACCGAGGTCACCTGGGACTTGTACGACGCGTTCGCCCTCTCGCGGCCAGACAGCAGCGAGGGGCGCAGCACGGTCGATGCCGTAGCGCGTCCCACGCGGCCCTACGGCGCACCGGACTACGGCTGGGGTCATGCGGGTTTCCCGGTCATCAGCGTGGCGTACACCGCGGCCCAGGCCTTCGGCGAATGGCTGTCCGCGAAGACTGGAAAGAAGTATCGTCTTCCAACGGAATCGGAGTGGGAACACGTGGCGCAACTGGCGGCGGGTACCTCGACCGACGCCCTGGCCTGGCATGTAGCGAACGCCGGTGGCACGACTCACGCCGTGGGCGCAAAGCCCGCTGATGCGCTTGGATTGCATGATCTCTTCGGCAACGCCGCGGAGTGGGTTACCGTCCGCAGTGGCCGGCCCGTGGTGCGCGGTGGTTCCTTTCGTGACGCAGCGCAGGCGATTGGTCCGTCGGCCCGGGCGGTACAGGACGATACATGGAATGAACGCGATCCGCAGATACCCCAGAGTCGCTGGTGGATGTCGGACGCTCCCTTTGTCGGCTTCCGCATCGTGCGGGAGCCATGATCAGCAAGCACAGCGAGGAATCCGATGACTGACGACACCTCCGGTCGGTTCTCACGCCGTACCTTTGTGAAGACGACTACGATGGCAACAGCAGGGCTCGTCCTGCCACGCACGCTCTCGGCGCTTACTCCGGACACCGCGTCGGCAGAAGTCATCCGAATCGGCGTGATCGGCTGCGGGGGCCGAGGCTCTGGCGCCGCCCGCGACGTCATGCGCGCCGGAGGCGAAGGCGTGCAGATCGTCGCGATGGGCGACCTGTTCCCCGATCGTCTCGAGCGCGCGCGCGCCAATCTCGCGAAGGTCGCCAGCGAAGACGCGATGGTGGAGAAGCAATTCAAGGTGACCCCCGAGACGCTGTTCAGTGGATTCGACGCGTACCAGAAAGTCCTCGCCACCGACATCGACATGGTGATCCTGGCGACGCCGCCCGGATTCCGACCAGTGCATCTCGCGGCCGCCGTCGCCGCCGGCAAGCACATCTTCATGGAGAAGCCGGTTGCGGTCGACGCGGCCGGCGTGCGCTCCGTGATCGCGTCGGCAGCGGCGGCCAAGGCGAAGAATCTTGCCATCGTCGCCGGCACCCAACGGCGCCATGACCCAGCGTACGTGTCGGTGATGCGTCGCGTGCACGACGGGGCGATTGGCGAGCTGACAGGCGGCGAGGTCTACTGGAACCAGGGCGGCCTCTGGAACGCCGCTCGTCAGGCAGGCTGGAGCGACGTCGAGTGGCAGATCCGGAACTGGCTGTACTTCACCTGGGCTTCGGGCGACCACATCGTCGAACAGCACATCCACAACATCGACGTCGCCAACTGGGCCATGGGCGCTCATCCGGTCCGCGCAGTCGGAGTCGGTGGCCGTCAGTGGCGGACGGACGGCGCGTATGGCCACATCTTCGATCACTTCGCCATCGACTTCGAGTATCCCAACGGCGCCCACGTGATGAGCATGTGCCGCCAGATCGATGGCACGGCCAACTTTGTTGGGGAGCGATTCGTGGGGACGCGCGGGACGACGGATCCTTCCAGCAGGATCACCGGTCAGCAGTCGTTCACCTTTGCCGGCGAGAAGAAGAACCCGTACGTCGAGGAGCATGTCGACCTGCTGGCGAGCATTCGCGCCGGCAAGCCGCTCAACGAGGGCCAACAAGTCGCGGAGACCACGTTGAGCGCGATCATGGGACGCGAGGCAGCGTACACCGGCCAGGCGATCGTCTGGGACGAACTCCTGAATGCGTCACAGGATCTGGCGCCACCACAAACGGGCTTCGGATCGCTGGCGGTTCCGCCGGTGGCGATGCCGGGAACCACCAAGGTGGCGCGTACCTGGAATGGGTGACCGAGGGCAAAGCGCAATGCGCAAGGCGCAAAGCGAGGCCGCCTTCAGCGATCGCCGTGACTTTCTCAGGTCGGCAGCGACGGGGTTGGCTCTCGCATCGCTGCCGACGTTAGGCGTGGCGCAGGGTGCGGCGCAGGCCCGGAAGTTCAAGCTCGCCTACGCGCCCCACTTCGGCATGTTCCGGCAGCATGCCGGCCAGGGACTGGCGGCCGAGCTCGAGTTCATGGCCGCCGAAGGGTTTACGGCCCTGGAAGACAATGGCCTGAAAGACCGTTCCGTCGCTGACCAGGAGCTCATAGGCGCCACGCTCGCCCGTCTCAACATGCGGATGGGCGTGTTCGTCGCGCACACGATTTCGTGGAACGAACCGCACCTCGCGAACGGTGACGCGTCGATTCGCGACGCCTTCGTCCAGCAGGTGCGCGAATCGATCGATGTCGCGAAGCGTGTAAACGCCAGGTGGATGACCGTGGTACCCGGGCATGTCGATCGGCGCCTCGACATGAACTACCAGACCGCCAACGTGGTCGAAGCGCTCAAGCGAGCCGCCGCCGTTCTCGAACCGCACGGTCTGGTCATCGTGATCGAACCGCTCAACACGTTGCGCGATCACCCCGGTCAGTTCCTGACACGCATCCCTCAGGCGTACCAGATCTGCCGGGCCGTGGGCAGCCTGTCGTGCAAGATCCTGTTCGACATCTATCACCAGCAGATCACCGAGGGAAACCTGATTCCCAACATGAACGCGGCCTGGGACGAGATTGCCTACATCCAGGTGGGCGACAACCCGGGGCGGCGCGAACCCGGCACGGGCGAAATCAACTTTCGCAACGTGTTCCGGCACATCAACTCGAAAGGCTATCAGGGCGTGGTGGGCATGGAGCACGGCAACTCGCGTCCGGGGCGCGAGGGAGAACGCGCGGTCATCGACGCCTACGTCACGGCGGATTCCTGGTGACAGCGACGGCACCGTCGCTGCTCGAGCGCTGGGGCACGTTCCTGTTCAAGTACCGCGACGCGGTTTTCCCCGCGGTCATTCTCGCGACGATCGCGGCTACGCGCCCGCAGTTCCCGTCCGGGAGCCGCACCGCGGATCTCTGGCTCGACCTGGTTGGCATCCTCGTCGCCGCCATGGGTCAGGCGCTGCGCATCACGGTCATCGGTTACCGCTACATCGCGCGCGGCGGAAAGAACCGGCGGGTTCACGCCGAGGACCTGGTGACCGAGGGAATCTTCGCGCTGGCCCGCAATCCGCTCTACGTCGGTAACATCCTCGTCCTGTTCGGACTCTTCATCATCTGGAACGCGCCCCTGCTGTACCTCATCTCCGTGCCGTTCACGCTGATCGGCTATATGGGGATCGTCGCGGCCGAGGAGGCATTTCTCCGCGGCAAATTCGGCCAGGCGTACGAGGAGTACTGCCGGACGACCAACCGCTGGATACCCGATTTCCGGAAGGCGCGTGAAGCCCTGCGCGACATCCCGTTCAACTGGCGTCGTGTCCTGCTCAAGGAGTACGGGAGCTGGACCGCGTGGATCGGCACGGCCGGCGTGATGATCATCGCCGAGTCGCTCTTCGCCGCGCCTTACGAGCAGCAGGCGCCATTGATCAACGCGATCATCGGCGTGCTGGCGGTGGTATTCGTGGCCTGGGCGGTCACGCGATGGCTCAAGCTGAACAAGCGAATCCGCGCCTGACGCGGAATCAGTTGTAGCCGCCCGGCCTCCCGAGTGCCAGGCGCCCTGCGCCGAAACAGGCGATTGCCAGGGCGCCCAGGATGAACAGGGCCTCCACTTCAATCGCCCACCCGCCACCGGCCGTGATCTTGGGGATGTCGTCGCGTCGAGCCATGAAGACCGCTCCAAGCAAATCGAATGCGATCACCAGCGCCGCGGGTCGGGTGAACACTCCGGCGATGATCAGCACCGGCGCCAGCACTTCGCCGACGTAGACACCGTACGCAACAAAGACCGGGAGACCGTTCGCGCTCACCATCTGCTCCACGAAGCCGATCCCGTTCTGCAGCTTGGAAATACCGTGAACGAGCAGAATTCCTCCGATGCCAAAACGGAGGATCAGTTTTCCGAGATCGTCGATTCTGGCGCCCATCGCCCTTCGGGTTCGGTTGGTAACCACACGTTGCAGTAATACACCGGTGACTCACGGCGCGGTATCGGGCCTGCGGCGCTCGTGCGGTAGCGGCGCGCCGGCGCCGTCTTTCTGCTGCAGCGGTTCTGCCGCACCCTGGCCAACCTGCGCAGGAGGCGAATCTGGTGGCAACGACCGCCGCGCCTTTGCATGCCTGCCCACGAGTGCACCGGCCGCAAGCAGGCCCGCGGAGGCGAGCACCGCAAGCTTGATCATGGCGATCCGGATCATCCAGTCCGG
>DATCIJ010000077.1:0-5417 GCA_036507855.1 Gemmatimonadaceae bacterium | reverse complement strand
CGGATCCATGCGTAGCGGTAGTCCCAGTTGCGAACACCGCCGAGCGCTTCCGGCAACGAGGAAGTCGGGGCGGCCACGATGCCGCCGCTCTCGAAGTGATCGAGCAGCTTGAGCGTGATGGCCGAACGCCGGACGGCCGCTCGTTGCGGACCGTCGTAGTCGAAATGCGTCATCCAGCGCCGCCACGCGGCGATCGTCTCCTCCAGGAGCTGTGCGGGGGGGCGCGGCCGGTGACGGCCGCCCGCGTGCGACCAGCGCAGCAGGAAGGACGCGGTCTCACCCGCGCGCAGCGCGACCGTCGACTGCAGCCCCTCGAGAGGAACGGTCGCCGCAAGGTGCAGATCGAGATCCGTGCGCTCCGGGCAGAGGATGCGCAGTCCTCCCGCGGCGGGCTCGGCGCGCGCCGCCCCACGCGGCGCGACGTCGAGCTGAACGCGAGCGGTCCCCTCGAGGGCCGTCACGTGCCGGAGCAACTCCTGACGCCCCATGGACACATCTTCGGTGAGGTCCGCGCCCGAGGTGAGCGTCAGCGCGTCGGTGATCCGGATGAGCGACGAGCGCCCCCGCAGCTCCGTCACGAGCACGCCGGTGTCGGCTTCGTAGAACTGCCGTGATTCCACGAGATCGTGCGGTGCCAGCCGAAACGCGCCGCCACGCGCCGCGTCGAGGAGACCGGCGAACAGTGGGGGCGAGTCGAAGCGCGGCACGCACATCCATGACAGCGCGCCGTCGCGCCCGACCAGCGCGGCGGTGGCGCCATTGCCGATGAGTCCATGATCGGCAATGGGAAGATAGCCGTCGGTCCGTTCGATGGGCATGAACGACATGTGTTGGGCGGGCACCACGCGAGAACGTTCAGGATACAGACGGCTCGAGGGAAAACGAATCATCCGGACGACCGTCCGACGCTGCCAGTATCATGCCTGGACTCTCCTTCGCCAGCGCCGACGCCGCACAGTCGTTCCGTGTGACCGTACCACAACGTCGCCCGCGGCGGCGGTGTTCCGGCGTCCCGGAAGGATACGAAGTAGAGTCAGAAACGCGAAGCCAGTCTCTCCGCCACTGGCGCATGACATGAAGCGGGCGGTCTTTGACACTGACACGGACGATCGCGACGCGCCCGCGGCGGCAACGGTCGCGATGCGCACGAGTCACATATCTCGAGCCTGGCCTGACGCGACATACTGCGTCATGGCCGCGGGATTCCCGGCCGTCTGTTCGTTTGTCAACGATCGCGTCGATGCGGAGGCGTTGGCAACCCTGTATGCGAGAGGGAGACTCGCCAATACGTCGTCCTGCGAGACTTGCGTGCCGAGCGCTCGAGAGCTCTCCGCTGCACGGGAGTGCCGGGCGCGGCTTAAAAAATCCGTCCCGCGAACACGTAGACGGCCAGCGGCAGCAGCACCACGAAGAACAGGTTCAGCCACATTCCCGCCTTCGCCATCTGCGGGATGGTGATCGCCCCGGTGCCGTACACGATCGCGTTCGGCGGCGTCGCCACCGGCATCATGAATGCGCAGCTCGCGGCGAGCGCCGTGGGGACGGCGAGCAGCATCGGGTCGGCGCCGATGCCAATCGCCAGTGACGCGACCAGTGGCAGGAATGCCGCGGCGGTCGCCGTATTGCTCGTCAACTCGGTCAAAAAGATCACGACGGTCGTCACCACGAGGATCACCGCGAACACTGGCCATCCGGCCAGCGCGCTGAGCGCGGCGCCAATCCATCCGGCCAGGCCCGTCTGCTCGATGGCCGCGGCGAGCGACAATCCTCCGCCAAAGAGAATCAGCACCGACCAGGGGAGTCGCTCCGCATGCGTCCACGTCAGCGAGACACGCAGCGGCCGCCACTCGAGCGGCACGACAAACAGCAGCAACGCGCCAGCCATCGCGATGCCGGCATCGGTCACCGCCGGGAACCACCGCTCGATCAGCGGGCGACTCACCCACGCCGTCGCGGTGAGCGCCGTGATTGCACCGACCGTCCATTCGGCCCTCGATATCGATCCCAGCGCGCCGCGTTCCTCGCGCAGCATCGCCGCACCTCCGGCGAGCGGCTCGGGTCCCACCGGGAACAGCCACTTGGTGAGGACGAGCCACGCGACAGGCAGCGAGACCACCACGATCGGCACGCCGAGCAACATCCACTCCATGAAGCCGACCTGCACGCCGTATGTCTCCGACATGAATCCGGCGAGCAGCGCGTTGGGCGGAGTGCCGATGAGCGTGCCGAGCCCGCCGATGTTGCCCGCGTACGCTATGCCGAGCAGCAGGGCGACAGCGAAGGCACGGCTCGGGGCGTCGCGCGCCGGATCGCCCCCGCCGCGCGCGAGGGCGATCACCGACGTCGCCATCGGCAGCATCATCACCACTGTCGCGGAATTGCTCACCCACATGCTGATGAACGCGGTCGCCGCCATGAAGCCGAGGATGAGATTGGCCGGTCGCGTGCCAACCACCCCGAGTACGGCGAGGGCCATGCGCCGATGCAGCCCGCAGCTCTCGAGCGCCATCGCGATGAGGAACCCACCCAGGAAGAGATAGATCACCGGATTCGCGTACGGCGCCGTGGTTGCCGCGACGGTCGCGACACCGAGTGGCGGGAAGAGCACGATCGGAAACAGGGCCGTTGCGGCAATCGGGATGGCTTCGGTGATCCACCATATCGCCATGAGGGCGCCGACGGCAGCGGTCCGCCATGCGAGGATGGCCATGCCCTCGGGTGGTGGGAGGAACAGCATGGCGGCGAACAGCAGCGGTCCGGCGGCGAGGCCGACATGCGCGCGGGTATGCGTTCGAGATGTCGGGGTCTCGTCCTTGTTCACGCTCCCCGTTCGTCCATGTTCTGCTGGAAACGTCACGTGCCATTCTTCATCACGAGGAGACTTTCCTGTGTAGGTTGAATGTCTGGGACGGATTGGCTGGATGGCAGCTCACCAGCGCCGGGGTGCGTGATCCCATCCTCGACCGGGAGGGGCGACACGTGGCGCACCGAGGGAGTGCTGGTCTCGGCCGCGAGTCGGTTTGATTTGAGGCCACACAATCCTTTCGCGGCGGCGCTGCGGGTGGGTCAGCGCATCGTATCGACCGGCCACGATGCTACTTCTTCTCCAGTCTCTCGCCGTCATTGTGTTGGTCGCTGCGTTGGGGCCATCGACCGCGCTGCCCCAGGAATCCGTCGCCACAGCAGACCGATCCGCAACGATTTCGGGAATCGGCGGTCTGGCCGCGGGAATGCACGGCACAGGGCCGGTTCTCGGCGGCGCCGTGACGTTCGACTGGTTCGCGGTCGAAGGCAGTGGCACTTATCTCAATCGTGGTTCCGGTGCGGATGCGTTCGGCGCTCATGCGAGCCTGCTCGCGAACGTGACCCCTTCCGGCCGACGGTCCGTCCCGTACTTCAACATCGGTGGCGGCGCGTACCGTGCCTCATTCGACCTCGACGACCGACGGTTCTTCGGATCAGAGAGCCTTTACGACGGTGGCTCGCCGAGCGCGTCCGCCGGCCGTCGCCCACATCCCGAGTTCACATCGCCACTCATCGTCTCGTCGGCACGAGGCGCGACCCGTTCGCGCTTGATTGATGAAGGCATCCGCCTGGGACACTGAGCTGCGCAGGGCCGTACCTGTTTCGTTGGGCGACCCTTTCCAGTCGAATTGCACTTCGGTGGATCCGTCTGGTACCAACTCAACCTCTGTGACCCGAAGAGGCTCGCGCGGATGGGCGATTCCCCAGCTGTTCCCATCTGACCCACGTCCGTGACCGCTCCACCCGTTCGACAGCAATCCTCGACGAGGTTCGCGAAACCTCTGACTTTCGTGCAGTCGGCGGACTCACGGGCCGTTGAAATCCACTTCGGACAACCTGTTTCCATCGCGGTGTTTCGATGCGGCCGGTATCACGCGGTGTTAATCAGTACCCTCCGGCTCGAACCGGATGCCTCAGCGGATGAAATTGTTCACGGTTGTAGTGACGGAACGAAACTCGTCAGTGAATGATTTTTGACCCTGGCTGATCCAATCAGCGTGAGTCCAGTCGCGCCTCATACTAGTGGAGTTCGAGATCGCAAATGCCAGGGTGGCCTCGCAACGATTCTCAGGGCCGACTGGAAGCTCGCGCGGGTGATCACATCGGAGCGGCGGGTTCGATGGACGCACCGAAGCGTACCGAGGAACATCGCGACGTACTGGAACAAGTGAAGCTGGGAACTGTGTAAGGTGGGCTCGAAAGCGGCGACGAATACAGAGGTTTACGGAGTCACATCGAGGAGCATCTGGCGGGGATAAGTCGTTGAACCGATTGTGCAACGAGGTGTTTCGGTATCGCTCAGTGATCGTCGGCCGTTTCGCTTTCCAAGCGTGCTCCTTCAACCACTCGGACATCTCTCCGTCTTTAGAATCAATTACTTACAGCTGCGACTGAAGCGAACAGACTGCGACTTGTGTAAGACCTCCTAATGCCCGCGATCACTTGTGAGCGTTTCCAGTATAGCTGCCGCACAGGATCGACGTCAGCGCGCGGCCGAACGGACCAAGTCAATCACGGCAACCTCGCGTATTCCACTTGTGCTTCCATCAGAACCCGAATGTCTGGGTCGGCGTTCTTCCAGAGCGTCAAGAGATCGTTGTAAGCGCTTTTCGCCTTCACGGTATCGCCCGAGAGCACGAGAGCTCGCGCCAGCTGCAGGCGCGCCATCGCGTCCATGGGATCGACGAGCACCATGCTTCGATGATCGAGAATCCGCTGGAACTCGGCGGCGGCTTCGGCGGGTTGACGTGCTGCAAGGTACGCCAACCCGCGAACATAGATGGGATACAGACCGCCGAAACGTCCGACGTAGCCAACGCCCCCAATAGCGAGATCGTAGCGCGAGGCGGTCTGCAGCGCTTGAATCGCGGCTGCCGCATCAGGAGTGGGAGTGTTCAATGAGAACAAGGCCCGAAGCGTCGGCAGATACATGAATTGCACCGACGTATCCTCTGGGAACTCGCGCGCCAGCTCCTGGGCGAGGGCTCGCGATTGCGGCAGATCACCTGCGAGGGCGAGGGCGAACGCCGCGGCATAGTCCACTTCGCGACCGCCCTTCCCGAGCTCGAGCGCCCTGGCGGCGCTCTGCCTGGCGGCGGTCGCATTCCCATAAAACGCTTCCCACACGGCAGTGGCCGCTTCGAACAAGCCGGCCCGCTCGCGTGGACCAGACTTCTGCGCGATCTGGACGGCGACCGCGGCCATCCGTCTCGCGTCCTGCAACTGGCCGGAGCGCGCCAGGGCGAGCGCCTCTATATGGGAGATGATGTCTTCCGTGGCGGGACTCTTCCTGGCCGCCGTCACCGTCCGTCTGAGTTCGTTCTCATTACCCGTCAGGAAGGCGACGAAATACTGTGTCAGAAGCAACTGGGCGGATTCCAGCTTGCGCTCCG
>DATCIJ010000076.1:0-10997 GCA_036507855.1 Gemmatimonadaceae bacterium | reverse complement strand
TACCCCGACCGGAGCGCATTTCTCGCCGCGATCGCCCTGGAACCACCCCAGGGGACCCAGGACCTGGCCACAGGCGGGGCCGAGGAAGAGGACGACGCCCTCATTCTGAGCACCGTGCACAGCGCCAAGGGAAAGGAGTGGGATGCCGTGTTCGTCATCTGGGCAGTCGACGGCTGGTTCCCCATGGCCCGCGCCCTCGGCGACGACGATGAGCTGGAAGAGGAACGCCGCCTGATGTACGTGGCCATGACGCGGGCACGCGACCACCTGGCGGTGACGTATCCGTTGAACGCCTACTCCACGAGGCGTGGGGCCGACTACACGATCGATCAGCTCTCCCGATTCATCGATCCGGGCGTACGCGAGACGATGCAGCGCGTTGTGCCGAAGTTCGACGATCCCTTGCCGTCCGCTGTGGAACCGCCAGCGCGCCTGGATCTGCGCGAGTTAATGAAGCGGCGCTTCGGCACGTCCTGATGGCTCAAGCCACCGAGCGTACCGAAAGCTCGTGAACATTCGACGTATCCAGAGCTAAGGGCGGAGCAGACGCTCGAGGGCACCAAATGGATCGGGTGAATCGCGCACGGCAGTTCGCACCGCGCCGATCGTCTGCCTGACGTTGCGACCATTCCGCACCCAGACCGAATCGAACAGGTCCAGGCGCTGTGCATAGACGCGGCGCGCCAGCAACGCCGCATTGTCGAGCTGGATCGTGGCGAGGCCTTCCATGTTCACGCCATGTAACCGCGGGCCAACACTGTCAACGAGCACACGACGGGCGCGAGCGTAGACTGAATCCCGGGCGACTACGCGCGCCGCGCTGTCCCCGGGCCAGGCGCGGTACGCCGAATCGAGGGCCTTGGCCGTCTGCTCCCAGAATTCCCCGAGGACCTGGTCGTTCGCCCAGTCCTCCGCCACCGCCGCGGCGGCTTCGGGCGCGTTGCGCGATCGAAAGAACGCCTCGGCACCGCGCGCCCCGATGAAACTCGCGAAAGACTCACTGAACTCCGCGTCGCCCGCGACGAACAGCGTATTGTGCGACAGCTCGTGAATCACCGTGTTGGCCAGCCAGCTCGTGTCGGCACGCACCGTCGTGGACAACAATGGGTCATTGAACCAGCCTAACGTGCTGAACGCCGACGCCTGCCGGAGATACGTGTCGAACCCGCGTGAGTCGAAATCCTCGCGCGCGCGACGGGCATCCTCGGCCCTGAAGTAACCCTTGTACGGCAGCCTCCCGACGATGGGGAACCACCACCGATACGCCTCCAGTCGGTCTCGATAGGCGGCCGAGAGGACCAGTACCAGAGTGTCTCGATCGAGCTGCGCGTACGTCGTGAAGCTCTTTCCAGCCGACAGCCCAAGGGAATCGACGGCGAATTGCCGTGCGGCCGCGACCAGCCGGAGTCGGTCTCTCAGCGACTCACTCGTGCGGGGATTCGCGATGACGTCTTCGATTCGCTCGCGCCGGCTCAGGATCTTTGCCTCTTCCCATCCCGCCCGAATGAGATAGCGGCCGAGGGGTGTGGCAACGACCACGGCAGCGATCGCGCCGAGTCCAATGAAGACCCATCGAATGACACGCCGAACCGGAAAGCTGCGCATGACTCAACCGATTTAATGGCAATGCTTTAACAAAACGCAAGGTTTGCGGGCTTCCTGCTGCCGCGCTAGTTTCGTTCGCGATGAGTTTCGTCCATCTTCACTGCCACAGCGAATACTCCCTGCTGGATGGGGCGAACCGCATCGGTGACCTGATCAACCGGGCACTCGAGCTCGAGCAGCCCGCCCTCGCCGTCACCGATCACGGCAACCTTCACGCGGCGTGGGAGTTCCAGGATAGGGCCAGGAAGGCCGGCCTGAAGCCGATCATCGGCATGGAGGCCTACGTCGCCCCTGGCGACCGCAGGCAGCGCGGGCGGACCGGTCCCGAGGTGAAGCCCTACTTCCATCTCGTGCTCCTGGCCGCCAATCGCACGGGCTATCGTAACCTCGTCAAGCTCACATCGCTCGGCTACACGGAAGGGTTCTACTCGCGACCCCGAATCGATCGCGAGCTCCTGGAACAGTACGGGGAAGGCCTGATCGTTTCTTCGGCCTGCATGGCCGGCGAGCTGGCGTCTCATCTCCTGGCCGACCGGCACAAAGCGGCTCGCGAAGCCGCCACCTGGTACGCCGAGAGGTTCCCGGGCCGGTACTTCCTTGAGGTGCAGGCGCACCGGAGCGAAGGGCAGGAGAAGCTCAACGAGCGGATCTTCGCGCTGTCCGCCGAACTGGGCCTGCCGGTCATCGCGACCAACGACTCGCACTTCCTCAAGGCGGAAGACCACGACGCCCACGATGTGCTGCTCTGCATCGGCCTGGGGAAGGACCGCGAGGACCGCGATCGCATGCGATACGATCGCGGACTGTACTTCAAGAGTCACCTCGAGATCGCCGAACTCTTCCCGACGCGTCCAGACGTGCTCGAGAACACCCTGCTGATCGCTGATCGCTGTTCGCTGACGCTATCGAAGCAGGTTTCGGTGCCGTCGTTCCCGCTCCCCCCTGGCGCGACCAGCGAGAACGAACTCCTCGTCAGGCTGTCGATGGAAGGCGCCAAGGCCCGGTACGGCGACCCACTGCCGCAGACAGTTCAGGAACGCCTCGACTATGAGCTCGACGTCATCACGAAGACGGCATATGCCGGCTACTTGCTCATCGTTGCCGACTTCATCCGCGCCGCCCGGGAGCGCGGGATCCCGGTGGGACCGGGACGAGGGTCGGCCGCCGGTTCACTGGTTGCCTATGCGGTAGGCATCACCGACGTCGACCCGCTGGTCTACGACCTGCTGTTCGAGCGCTTCCTGAATCCGGAGCGCGTGTCGATGCCGGACATCGACGTCGACTTCTGCTTCGAGCGCCGCGGCGAAGTGATCGACTACGTCCGGGAGAAATACGGCAAGGACGCCGTCGGGCAGATCGTCACGTTCGGGACCCTGAAGTCCCGCGCCGCGGTCAAGGACGTGGGGCGCGTGCTTGGCTTCACGCCGGCCGAAACCGACGCCCTGGCCAAGCTGATTCCGAACCAGCCTAACTACTCGCTGACGGTGAAGGAGGCCGTCGAGAAGGTTGGCGAGGTGGCCAAGCTGTATCGCGATGACGAGCGATACCGCCGACTCCTCGATTACGCGATCGCGCTCGAAGGCCTCTCACGTCATACCGGCGTTCACGCGGCAGGCGTGGTGATCGCGCCGGGCCCGCTGGATGACTACGTGCCCGTCTTCACGCAGGAAGTGAAGACCAGACGTGAGATGGGAGATGGGAGACGTGAGAATGGGAACGCCGCCGACTCACGCGTCATCGTCACGCAGTACGACATGACCGCGCTCGAACAGTCGGGGATGCTCAAGATGGACTTCCTCGGCCTGACGACGCTGACCGTGATTCATGACGCGCTGGAATCGATCGCGACGCGAACCGGGCAACTGCCCGACCTCGCGAAGATCGACAACGCCGATCCCGAGACGTATCGCATGCTCCGTCTCGGCCGCACCGTCGGCGTATTCCAGTTCGAGTCGCCGCTGGCTACCGACATGCTGCGAGCCATGCGCTGCGACCGTTTCGACGACCTGGTGGCCTCGAGCGCGCTCATGCGTCCCGGCCCACTCGACGCCGGCATGCACCGCGTCTACCAGCGACGCAAGCGAGGCGAAGAGCCCGTCACGTATGCTCTGCCGGAGCTGCGCCCGATTCTCGAGCCTACCTACGGCGTCATCACCTACCAGGAACAGGTGATGCGCATCGCCCAGGTGCTCGCCGGCATTTCGCTGGCCGAAGCCGACGTGCTTCGCAAAGCAGTCGGCAAGAAGGACAAGGACCTGATCCAGGAAGAGCTCGGAAAGTTCACCGCGAAGGCCATCGCCCGCGGCTACAAGGCGCGCGTGATCGAGGAGCTGGCCGCCCAGATCGAGACGTTCGGCCGGTATGGCTTCAACAAATCACACTCGGTCGCTTATTCGATCATCTCGCTGCAGACCGCGTGGCTCAAGTGCCATCACCCAGCCGATTTCATGGCAGCGCTTCTCTCGTCGGCGATCGGTGACACCGACAGCGTGGTGAAGTTCATCAACGAATCGCGGGAGATGGGCCTCGAGGTCCTGCCGCCTGACGTGAACGAGTCCGGATACAAATTCACCGTGGTGGGCGACGGACGGATCCGCTTTGGACTCGGAGCCATCCGGAACGTCGGGCGAGGCGCGATCGATTCGATCCTCGCCGCCCGCCGCGAGCGCCCGCTGGAGAACGTTTACGACCTGGCCGAACGGGTTGACCTGAGGCTGTGCAACAAGCGGGTCTTCGAGGCTCTGATCCACTCTGGCGCCCTCGACGGACTCGACGGCCATCGGGCGCAGTATCTGGCCGTCCTCGACACCGCGATTCAGGAGGCGTCGCTGAAAGCGGCTGAACGGGAGGCCGGTCAAGCGTCACTCTTCGGCGCGATCGAGCCAGTGGATGGGAGACGTGAGACGGGAGCTGTGAAATCCGCCTCCCTCCCCAACCTCGCCCCGTTGACCGAGGGCGAGCGTCTGACCCGGGAGAAGGAGATCCTTGGCTTCTACATCTCCGGCCACCCCCTGGAGCCCTTCAGGGCCGAGTGCGAGCTGTTTGCCACGCATACGGTTGCGCAGCTCGGGAGGTGGGAGGAGGGGGCGGTATCCATCGGGGCAGTCGTCACTGCCATCAAGAAACAGGTGTCCAAGCGAACTGGAGCGGAGTTCGCCCGGTTGACAGTCGAGGATTTCTCCGGATCTTCGGAGATCTTGGTGTTTCCGGAAGCTTGGGCAGCCCTGTCGCCTCGGGTCCTGACTGATGTCCCGATGCTGATTCGAGGCGGCTACCCGCGACGCGACCAGGGGGTCGACAATCCCACGTTTATCGTCGAGACGGTGCAGCGCTTCGAGGAGCTTCGGGTGAGCGGCCAGGTAGCCGTATCAATCGAATTGGCGCCAACTCCTCGAACATCGGACGACCCGGCGACCGCTTCCGGGGACCTGATGCCGGACGTCTTCAGGGATGTCCGGGCGGTGTTCGACGCGCATCCCGGATCAGCCCCGGTGGAAGTCCGCTGGAAGGACCAGGCCGGCAGCGCCGCACGCCTTCGATCACGCAGCCTGAAAGTCGCCGCAAACGGTGCGGCCCTCGCTGAGCTCCGGGCGCTGCTCGGCTCGGAGCGAGTCAAGCTGGTCAGGGTCGGCTGAAGTGGCCTCCACCCCGACCCTCGAGTTCGAGAAACCGATCTTCGAGCTCGAAAAACAGATCGATGAGCTGAAGAAGCTCGCCGGTGACCAGCAGATCCACGTCGAAGAGGAAATCGCTCCGCTCGAGAAGAAGCTCACCGCGCTCCGCCAGGAGGTGTATCGCAACCTGTCGCCACTCCAGCGCCTGCAGGTCGCGCGGAGCGCCAGGCGGCCGTTCACGCTCGATTACATACGTCTCTGCTTCACGGACTTCATCGAGCTGGCGGGCGATCGGCTCTTCCGCGAAGACCCTGCGATCGTTGGCGGCTGGGCGCGACTCGAGGGCGAGACGGTGATGGTCATGGGTCACCAGCGCGGGCGAGACACCAAGGAGAACCTGCGGCGCAACTTCGGCATGCCTCACCCGGAGGGATACCGCAAGGCGCTCCGCCTGATGCAGCTGGCCGAGAAGTTCCACGTGCCGGTCTTCACGTTGATCGACACGCCGGGCGCGTGGGCCGGCCTTGGCGCCGAGGAGCGTGGACAGTCCGAGGCCATCGCGCGAAACCTGTTCGAGATGAGCCGGCTGCAGGTGCCTATCGTGGCGACGGTGATCGGCGAAGGCGGCTCGGGCGGCGCGCTCGCGTTAGGCGTCGCCGACCGCGTGCTGATGCTGGAGAACGCGGTCTACTCCGTCATCACGGCCGAGGGGTGCGCGGCCATTCTCTGGAAGGACGGCAAGAGCATGGAGATGCGTGAGCGCGCCGCCTCGGCCCTGCACATCACGTCCCCCGAGCTGCAGGACCTGAAGGTGATCGACGAGATCATTCCCGAGCCGGTGGGCGGCGCCCACACCAATCACGAGGCGACGGCGGCCGCACTCCAGGAATCCCTGATCCGGAACCTCGAGGACCTGCGACGCCACAAGCCGGACAAGCTGGTGAGGCGGCGGAGGGAGAAGTTCCTGCGGATGGGACAGTGGGCTGAGTGACAGATGGGAGATGGGAGATGGGAGAATTGAGATAGACTGCCATTCGATCCCGCTGCCATCCGGATCCCACTGAACGCTCGCCCAGACTCCCCTCGCCGCTCAGTGGCCCCCGCCGCGCTCGTGTGAGTATCCTGCGTCCAGGAGCCGAAGTGCTGGGGTCGTGTCTCACGTCTCCCATCTCACATCTCGATTCTCCCATCTCCCATCTCCCATTTGTGTTGATTGAGGTCTGCTTCAAGGGCAATCGCAAGGAATTCTTCCTCTGGGAAGGGGAGGATCCTCCTGCGGTCAAGTCCGCCATCATCGTGGAGGCTGACCGGGGCGAGGACCTGGGGCACGTGCATGCCGTCGGCGACCTGGCGCAGACGCGCGCACAAGGCGTCAGCCATGGCCCGGGAGAAACGCCCGTTTCGCAAGTCGCCCGGCGGCTGGCGACGACCGATGATGTGAAACGCCTCCGTGAACTTCGCGAGCAGGACGAGTCGGCGCGAAGAAAAGCGTCCGAACGGGTCCGCGCGAACAGCCTCGCGATGAAGCTCACGGACGCCGAGTGGCGATGGGACCGCCGCAAACTCACGATCTACTTCACGGCCGACAAGCGCGTCGACTTCCGCAACCTGGTCCGCGAACTGGCCTCGGCGTTCCGCACCCGGATCGAGTTGAAGCAGATCGGCGTGCGTGACGAGGCCAAGCGGCTCTCCGGCATCGGACGGTGTGGCCGGGAGTACTGCTCCGCGTCCTGGCTTCCCGAACTCCGTCCCGTGAACCTGGGGGTCGCCAAGGACCAGCGGCTCTCACTCAATCCCAGCCAGATCTCGGGTGCCTGCGGCCGCCTGATGTGCTGTCTGCGGTACGAGCACGATTTCTACGTGCAGCAGCGCAAGCGATTCCCGAAGGAAGGGAAAGTCGTCGCCACGACGAAAGGCCAGGAGAAGGTGCTCGTCAACGACATCTTCCGCGAACGCGTCACGCTCCGCGGGGAAGACGGCGAGACACGAATCCTGGCGCTGGCCGATCTGCGCGTCGAGATGGGAGGAGGCGGCGGCGAACGAATTCAGGAGCCGACCGGAGAAGAGGAGGCGTTCGCCTCTCACTTGGAAGGAATCTCCGAGGAAGTCATTCGACTGCAGGACACCGTGGAGCTCCCGGCGTGGGTTCCGAGGTCGCCGGACTCGCCGCGAGTGTCGACTTCACGGCAGCTTCCGGTGGCGCCGACGGACCCTGTGGGGCGACAGGAGGGCGCTGACGCCACCTCCGCGTCCGAGTCGGATGACGCAGACGATGACGAAGGCGGTCACGCGTCGACGGAGGCGCCTGACGCGGGAGCGCAACCCGAGCGGCGCCGCCGGCGTCGAGGTCGGCGCGGTGGGCGCCGGAATCGCGGACCCGATCGCGGCACTGGTGGCGAGCGCCCCGATCAGCCTCCCGGATCCCCGCAGGACCGGGGAGACGGCGGCGGCAAGCCGGGGAGCGGCGATAAGGCAGGGGATCACTGATGGCGCGGAGATTTTACCTGACGACCGCCATCGACTACGCCAACGGCGATCCGCACATCGGCCATGCGTACGAGAAGATCGGCGCCGACGTCATCGCCAGGTATCGCAGGCTGGCGGGCGACGACGTCCATTTCCTGACCGGGATGGACGAGCACGGGCAGAAGGTCGCACAGGCCGCCGCCGAGAAGGGCGTCTCACCGCAGGACTTCGTGGACGAAATCGCCGGGCGCTTTCGCGCGATGTGGTCCCGCCTCGGGATTTCATACGACCAGTTCATTCGCACCACCGAGGCGGCGCACAAGGCGGGCGCGCGCGCCCTGATCAAGCGCATTCACACCAGTTCGCCAGACGACTTCTACGAACGGACATACGAGGGGTGGTACTGCGTCGGCTGCGAACTGTTCAAGCGCGAGAACGAGATCGCCGACGGTCGATGCGTGCTGCATCCCACCCGCGACCTTCAGTGGACGCAGGAGCGGAACTGGTTTTTCCGGCTCTCCCGCTACAGCGGGTTTCTGCAGCGCCTCTACGCCGAGCGACCAGACTTCATTCAGCCCGAAGCGCGCCGCAACGAGATGCTCGCGCTCATCGCGAGCGGCCTCGAGGACATCTCGATCACGCGCTCCAAGCTGACCTGGGCGATTCCATTCCCAATCGCCTCGTCGAACGGCGAGACGCAGGGAACGTGGGTCTGGTTCGACGCGCTGCCGAACTACCTCACGGCCACCGGCTATCCCGACGGCTCGTGGCGTGAGCGCTGGCCCGCCGACCTTCACGTCATTGGCAAGGATATCAACCGGCTGCACAGCGTGGTGTGGCCGGCCATGCTGCAGGCCGCGGAACTGCCGTTGCCACGACGCGTGTGGGCGCACGGGTTCGTCAACTTCGGGGGCGAGCGCTTCAGCAAGTCGGCCGGCGTGAAACTGGAAGTGGGCGACGCGGCCGGCCGGTACGGTGCGGACGCCTTCCGGTACTTTCTCATGCGCGAAGTGCCGTTCGACACCGATGGCAACTTCAGCTGGGAGCGGTTCGACGAACGCTACGCGGCCGACCTCGCCAACGCGTTAGGCAACCTGGTCAGCCGTTCGATCGCCATGGTCGAGCGCTATCGCGACAGCACCGTGCCGGCGGGCCCGCGCACGGCGGTCGACGCGGCCGACGCGGCCGATATCGCGGCGTATCATGCGGCAATGGACGGCGGTCGTGGCTACCTGCTGCACGAGGGCCTGCAGGCCGTGTGGCGCATGGTGGCGCGCGGGAACGAGTACGTGGACCGTCAGGCGCCGTGGAAGCAGGCGAAGGATCCGGCGCTGGCGGCGGCGCTGGACGAGACGCTGGCATCGCTCGTCAGGCAGCTCGCTCGCTTTGCCGTGCTCCTCCAGCCGTTCATGCCGGAAAAGGCGGGGCTGATCTGGCGTCAGGTCGGTGGGCCGGGCGAACTCAGCGCTCAGCGGTTTGGAGACCTCATGACGCTCGACGCCACGGGGTGGGGCGTTTCGAAGGGAGAGCCGCTGTTTCCGAAAGATCGTGATTCGTGACTCGGCACCGCGAGCGTCGCGGCCGGGTCAGGTCACCGCTTCCCGCCGTCGCCGCCGATACCGAGAAACCCGCCGAATCCGGTACCCAATCCGAACGCATCGCCTAACGCGAGCGCACCGACGACGCCAAGACCGGCGACGATCCACGTCTTCTTGCGGTCGAGCGTGCGGGTACGAATCGACGCCACAGCGCTGCGCGGCACCGTCAGGCGTTCCATGCTCCACGGCATCGATCGCCCGCCCTGCGCCACGACTGCCTGGACGGCCACGACCAGGGCCGTGTCAGTCGCCTCCATGGAGCGCCCGTCGATGGCGCTGATGCGTGGCCCGATCAGCGGGGCCATGCGGACGGACCCCTCATCCGAGAGAGAGAGACGCACCTCCGACCCTGTGTCCGGCGTGGCGCCTTCGATCGGAGTCAGCCGATAGCACCCGCCCGCCAGCGCAAGGACGATCAGTCTGACGCAGGATGCTGTACGGAGCCTCATTCGCTGATCTGTGTGGGTAACGCAGAGGGCAGAGGGAATCTACTCCCTCTGCCCTCCGCTCTTTGCTCTCTGCCCTGAGCTACGGCTTCTGTCCGATACAGGCCGAGCCGTCAACTGACGTCGCGGTCACTGGGTCGTTCGCATTCCGGCGGGGCTGTGCCCCCGTGACCGGGATGTTGTCCGGATTCGAGCTCCGCTCCGCCACAGGGTACGTGAAGCGGGCCGGGATGTTCCCGCCGGCCGACTGGTTGGCTGGCGTGAGGTTTGGATAGCAGGTGCGCTTCCAGTCGTTGTACACCTCATAGTTCTGGAACAAGGCGATGTACTTTTCCTCGAGAATCTTGGTGAGGAGCGCCGCGCCCGAGAGGCTCGCACCAATCGCGCTGGCTCCGTAGCTGGCGCGGATGGCGTCCAGCGCGGAGCGGGCAAGCGTCAGGTTATTCCCACGATACGCCGCCTCGGCGATGATGGCCTGCGTTTCGAGCCATGTCACAATCGGCTGCTGGTAGCTCGGGTCCAGACGCGTCAGACCAAGGTTTGAGTGCTTGTCAGAATCCAGCCCTTCACCGGGAGCGGCGCCACCATACGTGCCGGCGTCGTTGAGTTGCAGGTACTCGGCGCGACGCGGGTCGCTCCGGGAGTTCATCAGGTCCACCAGGAACTTGCCCGGCCGCATGTAGCTGTCGCGGTCACGTGCGATGAACTGCCACCAGATGTTCTCCTCGCCCGCGGCGGAGCTGTGGTACTCGTTGAGGTCACCCGCCGAGCTGGAGATGCCCTGCTGGGCCTGAGCCAGGGCTAGTGCATAAGCCCCCGGATTCACCTCGGCAGTGTGGAGGTACAGCCGGGCTTTGAGCGTATGGGCCACTTTGATCCAGGCCTGCGCGTCGCCACCAAGGGACAGGTCGAGTGCACCGACGCTTCCCTGTCCGGAGGACAAGTCAGAGATCGCACCGTCCAGCACCGTTTGGAGTGCCGCGTAGATGTCCGCCTGTGGATCGAGGATCGGCGTCGGATGATTGTCACCGTCGACGGCCTCGCTGTACGACGCATCGCCGTACATGTCCGCCAGGAAGCTCATTACCAGAGCTTCCCAAACCTTGGTAATACCGCCGAGGACACGATTGCCCGACGCCTCGGCGTCGGCCTGGATGGCGCGCATGTCGATCAGCCCGCCGCCCGTATAGGCAGCCGTATACTCCCCGAAGAGGCCTTCGGTGATGGAGTACTGGTCGTAGCCGCGGTACTGCCGATCGGTCCCTGCC
>DATCIJ010000075.1:0-15917 GCA_036507855.1 Gemmatimonadaceae bacterium | reverse complement strand
GCGGTGCTCAGAACCGTGAACCGCCGTTGACGCGGACTCAGTGGGTTACGACTGACGGAGATGCTGCAATGTGGGAAGACACGTGTCTGGGTCTTACCGGTTAGAACCACTTAGCATGAAGCCGTCCAACAGCTGGGGTGGGGGAACATGTCTACTCGTATCATGTTCGCTTTGCTTCCTGTTCTTATCGGCTATCAGGATGCCATGGGGCAGGAGAGCGCGGGCGCAATTAGCACGCTCGAGCGTCTTGCCGTCCGCGCTGCAGTCGAACGTCATGTCGGTCCGTTGAGTCAGCGCCACCGCGTCGCGATTGATCCGATGATCGTGTACGCCGACGAAGCGCCGGGTGATCGCAACGTCAGGCGTAGAGATGCGTCGCGACATGCCGCGTTGACGCAGGAGCTGGGGGCTCGCACACTGCCTCGCGACTCAGCAACAGATTGCAGCGCGCGCCCTTGCCAGTTGCGCGAGATAGACGTGTACGCGACGCTAGCCGAACCTGTTATTACCGGATCCACGGCCAAGGTCACAGTCACAACACTTCTGCAAACGAATACGCGACGCGGAATGCAGTACGTGACAGTGAACGTGCTCTTCGAGAAGCAGGGGTCCACATGGAAAGTTTCGGGGTTCGAGCAGCTCGGAATATCCTAGAGTGGTATGATGCAGAATTGGTGTTCATGACGAACAGGTCCACTGCCTTGCATTTGTCGCGGCCAGTGAATGCGAACCGTAGGTTCGTCGAGTTTTGGAAATCGGATACGCCGGATCGGACGGATCAAACCGGATCATGCACCAGGGTGTAGAGCCCTCGGGGAGATCAGGCGGTGGAACTTTGGCTCGGGGCCGAAATGGAGCAGGAGGCCAACCGCAAGGTTCGTCGCTCGGAGGTAGTTATAGAGTTGGCGTGCCGCGCACGCCGGCAGAGTTTGGGCCGACTTGGCTTCCACAATCAACTTTTCGTCAATCAACCCCCCGGTCTCCGTGCCATCCCTCAACATCGCTCGGCGTGCCGGGATCCATATCATCCTCACATTGCCGACGCCATCAGCGTAGCGCACGCAGTTGGCGGCAAGTCCGCGGATTGGCCCGATCCGCCGCATCCGTCTCATCCGACACATCCGAGTTCCAGACTTCGACGAATCCTGGTGAACGCATCGGTACACTTGCGAGAGATTGCGGCGGCTAACCGGCGGGGTTGTCCGATCATCGGAGCCAGCTTGACGGACTGAGGGCGCGGGGGCCAGCTCTTGAGGCAGCAGTTCAGTCAGCGACGCTGGCCACGAGCACTCGGGACGCCAGCGCCGCGCCGACCTGCTGCGTCGCCGATCCTACCTCGATGGTGAGCGGGCCGTCGAACGGGGCCCGGTTCGTCAACATGACCTCCGCGCCCGGCCTCAGGCCTAACGAATCGAGATAGCGCAACATCCCCGGGTCCTCGTCCCCGACGCGGACGACGCGGGTGCGCGCCCCAACGGGGGCATCAGCGAGTGTCTGATGCGGGGTCTCGTCGATCGTTCCCTCGCGCGTGGGGATCGGCGCCCCATGCGGGTCGGTGACGGGTTCGCCGATCGCGGCCGCCATCCGGTCGATGAGTATATCGCTCGCCGAATGCTCCAGACGTTCCGCTTCATCGTGAACGCTGTCCCATCCATAGCCGAGCGCGTGGACGAGGTACGCTTCGATCACGCGGTGCCGGCGCAGCGTGCGTAACGCCGCGCGCCGACCCGCGGCGGTGAGCCGCACACCGCGATATCGCTCGTACGCGACCAGGCCCTGGTCGGCCAACCGCTGCACCATCCCGCTGACCGAGGCCGGCGCGATGGACAGGCGCTGGGCGATGTCGTTGGTCGCCGCCGCGTGTCCATCTCGCTCAAACGCGTAGATCGCCTTGAGGTAGTCCTCCACGGGCGCGGTGAGCGGCTCAGGCCGCGGCGCCGGCTTCGACTTCTTGCGCCTCCGCACCGTCACGTGGCCGCCTTGACCGGAGCGCGAACGAGAAGGACAGGAACCATCGATCGGTGCCGCACCGCGTTGGCCACGCTGCCATGAATCATGTCGCCGATCAGCTTGTGACCGTGCGTCGCCATCGCGATCAGGTCGCAGCGCTCACGCTCGGCGGCAGCGGCCACCTCGGCCGCCGGATCGCCAGTCGCCAGGAGCGCCTCCGCCGGAACGCCTGCGGCGACCAAGCCGGCGGCGACGCGCTCGAGGTACTCGCGATCTTCACGCATCTCCTCCGACTCGCGGAGATCGAGCTGCTTGATGTTTCGCGCCGCCCAACCATCGGCGACATGGATGAGCAGGATGGTCGACCCGCAGAGCCGGGCCAGCTCCTTCACGTGCTCGATGATGTGCTGGTCGGTGGCCGAGTTTTCGAGGCAGACCAGGATTCGTTTGTACATCAGGAGAGCCACCCACCAACGGTCTGCACCAGCAGCCAGCCGTTCAACGTGGCAATCAACGCTGCCACGGTGTATGCCAGCACCTTGAGCCAGCGCGGATTCACGAAGGGTCCCATCTTGTGCGGATCTGACGTGAACATCACGAGCGGGAAGACGGCGAACGAGAGCTGCAGGCTCAGTATGACCTGACTCAGGATCAGCAGCTTCGCCGTTCCGCTCTCGCCGTACAAGATGGCCACGATGGCAGCGGGCACAATGGCGATCGCGCGGGTGATCAGCCGGCGCAGCCATGGACGAATGCGCAGGTTGAGGAAGCCCTCCATCACGATCTGGCCGGCCAACGTGCCGGTAATCGTGGAGTTCTGTCCCGAAGCGAGCAGCGCCAGCGCAAAGACGACACTGGCGAAGCCAACACCGAGGAGTGGCGTGAGCAGCTGGTACGCGTCCTGGATCTCCGCCACCTGCGTGTTGCCGGTGCGATGGAACGTCGCCGCCGCGACGATGAGGATGGCCGCATTGATGAAGAGCGCGAACGACAGCGCGATGGTCGAATCGATGAACGCGTAGCGGACCGCTTCCCGCTTGCCGTCGGTGGTCTCTTCGTACATCCGCGTCTGCACGATCGACGAGTGCAGATAGAGGTTGTGCGGCATGACGGTGGCGCCGAGGATGCCGATGGCGATGTAGAGCATCTCGGGATTGCGGACGATCTCGAAGCTCGGCACGAAACCGCGCGCGATGCCGGCAAGCTCGGGACGCGAGATGATGATCTCGAACAGGAAGCACACGCCCACGACCGCCACCAGCGAGATGACAAGCGCTTCGAGAAGGCGGAAGCCCTTGTTCTGCAGATAGAGGACGATGAGCACGTCGAAGGCCGTGAGCGCGACGCCCCAGGCGAGCGGAATTCCAAAGAGCAGGTTGAGTGCGATGGCCGTGCCGATCACCTCGGCCAGGTCGCACGCCGCGATGGCTATCTCGCAAAGGACCCAGAGGGCCAGCGACGCGGGCCGCGAGTAGTGATCGCGGCAGGCCTGCGCGAGGTCGCGTCCGGTGACGATGCCGAGCTTCGAGGCGAGTCCCTGCAACAGCACCGCCATCAGGTTCGAAAGCAGGATGACGCTGAGCAGCGCGTAGCCGAAGCGCGATCCTCCGGCGAGATCGGTGGCCCAGTTGCCCGGGTCCATGTAGCCGACCGCGACGAGATATCCGGGACCGGCGAAGGCGAGGATCTTCCGGAACCAGTGGGCGTGGGCAACCGGAATCGTCCGGTAGACCTCGGCCAGGCTGGGTGTGACTCGTAAGCGACGCCAGCCGCGCTCGGGAGGCGCGGCGGGTTCTGAAGGTTGGTTGTCCGGAATGGGTGCGGGAGCGCTCATCTGGGAGGGCAGAGCGCAAAGCGCAAAGCGCAAAGGGAGTGCGATTTCACAGTTCTATTGGACAAAAATACGATTTAGGTGGACCTAACATTACTCGTGCAGTAGACGACTGGCAACCCTGCCACGTTTCACCTCGGTCGAAGGGCGCTCATGCGCTCGGCCAGCCGGCGCAGCATCCGTTCGGTCATGCCCCAGACCACGCGCTCGCCGACGAGGTAGCTGTTGACCTTCCAGGGCGCTCCACGAACCTGGACCGTGCTTTCATCGATGTGCGCCGGGTCGGCGAACGTGCTCCAGGGGATCCAGAATGCGTCCGCCAGTTCGTCGCTGATCCGGAGCAGGAGGTCCGCGGGCACAATCGCGACGAACGGGGTCACGATGATCGGGGGCAGCACCGGCGTCCGGGGGCGGATCTCGTCGAGCGTGCCTAACACGAGGCCATCAGCCGCCAGGTCGATCCCTGTTTCTTCCTGTGTCTCGCGGATGGCGGTGTCCTGGAGTGTGGCGTCGGTGGGATGGCGGCGCCCTCCCGGCAGCGCGATCTGGCCACTCCAGGGATCGTCGTGGCGCTCTGCTCGCTGTATGAGCAGGACTTCGAGGAGATCGTGACGCGGCGACTCGGTGACTCGGTGACTCGGCGGTTCGACTTCTGGCCTCTGGCCTCTGGCCTCTGGCCTCGTTCGCATGACAATTGCAACCGCCGCCCGCGCCGGGTCCCCGTCGTCCGAGGCGATCTGTCCCGGCCGGGCGAGCAGATCCTCCGCGAGCAACGGCAGGATCGGATGGGCTTCAAGCAGCGGGTGTCGCACCGAGTGTGGCGTGCCTCAGGCATCCACCTCGCCGCCGGCCTCGACCCAGGCACGGAATCCGCCCGCCATCGTGGACACATCCTGGTATCCCATCTCGCGCAGCGTATCGGCGGCCAGCGCCGACCGGTTTCCGGCGGCGCAATACACGATCACCTTCTGGTTGCGGCTCGCGACCCGCTCGATGTTCTGCTCCAGCAGGCCACGGGGGATGACGACCGAACCGGCGACGGTTCCCAGGGCGGCCTCGTTAGGCTCCCGGCAGTCGACGATCACGGTGTCCGGGTGGTCCTGCCGGATATCGATGCTTTCGCGGGCCGTCACTTCGACTACACGAGTCTTGGCCTCACGGACGAGTTCCTGATAATTCTTGGCGGTCATGCCCTTCTCCGTAGTTGTCGCTCAAAGATCGGCGATCTTGCGGGCAGAGGGCAGAGGGCAGAGGGCAAAGGGCAGCGGGTCGCGCCAGTGAAGACCCCTCGGTACTTTAGGCGCCCATGTCACTCACCACGCGCGTCCTGATCGCGCTCGTGGCCGGGCTCGCGCTCGGCCTGCTGGTCTCCTCCAGCGGCAACCCCGCGCTGATGACGGCGACCCGGTGGATCGAGCCACTCGGCACGCTGTTCATCAATGCGATCCGGATGACCGTTATCCCGCTGGTCGTCGGGAGCCTGGTGGCGGGGATTGCGGCGGCACCAAATCCCAAGTCCCTCGGCAGGATCGGTGTTCGCGCGCTCGCGCTGTTCCTGATCACGCTGTTTGCGGCCTCGATCTTCGCGGCAATCGTCGCCCCTCCGATTCTGGGACGTCTTGTCATCGACCCCGCGGCGCAGGCGGCGCTCCAGGCAAGCGCGTCGGAAGCGGCGTCGACCACGGCCGAGTCCGTCCGGCGAGCCCCGGGCTTCGCTCAGTGGCTGATTGATCTCATCCCGTCGAACCCGGTGAAGGCCGCAGCCGACGGAGCGATGCTCCCGCTCATCGTGTTCGCGCTGGCCTTCGGGCTGGCCGTGGCGGGACTGAGAGGAGAGGCGCGGACAGTCGTCGTGCACGTCTTCGAGGCCATCCGCGATGCGGCCATGACGCTCGTACGATGGATTCTGTGGACGGCGCCAGTCGGTGTGTTCGCGCTTACGCTGGCCCTGGTGGCAAAGCTGGGCGTTTCGGCGATCGGCGCGTTGGCCGGCTTCATCGGCCTGGTCGCCGCTATGACCGTCGTGTTCGGGATCATGGTCATGTATCCGCTGGCGTCCTGGCTGGGCGGCATCCCGATCGCGGAGTTCGCGCGCGCGGTGTTGCCGGCGCAGGCCGTTGCGTTCAGCTCGCGGTCATCGCTCGCCGCGCTGCCGGCGATGATCGAAATCGCGCGCGATCGGCTGCGACTGCCTGACGAGATCACGAGTTTCTTCCTTCCGCTCGCGGCCTCGGTCTACCGCATCGGCGGCGCGCTGGGCCAGACGGTGGGCACGCTGTTCATCGCCCAGTTGTATGGCGTGACGCTGAGTCCGGCGCAACTCGCCAGCATGGTGCTCACGGTCGTGGTGACGAGCTTCAGCGTCCCGGGGATTCCCGGCGGGTCGATCGTGATCATGGCGCCCGTGCTGATGGACGCGGGACTGCCGGTCGAGGGAATCGGGATCCTGTTAGGCGCCGATACGATCCCCGACATGTTCCGGACCACGGTCAATGTTACCGGTCAAATGGCGATGGCCGTTGCCTGCGGCAGAAGGGAGACGTGACACGGGAGACGTGAGAAGGGGGTGCGAGATTGGCTGCTGCAATCCCGCACCCCCTTTGCGCCATGCGCTTTGCGCCTTGCGCTACACGCCAGGCACCTTCTTGCAGTTTTCCACGAACATCCATTGCTGGTCGCGCGGATTGTCCAGCATCTTGAACCACTGGGTCAGGAACGCCTGCGCATCAGAGCGATACCGCCCGTCGAGCCCCGGCGTGTCCGCGTACAGCTTCAGCATTGCATCCTTCTTCTCGCGATACGGCGCGAAGAACTGCGCGAGTTCCGCGGGATTCTTGCACGGGCCGCGATAGAGCCGCTCCTTCACGTTGCGAATCCCGAGGCGCGGATCCGGCGTGGAGTATCTCGTGCCCACCAGGCCCGAGAAGTCGAGGTCATAGGCCACGGGCAGAATGTTGCCGTTCAGTTGGCGCACGAGGCGGATGTTGTGCAGCGCCGACAGCGACCAGTCGGTGTTGCCGACGAACGCCTCGAACATCGCCACCTCGAGGATCTGCGCCGGATCCACGTCGTCGAACAAGGCTCCTTTGACCTCGAAGATCGCACCTTCCATTCGCTTCGCGACGTCATCCTCGTGCTCCATGAAGATGCCGTTGCGCGTTTCGATCGGCGTCCCGGTGGCGGAGTCGACGTACGTGACGCGCGCCATGCGGGCACGATAGCTGCGCGGCGTGACCAGGTTGTGGACCTTGTACGCGAGGTACTCACGGGTCATGTACTCCTCGTACAGCGCATTCGAATTGCAGTGCGTGACCAGCTTCAGCTTGTCCTGCCCCGCGAACACGGTCTCCTTCACCTCGCCGGTCTTGAAGTCGAGCCGGAGCGGTACGAAAGAGCAGTTCCTGTTGGCCAGGCGGTAGTGACCGCGCGTGCGCAGCAGCACCGGGATCTTCAGCTCGCCGCCCTTACCATCCGACATCTGAACTTCGCCCCAGTACTCCTTCGTACTGAGCGTGTCACGGTCCTTCGAGATGACCTTGTAGTTGCCGACGAGCTTCAGCTCGATCGGTGTCTCGGCCGCGAACAATGGGCGTCCTTCGGCCTCCTTCTTCCACTCCGCGATTTTCTCGGGGGTTGGAGGCTCTTTGGGAGCCTTGTCGTCCTTCTGTTCCTGAGCGATGGCCGCGGAAGGCACGACCAGCAGAGCGCCCAGCGCCAGGGCGAGCAGGGAGCGTTGGCGTGAGAATATCAGGCCCATCTTTCCACCTCCACACTGGCGACAAACGGCGCCGCCTCGTTGGTGAGCGTGTTCGAGATCGATTCCAGGTCGTGGCCTTTCTTGTGACGCACGGCGTAAACGATACGTGCCTCCTCCTCGGTGCGCTCGATGCGCACCATCTTCCAGCGCTTGAGGTTGGCTTGCAGGACAGCTTCCACCGCGGGCTGCGCCTGATCCGGATCGCCCACGTGCACGGTGATGCGTCCCTCGAAGCGCGGTCCTTCATCCTCGCCGCCCGTCTTTTCTTCGGTCGTCATCCCGTACTTCGACTTCTGCTTGTCGAGGCGGGCCTGGAGCGCGTCGAGCTGCGCTGGTGCCATTGAATCGAGGATTTCGCGATCGAGCCGCGCCACGAACTGGCTGGTGCGGTTGGCGATGGCGACAGCGCGCTCGAAATGCTTCGCCGCACGCTCACCCTCGAGCGAGGGGGGCGTGCGGGCAAAGTCCGAGTACCACAGAATGAGCACGATGGTGTTGAACAGGACGGAGAGAACCGCTGCTGCCTCCAACTGGACGCCGCAAGCGAGTCCAAGGGCCATCACGCCAAAAACAAAAACAGCGTCCCGGCTGTCCTCGAGGGCAACCCGGAATCGGACCGCGGCAACGATGCCCGCCAGGCTGAACGCGAGCGCAGCATTGCTCCGCACCAGCGTGGCGACCACCGCCACGACGACGGGAAGGAGAATGAGGGTGTGCACCACCGACTGCGAGTAGCCCTTCTTCTGGCGAGTGAACATGTAAGTCCACGAGACCGGCATGCAGAAGACAACCGCGGAGGCCGAGGCAATGAGCCCCATGAACGCAACCGCCAGCGGAGAAAGCGCGTCGATCTGGGGGTCCGGCGTCATGAACGTCGTCGGCGCCGAAGTGTTGCTCAGGCCAACCAGCGGCTGCGTTGCCGAATGAAGCAGCTCTTTGAGCGACGCCGGCAGAAAACGCCAGGCGAGGAAACCGACAATCGCTACTGCGATGTAGTAGACGACCAGCCGGATGATGATGCTCGTTCCCAGGACCCCGAGCCGATTCGAGTCGGGGCCCTGGATCGAGGTATGGTGCGTGGTGGACGTGGTCATTCGTGCCGTGCAGCGCCCTCGGTGGAAGCCACGACGATAACGCTTGCCGGTGGGTTTGGCGAGACGAAAGCAGGGGGCGGACGCGGGGAATTGCGACCCCCCGCGTTGCGAGGATGACGGTGAGACTCAGGGGAGATCTCACGTTGGCGCATGCGCTTCGCCGCGTGGCCAACCCTCCTCGGCCAGGGTGATCCGGCCGAACTGCTCAGAGCTCTGGCCAGTGAGTTTGGATTTGGACAGCCGGGGGTCGCCGATGCGGCCACCCGCCGGGCATTGGGGATCCCTGAGGAGCTGACGGACGTCCAGTTGGCTGCAGGCCCCGGAACCACCCGGCTAGTGCTCGTGGTCAGTCGGGGAGGTGCCTCGGGGCGTGAGCAGGCGGCGCGCCTGGCCGAGCGTCTATCCAGGAAGGCGCCGCACCTGTTGTGGCTACTCGCCCTGTTGGTGTCCGATCGGCGCGAACTGGTGGTTGCGGCGTGGCAGCCCGGGTCAAAACCGGCGCCGCGCGTTGCCGCCCTGGTTGTGGACTGCCGTGAGGTCCTGCCGACCGACGAAGAAACGCTCGACGCGTTGGCGACGTCGCTGGAAGGCGCAGACCTCGAGGTACATGGACGGTGGTTTGAGATACTGGGCCGGGAGTCCATCTCGCGCCGCTTCTTTCTCACACTGCAGGTTCTTGTGGCGCGCCTCGGCGACGACGCATCAGGGAAAGGCGCCATGAACGCCCGCCGTGAGATCGCCCTGCTGACTGTCTCCAGACTGCTCTTTCTCGCTTTCCTCGAGGCGAAGGGCTGGCTGGACGCGGATCGGCGGTTCCTGGCGCGCACGTTCGACGAGTGCGTGGCGAAGGGCGGCCGATATCAGCGTCGCGTACTCGAGCCGCTCTTTTTCGGAACGCTGAATACCCCGTCGCACCGGCGCGCGCCGTGTGCCCGCTCGCTCGGCCGCATTCCCTTCCTGAACGGCGGACTCTTCACGCGCTCGCCAGCCGAGCGGTTGGCTCGCGATCTCGTCATGCGTGACGAGGACTTCGGTGAGGTATTCGATCAATTGCTGATCCGATATCGATTCACGCCGCGCGAGGAGACGTCGACGTGGCAGGAGGCGGCGATCGACCCCGAGATACTCGGGCGGGCATTCGAGTCGCTGATGGTGTCTGAGGAACGGCGCACCACGGGCGCGTTCTATACGCCGCTGGCGCTTGTCACCAGAGCAACGGATGCCGCCCTCGACGCCGTCCTTTCAGGACGCGGCGTATCTCAGGCTACAAGAGAGCGAATCACGAGTGGAGCAGGCCTCGATCCGCCCGAGACAGCACAGCTGCGCGCGGCGATTTCCGGGATACGCATCCTCGACCCCGCCTGTGGGTCCGGCGCTTTCCTGGTTCACGTGGTTGACCGGCTCACGGCCCTGCGTGTGGCCGCTGGTGACGGAAGGTTGCCCGGCGCGATCAGGCGCGACGTGGTGTCGCAGTCCGTTTTCGGCGTCGACGTGAGCCCGACCGCGGTGTGGTTGTGTGAGCTGCGGCTGTGGCTGTCGCTGGTGATCGATCACCCAGCGACGAATCCGTCCGAGGTTCCTCCACTCCCGAACCTGGATCACAACATCCGGTGCGGCGATACGCTGTTGGGCGGCGACTTCTCACTCCGCACCAACTGGTCGCGGGATGGTCGTGCCGCGCTGCTGCGCTCTCGTTATGCACGCGCCACGGGGACGCGAAAGCGGTCGCTGGCCCGGGCGCTCGACCGGCTGGAGCGAGCGAACCTCGTCGCCTGGCTCGACGCGCGGCTGGAACAGGTGGCGGCGCAGCGGCGCTCGCTCGTCGGTGCGGCGCGCGGCCGCGATCTATTCGGCGGACGTCGGGGCACGCTGGCGGGTGAACGCGAGGAGTCGCGGCAACTTCGGGTGACCGCGCGAGAACTCCGGGCCCGGCGACGATCGGTCCTGGCGGGGAGCGCGTTGCCATTTGTATTCGCGGCGCAGTTCCCAGATGCCGCTCGCGCCGGCGGCTTCGACGTGATCGTCGGAAACCCTCCCTGGATCAGGCTGCACAACATCCCGGCCACCATGCGCGACGGGCTGCGTCGTGAGTTTCGCGTGTACAGGGAGGCAGCCTGGCTGGCCGGGGCGAGAGCGGCGCGGGCGGGGTCTGGTTTCGGATCGCAGATCGACGCGGCGAGCCTCTTCGTCGAGCGCAGCCATCAGTTGTTGCGCGATGATGGTGTCATGTCGTTACTGGTGCCATCCAAGCTCTGGCGATCGCTCGCTGGTGGCGGCGTGCGTCGGCTCCTCGCCGAGCGAGCGACGCTGGTGGCGCTGGAGGATTGGTCCGGCGCACCGGCGATGTTCGATGCGGCCACGTATCCGTCGCTGGTCGTGGCTGGCAAGTCACCGTCAAACGCTGGTGAAGCGTCGCGACTCGCCGTGCATCGCGGTCGCTTGGAGGTGGCGTGGCAGACGCCGCGGTCGGCGCTTCCGCTGGACGAATCGGCCGGCGCGCCGTGGATCGCGCTCCCACCTGAGGCGCGCGCTGCTTTCGACCGCCTCACGCGTGACGGTGTGCCTTTGTTTGCCGCTGGACTCGGCGTGGCGACGCTCGGCGTGAAGTGCGGCTGCAATGAAGCCTTCATCGTTCGCGCAGAGACTCAGTGCCCGGGCACAGAGGTGAGCGATGGATCGCGGCGCGCCGTGCTCGAGCAGCGTTTTGTCCGGCCGGTGCTGCGCGGCGAGTCGGTGCGGGCCTGGTGCGCCGGCGATCGTACGGAATCCATTGTATTCCCGTACTTCGACGAGGGGCAGGCACTCGAGCGGTTGCCGGCGAGCCTTCGAAGCTGGCTGCTACCCTGGCGCGGCAGGCTCGAGGCACGAACCGACGCGCGGGGTGGCGTAGCATGGTGGTCTCTCTTCCGGCTCGAGGGATCGCGGTCCGATCGGCCCCGGGTCGTGTGGGCTGATCTTGGCCGGTCGCTCCAGGCGCTCGTGCTGCAGCCCGGCGACCGAACCGTGCCACTGAACACGTGCTACGTGCTGCCGGCGCGGGACCTCGTTGACGCGATGGCGCTCGCGGCGTTGTTCAACTCTCCGCTCGCGAACGCGTGGGTCGGAGCGGTTGCCGAGCCGGCGCGGGGAGGATATCGGCGGCATTTTGCGTGGACGATGGCGCGCCTCCCGGTGCCTGACGACTGGGCTCGCGCCCGCGACGTACTGGCGCCCCTTGGCGAACGTGGCCTGCGGGGCGATCCGCCCAGCCGCGGCGATTTGATGGAGGCTGCCCTGGACGCGTTTCGCATCCGACTGCGCACGGTCGCACCGCTCCTCGAGTGGATGAACGGCTGATCGCGGCCGATCCGCGTGAGGTGATGCGGCGGATCGCGGAGGCGTACCTCGCGGCCCCGGCGATCACGGCTGAGCAGGGGGGAATACGCCTGGCACCGCACCAGGTCGAGGCGGCCGCGCGCCTGCTTGCCTTGTTAGGCAGGTGGGGCGGTGGAGTGCTGGCTGACGCGACGGGAATGGGCAAGACATTCGTGGCGATTTCGGTGGCGCGCATCATGACGCCGGTGCTGATCGTCGCGCCGGCCGCGCTGCGACAGATGTGGCGCGAGGCACTGAGGCGCACCGGAGTGGACGCTCGCATCGAGTCGTATGAGGCGCTGAGCCGCGGGCAGACGATGGTCGTGGAAAGGCCGGCGCTGCTGGTGCTCGACGAAGCCCATCACGCGCGGAATCCCCGCAGCAAGCGTTATGCAGCGTTGGCGGATCTGGCGTGGGGTGCCCGGGTCCTGCTCCTCACGGCGACACCGATCCACAATCGCGGACGCGATCTCCGGGCCCTCGTCGCGCTGTTCATGGGATCGCGAGCCGACACGTTGAGTGAGGATGAGCTGCGTCACGTCATCGTGCGTCGGACGGCGGGTTCGTGGGTTGGCGTTGCGGCAGACAGCGCATCAGCGCTTCCCGCAATCGCCGAACCTCGCTGGCTGGACGTCCCCACCGATCGGGACACCCTTCGGGCCATCGCCGCACTTCCGCCAGCGGTGCCGGCGGCGGACGGCGCTGCCGCTCACGCGCTGTTGCTGCTCGGTCTCATCCGGGCGTGGTCGTCGTCGGAAGCGGCTCTCCGCGCAACGCTGCGGCGCCGGCTGCAGCGCGCGGCTGCCATGGAGGGCGCTCTGGAATCCGGACGGCTGCCTGACCGTCGTGAACTCGCCTACTGGCCGGTGGTCGATGACGCGATCCAGCTCGGCTTCCCGGAGTTGATGGGTCGCGGTGATTCCGGTGTCGACGTCCCCCGGATCCGGGCCGCGATCCAGAGACACACTGAAGGAGTGCGCGCGATACTCGGTTGCCTCGATCGAAACGACGGCGCTGCCGACAAGGCGCGGATACGGCTTCTCGCATCCGTGCGCGAGCGTCATCCATCGACTCCGCTGGTAGCGTTCACACAGTTCGCCGATACCGCGGCCGCGACGTTCCGCGCGGGCTTGCCTGACGGCGGGGGCGCTCTGGTGACCGGTACGGGTGCCCGGATCGCGTCGGGCCGCGTGACGGTCGAGGAGATCGTGCGCGCACTCGACATCGGCGACCTCGCGAGCGCCACACCGGCAGCAATGCCACTCCATTGGCTGATCGCAACAGATGTCCTCAGCGAGGGCCTCAGCCTTCGGCGCGCCGGCGTGATTGTGCATCTGGACCTTCCATGGACGATCGCTCGTCTGGAGCAGCGAGTTGGCCGTCTGAGACGCTTTGGGTCGCCGCATCGCCTCATTGCGGTCTATGCCATCGGACCACCGGTCGCAGCGCGCGAGCTCGTTCCGGTGGTGCGAGCCCTTCAACGAAAGGCCCGCCTGTCATCCAGCGTTGGCGGAGTCGACGAGCTGAAGTCCGCCCTGCCACTGCTTGGCAACAGGCTGGCGAAAGCAACGGCGAGCGTCGCGCAACGCGGAGAATCGCAGGCCATCGAAGAGCTTCGTCAGGCACTCTCGCTCTGGACGGATCGAACCAGTCCACATCGTCGTGTCGACGCGAAGCCAGGCCCCGAGCATTGTGTCGCCATCGCCCTGGTTGGCGACGGAACGAACCGTCGGCTCCTGGCGTTCAGCGATGACTCACTATCGGACAGGCCCGCGGATGTCCTTCGCGTCGTGCGAATGTGCTCGTCGCGATGCGGCCCGATTGCGCAACCAGGCCCGGATGAGAACGTGCCGGATGCCCTGCTTGCCGTTTCGGCCGCGGTGGAGAAGTGGCTGAGTGAAGAGCGCGGTCGCGAAATCGCGAAGCCGGCGACCGAAGCCTCGTCCGCTTCCCACGTCGCCGTCCTCCGTGCCCTTCAAGAGCGGCTGATGAGCTCGACTCGACTGGAACGGGCGTCGCTCGCGCGTCGCATCGATCGGTGCCGGCGGCTGGTGATGTCGGCGAAGGGGATCGGTGCCGAGCTGGCCCTTGCCCGTGTCCTCGATTCGAAGGCATCGATCGATCTTGATGCACTCGAGGCACTCCTCGAATCGCGCGCATCACGTCGCGACACCCAACCGGGCCCGGCGCGATTGTTGGCGATGCTGTGCGTGTGCCCGCATCATGCTCGTGAGGCACGCGCATTCGTCGGGGGCGCCCCTGAGCGTTGACTCCACGCCTGCCTAACGACGCGGCGGCACGCTGGCCAGCAGATCACCGGTTGGGACAGGACGTTCGAAGCCGGCGCGAATCGATTCCCAGCTCGGGCCGAACAAGCCTTCATCGCCTTCGGTTGCGCCCGCGTTCACAGCCGCGTTCCACTGCGGCGGCTCCGCGCCTAACAAGTTGTGGACGAAGAAGTCCCACATCTTCCGGTCACCGTAGGACGCGCTGGGCCCCCGCCGGCCACCGCCGTGCTCCTCGCCCGGCATGACGAGCAGGTCGAACGTCTTGTTTGCCTTGATCAGCGCGTTCACCACCTGCATGGTCGACGACGGATCGACATTCGTGTCGAGCTCGGGCAGCACGAGCAGCAGCTTCCCCTGCAACTTGTGCGCGTGAACGACGTTGGAGCTGGCCTCGTACTCGGGACCGATCGGATACCCCATCCACTGCTCGTTCCACCAGACCTTGTCCATCCGGTTGTCGTGGCAGCCGGCAAAGGCGACGGCCACGCGGTAGAACTCCGGATGGAAGAGCAGCGCGCCCATCGCGTTCTGGCCGCCGGCCGAGCCGCCGAAGATTCCAACGCGCGTGATGTCGTACCACGGATTCTTCGCCGCGTACGCCTTGTGCCAGAGGATGCGGTCGGGGAATCCGGCGTCGCCGATGTCCTTCCAGGCCACATCATGGAACTTGCGGCTTCGGTTCGCCGTGCCCATGCCGTCGATCTGCACGACGACAAACCCCAGCTCGGCGATCGACTGCATGTTGTAGTACGGCGAGAAGTTCTTGGGCACGAAGGAGCCGTGCGGGCCAGCGTAGATGTACTCGATGACCGGGTACTTGCGACGCGGATCGAAGCGCGACGGACGGACGACGACTCCCCAGATGTCCGTGGTACCGTCGCGACCCTTGGCCGTGAACACTTCGGGCGCGCGCCAGCCGGATTTTGCCAGCGCCGCTATGTCGGCGCGCTCCAGGTCGAGCAGTACCTTGCCGTCTGTTGATTGGCGCAGCTGAGCGATCGGCGCGAGATCCACGCGGGACCAGGTGTCGACATACAGTTCGCCGTCCGGCGAGTACGTCACCGAGTGATCGGCGGGCGCACCGGTCAGGGGCGTCAGGCCCGTTCCATCGAAGTTCACGCGGTAGAAGTGCGCGAAATACGGGTCTTGTTCCGGATCCATGCCTCCCGCGCTGAAATAGATCTGCCGCCGTGGCTGGTCGACGCGCTGCACGGCGCGGACGACGAACTCGCCCTTCGTGATCTGGTTCTTCACCGTTCCAGTGGCGCCATCGTACAGATACAGGTGCGCCCATCCGTCTCGTTCCGACAGCCACACGAGCTCGGCGCCATCGTCGACGTCGAAGCGGTAGACGCGGCCGCCGCCATCGAGCGTGCCCGCCGCGCGCCGGTAGTCGATGAACGTGGTCGACTGTTCGTCGATCAACGCGCGGGCCTGGCCTGTCGTGGCATTGACTTCGATGACGCGATACCGCTGATGGCCGCGCTGGTTGTACTCGAAGGTGAAGGCGCGGCTGTCACGCCTCCACTGGATGCCGCCGAGGTTGAACGGATCGGGGAAGAGCGCGTTGTCGACGTTGGTCTGCCGGCGCGACTCGACGTCGAAGAGCGTCGGCTGCTGGAGGTCGAGCACGTCACCCGGTT
>DATCIJ010000074.1:0-7475 GCA_036507855.1 Gemmatimonadaceae bacterium | reverse complement strand
GGCGGGAGCATGCCGTTCGGCGAATTCAGCGAGCAGCTCAGGCTTCCCACCGTGGGCGTCTCACTCGTCAATCACGACAACAACCAGCACGGCCCCGACGAGAACCTGAAGCTGAGGAACCTGTGGGAGGGCATCGACCTGCTGGCCTCGATCCTCACGATGTCTCGCCCGACTCGCCTGTGACGACGTCGCGTCCGCTCATTCCAGTGACCGCGCCTGCCGGACCTGCTTCGTTACGAGTTGACAGCCCAGGACGAGGCGCTACGACCCGATAGACTTCGAACCGCCTGACGCGTGGCTGAAGGCGGCGACCTCGAGGCGGCTGCGCATGGCCAGCTTCTCCAGCACGTTATGCACGTGACTCTTGACGGTGTGCACGCCGATACGCAGGCGACCCGCGATGTCCTTGTTACTGAGTCCCTCACCCAGCAGGTCAATGACCTGTCGCTCCCTGGCGGTCAGGCGCACCGCCTCCAGGACCCTGGCCTTGTCCTTCCCCGCCACACTATGCGCGATCTGCGAGAAGAGGCTGTTGGTCAGTTGGGGCGGCAGGACATGAGTACCAGCCGCGACGGCCCGGACGGTCGCAAGAAACTCGTCGAATGACGCGTTCTTCATGACGAAGCCGGACGCCCCTGCCCGAACGTATTGAGTTACTTCCTCCTGAAGTGGAAGCAGCCCCATCACGATCACCTTGGCCTGTGGAACCTCCGCATGGACCGTGGACGTGAGGGTCAGGCTATCGTGGTCCACCAGGCCGAAGTCCACCAGCACGACGTCCGGCCTGGCTTCCCGCACCTTCTGCAGCGCTTCGTCGGCGTCAGCGGATGCCGCGAGGACTTTCAGTTCCGGTTGGGCGTGGACCAGTGCGACGAGCCCCTCGCGCAGCAGCCGGTTGTCGTCAATAAGTACCAGCGCAATGGGCTTGACCGGCGCCTCCGCTGGTAGCGTATGACGGCTTGCCTTCTTCGGAGCTGGTTTCTTCACCGGCTTACTCTCGCATCCAGACGCGGCACATAGGTGGGCCGAAGCCGTTCCTGCGAGGGTGAAACGGATCCCCATTCCGGCGTGCGAGCAGGGGGACCTCGGACCAGAATCTAGAAACACACTTGGATTGGTGCACCCTTGTCCGTTTTTGGGTTTGACACTGATGCCCCACACTCGGGAGGAGATCACGGCGAAGGGGGTGGCGGACGCCCGCCAAATTCCCCAGTCACGATCCGATCCGCGAAACACGCCACCTGAAGGCAGCGAGACAATAATTGTGTCGCAAACCCATTTCACGCAACACTTTGCGTTACCAAAAGCGGTCCTGGTTCTACCCGGGCACGGCCTTCCGCGACGTTCAGGCTCAGCGTGGCGTCCGTGTCAGCCACCTGGTCCGAGCTCTCTCGCAGAACGGGTCTGCCTAACGGCGACATCGGAACGGCGCGATGAGGGCGCTGGGGACGCACCCGACGCGATCGCAGTGCCGCCGTTGCGCCTCTCGGGCGCCTCCCGGAATCGTCCGATGGTTACCTCTGCGCCGCGGCGTAGATGGTGACCTCGATGCGACTGGGCGCCTTCTCCAACTAGCTCCACGACAGCGCCCGGCATCTCGACTTTCGATTCCTCCGCCTGCTGCTCCAATCGAGAGAGGGGAGCCGATTGGATTCTCCAGCTCCTGTCGTGATCTGATTCCGTCTCCCGTCGCACCAGTCGTACTGGTGCCCCGTTGCGGAATTGTCGGAACAGGGTGCGATTACCCCTTCACCAACGCCAATTCAGGCAGTGAGGGTAGAAGCCTCGCCGGCCCGCGGAGTCCGCTTCGCTCCCACTCAGTGCAACCGCGAGATCTACGCCTTGCGACGAGCTTCGGCGACGACCAGAACGATTCCACCAACGACCGCGAGTCCGGCGATCCAGGCTTCAATAGGACGTTTCTCCTCGGCGGTCACGGACACGTCGCCGACTTTCAGCACCTCTTGGCGTGACGTGAAGCTCCCGCCGCGCACCAGCACGAACAGCCCGGCGACAATCAGTCCGAAGCCTGCAATCATGGACAGGCGCATTCGCCGCTTCCTCAAGGGTGGCCGTCTGGCAAGTTAACGTTAGGCGTGGCGTGTCCTGCCTGCCATCGCTCGTGGGAACGATGCGGCCTCATTCATAGGGTGGAGATGCCCGCGTGGCGCGTGCGCGCGCGCCCGGCCACTGCTGTGGCTGGTGGTATCGGTTACGGCCTTCTTGGCGACATTCTCGCCGGCATGGTCGGCGCCGCGCTCGGCGGTTGGATCTTCGGCACGCCCGCAGCGGCGCCAGGCTTGAGGCCAAGCGTCCTGAAGTCCGGCATGTGAACGACGAGGCCGAGCGCCGCGGTGCTTTTCGAGTATCCGGCCACCAGCTGATCGTTGTATCGGTCGAGCGAGAAGTCGAAGGTGTTGGCGGGGTTCGCATCGACAATGAGCAGGTCCGCGTTGACCATCGTCAGCTTGCCAAACCGCAGGGTGCCGTGGCGAAAGTACATGTAGTTAGGCGCACCAGCGGCGGGTTCGCGCAGCGACCGGACGTCCTGACCCGGCGCCGGGCCGAAGCTCTGCACGATCTCGCCATCGCCTACCGCAATCCGGGTCAGTCGACGGCGGATTCTCGGAGGGGGGAGGATGGCGAGGGGATCGAGGATGAAGTCATTGCCGTCGATGCTGGCACCGCGCCCGCGCTCCGAACACGTGACGGTTGAGGAGCACGGCGAGGCTCGCGGTATCGATCGCGATATCCGCCGAATGCATGCGGAGCGTGAAGGACTTCTTGTCGTCGAACGTTGGCGGCGTCCCGGCGAGGGTCGGCGACAGCGACCCCCGTAACCGGGCGATGCGCAGCACGATGCCGCTGTCGATGTGGAAGTCCACGTGCCGCATCTCCGCATCGACGATATCCGTGCCATTGTCATCGGCGCGCACTTCCCTCGCGGGGATCGCGACAGTCGACTCGCGCTGGACAGGAGCGGTTGCCTGGGTCGTCGATGAACTGTGGGCCATCGAGGTGGCCAGCAACAGCGCCACCGCAAGCCGCGTTATGCGAGCGTCCGGCATCAGTCAGGGGACGACTACGCTTTCTTTCGCAATCCCGCGGCGACGAGGAGCACGCCGGCGGCCACCGCCAGACCCGCGATCATCGGCGGAATGGGCTGCCGCTCCGACTTCGAGACGGTCAACGGGCCGACATCGAGCACTTCTTCCTTCCGCGTGATACCGCCGCGCAGGTACACCGCGACGCCGGCGACAATCAGCGCAATGCCTGCCCAGACCGAAGCGCGCATGAATCCTCCTAACTCGCCAGTACCTCGAGCGCCTTGACCAGCACATCGAGATCCGCCGTCGTGGTGAAAAGATGTGGTGTGACCCGGATGCCGAGGACACTCGCTTCCGGCCGGTTGATTGCCACCGTGTAGACACGGTACTTCTCAAACAGCGTCTGGGCGAGATTGCCTGGAGGGACGCCGGCGATCCCGACGTTGGCGATGGCGCAGGACCGTGCCGGATCAGCGGGAGTGTTGAGCACGATCTTCGGCGTTCCGCGGACCCTGGACGTCCAGTACTGCTGCAGCCAGCGAAGCCGCGCTTCCTTGCGCGCGACCCCGATCATCTCATGGAACGCGATGGCATGCTCGATCCCGAGATCGGTGTGGCATGGATGCGTTCCGGTGTGGTTGAGTTTCATGATGGACGACGCGGGGGTGGCTTCCTCGCCATAAATCGGCCAGAGCTTCTCGATGCGGTCGCGGCGGACGTAGAGGATGCCGGCGCCTAACGGCGCGCCCAGCCATTTGTGAAGGCTCGCGCCATAGTAGTCGGCGCCGAGGTCCGGGATGCGGAAGTCGAGATGGGCGAAGGCGTGGGCGCCGTCGACCATGACCTCAACGCCACGCGCATGCGCCATGTCGACCACCTTCCGCACCGGGAGGATCTGTCCGGTGATGTTCACCACGTGGCTGATCATCAGCAGCCGGGTGCGGGGGGTGATCGCGCCGGCGTACACCTGGACGATCTCGTCGTCCGAGCGTGGGTCGACCGGCACCGACACCACCTTGTTCACCAGCCCGTAGCGACGGGCCATGAGCTTGAACTGGTCGAGCATGGCGCCGTAGTCCTGCGCTGCCATCACCGCCTCGTCGCCTGGCTTCCAGTCGAAACCCGAGATCACCGTGTCCAGCGACTCGGTCGTGTTACGGGTGATGATCAGTTCTTCGGGTGAGCAGCCGGCGAGCGTGGCCAGCTTGTCCCGAACGCGGTTCTTGTCGTCGACGCGGACGGTGCGCATGTAGCGCGCCGCCTCGTAATTCAACCTGCGAACATTGGCGATAAAGGCCTCGAGCACTCCCTCGGACTGCATCGAGTAGTAGCCGTTCTCGAGGTTGATATAGTCCGGCGTCAGGCGATACTTACCGCGCAACGCTTTCCAGAACGCCTCGTCTTCGGCCAGGACCGCAGGCGGCGTGGACGCCAGGCGCGAGAGGATATCCGGGCTGAACATCAGGCCCAGTGACGTACTGCCCAGCGTGCGGACGAATTCGCGTTTGTCCATGGGGAATGTCGGGGCTCAGGCGTGAGTGCCAGGATGCTCGATCCGGCTGTGCAGGCTGAAGCTGGCGGGGGCTCGCCGCACAGGCAAGCGCATTAGACGATCTGTGGTCGGCCCCGATCCTGCAGCGCCCGGGAAGTGCGCGTTGCGCGGAAACGGACGACATCATCACGCCCATTGCCCGACAGACTCCGGAAGAGGTGTTACTACATCGTGTACTGGCGCAGCGATGTGACCGACGGGCGATCGCGAGGCGCCATGATCATGACCGACGGATCTCTCTCGAGGCGACGTGCCTTCGCCATCCTGACTGCGGCACTTGCCGTCGGGGGCTGCAGCGTCGAGGACCAGACCGAAGGAGGTCGCATGCTGACGACGACTGGGTACGGGATCCAGGGAGCTGCGCTGCCGGCGCCCGTAGAGCACGGCACCGTCCCGCTCGAGCAGACGCTCGCACGCCGTCGCTCGATCCGGGACTTCACCGATGACCCGATCGGTGTCGACACGATCGGCCAGCTCCTGTGGGCAGCGCAGGGCGTGACAGATGCGGAAGGCCATCGCACCGCCCCATCGGCCGGAGCGCTGTATCCGCTCGAGACATACGTGGCGACCCGCGAGGGCCTCTTCCACTATGACCCGCAATCTCACCGCCTCGTCCGCAGGGCAGCGGATCCTCGAACCGCGATCGCGAGAGCAGCGCACGATCAGGACGCGGTGCGTTCCGCGCCCGTGGTGATCGTGTTGGCGGCTGTGTACGAGCGTACCGCGACGAAGTACGGTGGGCGCGCGGAGCGTTATGTCCATATGGAGGCGGGGCACGCAGCGCAGAATGTCCTCCTGCAGGCGACGGCGCTGCGGCTGGGTGCCGTGCCGGTCGGGGCGTTCGATGACGACGCGATCGCGCTCGCGCTGTCGCTTCCACGACTGGAGCGACCCGTCTACCTGATCCCGGTGGGGCACCCGCGCCCCTAGTCATGTATGGTGCCGCGTCCCGCGGTGATCTCGAGGCAGACCATGACCTATGAGTTGAACGCTCCCATACGCGACGCCGATGCAGCGTTCGTGGTTCCCACGAAGCACTGGCACCGCATTGCCGACGGCCGGGTCCAGTGCGACATCTGCCCCCGGGAGTGCAAGCTGCACGAGGGACAGCGCGGCATGTGTTTCGTCCGCGCGTGCACGAGCGCCGGAATCGTCCTCATGACGTACGGGCGCTCGAGCGGGTTCTGCATCGATCCCATCGAGAAAAAGCCGCTCAATCACTTCCTTCCGGGCACCCCTGTTCTGTCCTTCGGCACCGCGGGATGCAACCTGGCGTGCAAGTTCTGCCAGAACTGGGACATCTCCAAGTCGCGCGACGTCGACACCCTCGCCGACGAAGCGACGCCCGAGCGGATTGCCGAGGTGGCCGTTGAGCTGGAATGCCGGTCCGTGGCGTTCACCTACAATGATCCCGTCATCTTCCACGAGTATGCGATCGACGTGGCTGACGCGTGCCACGCGCGAGGGATCAGGTGCGTCGCGGTGACCGCCGGCTACCAGAACGCGGCGCCGCGCGCGGAATTCTACGCGCACATGGATGCGGCCAACGTCGACCTCAAGGGCTTCACGGACGCCTTCTATCACGATGTCTGCGCCGCGCATCTCCAACCGGTGCTCGAGACGCTGGAATACGTGAAGCACGGCACGAACACGTGGCTGGAGATCACGAACCTGGTCATTCCGGGCCTCAACGATTCCGAAGCGGAGTTCGACGCGATGACAGGGTGGATCGTGGATCGCCTTGGCCCGGACGTCCCGGTTCACTTCACGGCGTTCCACCCGGATTGGAAGATGCTCGACCGCCCGCCGACCCCCGCATTGACCCTCGCGCGCGCCTGCCAGATCGCAACCGAGAACGGGATCCGCTACGCGTTCACCGGCAACGTGCACAATGCGCGAGGCGAGACCACGCGTTGCCACCAGTGCGGCGCGGCGCTCATCGAGCGGGATGGCTACGACATCACGGGTTGGCGCCTGACGAGCGACGGACGCTGCGAGCAGTGCGGGACCGCGTGCGCCGGCGTCTTCGAGGGAGGCCCGGGACACTGGGGATCGAGGCGGCGTCCGGTACGAATGAGCCTCGTGCCGTGAGCCCTGCGGCCGTCCAGCGATCCATCCTCGCGTGTCCCTCCGCGCGGAGCGCGCGACCGGCATTGCCGAGGACCGACTGAAGCCTCAGGCGCCGGCTCGAACTCTCGTGTGCCCCCGTGCTGGCCACGTGTCTGACCGAGTCATACATTCGGCCCCGTGTCGAACCAACTCGACCGCCTGCGCGAGGTCTTTGCCGGCAAGTACGAGATCGAACGAGAGCTCGGCGCCGGCGGCATGGCGACCGTCTATCTCGCGCGCGACGCCAAACATGACCGTCGCGTGGCGATCAAGGTCCTCCGCCCCGAACTCGCGGCCGCCCTGGGACCGGACCGCTTTCCGCGCGAGATCCGCATCGTGGCCCAGCTGCAGCACCCGCACGTGCTTCCGCTGCACGATTCCGGTGAACTCGCGGGCTTCCTGTACTACGTCATGCCGTACGTGGAGGGCGAGTCCCTGCGCCGCAAGCTGGACCGCGAGGGACAACTGCCGGTGCACGACGCCGTGCGAATACTCCGTGAAGTGACTGATGCGCTGGCGTACGCGCACAGCCAGGGCGTCATGCATCGCGACATCAAGCCGGACAATGTGATGCTCTCCGGCCGGCACGCCATGGTGATGGACTTCGGCGTGGCGAAGGCGGTGAGCGCGGCCGGCGGCGAGACGCTCACCACCGTGGGCGTCGCCGTTGGGACTCCCCAGTACATGTCGCCCGAGCAGGCCACCGGATCGGAAAACCTCGACCATCGCTCCGACATCTACTCGATAGGCATTCTGGCGTACGAGCT
>DATCIJ010000073.1:0-70742 GCA_036507855.1 Gemmatimonadaceae bacterium | reverse complement strand
CTTTCCAGATTGCTTTAAGCGGGCTGCACAACTCTCAATTTGCCAAACACTTGACGCGCGGGCTACCCCGTCACTAGTATGACCGCGTTCGGTGACACAATCAGCCACTATCCCAGCCTTTCACGAGCCGGTTCTCGCCCGCGAGGTCGCCCAGCTGCTCGGCAACGCTCGGCACGTCCTGGACTGTACGCTCGGAGGAGGCGGGCACGCCCTCGCGCTCCTCGAACAGGGTGCCCGTGTAACTGGCATCGATCAGGATCCCGCGGCGATTGCCGCGGCAGCGCGCAGCCTCCAGGCGCACGAACGCGACGGCTCGTTCAAGGCAATCCGCGCCAACTTCTCCGAGATCGACGAACTCCCTGAATTCGACGGCGAGAAGTGGGATGGCATTTTCCTGGACCTCGGCGTGTCATCGCACCAGATCGACGAGGAAGCGCGCGGGTTCACCTTCAGGCCGGGCGCCCCGCTCGACATGCGCATGCGACCCGATGCGGAGACCGATGCGGCGCGCGTGCTCAACGAGAGCGACGAGCACGAGCTGATCCGCATCTTCCGTGAGTACGCGGATGAGCCTCGCTCGGGGCGCCTCGCGCGAGAGATCATACGCCGGCGAGCAAACCGTCCCCTGCGGACCAGCGATGACCTGGTCGATGCCATCCGCGCGGTGCTCGGACCACGCAGTGGCCCCCCGCAGTTCGCGCCGCTCTTCCAGGCCGTTCGCATCGCCGTCAACGACGAACTCGGCGTGTTGGAGCGCGCGCTTCCCGCTCTGCGCGATCGCCTCGTGCCCGACGGTGTGATGGCGGTGATCTCGTACCACTCGGGTGAAGATCGCCTCGTGAAGCACGCGTTCGCCGACTGGAGTGCTGCCTGCATTTGTCCTCCGAAGCAGCCTGTTTGCACATGTCGTGGCAAGCCGCTCGGGTCCACGGTCACTCGCAAGCCGGTGCGCCCCTCGTCGGCCGAGGCGCAGAGCAATCCGCGGGCGCGAAGCGCCCTGCTTCGTGCGTGGCGACGCGCGGCATGATGGCACGCCGTGGCGCGCTCCGTGGTCGCACCGCGATCGCCATCGGTCTCGCGGCCTTCCTGGTCGTCACGTCGAGCGTGGTCTGGCGCCGCGCGCGCGGAAACGCGGCGGCCGCGCGGCTGCACGCACTGGGGGCGAAGGTTGACGAATTGCAGGCACAGCGGGCGCGGTTCGAGGGTGAGGTCCGTCGAGTGTCGAGCCAGGTGGAGCTCGTGCCACGCGTCCAGCGCCTTGGCATGCACTTCCCGAGCGACAGCCAGGTCATCCATCTCCCCGACCCCGTGAGGCGTTAGGCAATGCTGCAGACCACGCGGCTCCGCGTCGTTCAGGGCGTCCTGGTCGCCTTCGCCGCCGCATTGGTGCTCCGCGCGGGCTGGGTGCAGCTCTGGCAGGGAGAGCGTTGGCAGCGAATGGCGGCGCGCCAGCATTACTCGAGAAACGCGCTGCCGGCGCCGCGCGGCGAGATCCTCGACGTGGCGGGCGTGCCGTTGGCCCAGAGCGAGGTGCGCGTCCGGCTGAACGTCGCGCCGACGGAAGTCCGGGATCCACGCCGGTTGGCGCGCGACCTCCGCCGCCTCGGCGTCGACGGGGCCACCATCCGGCGCGCCACCGACCGGAAGCGGAAGTGGGTCGAGATCCCGAAGGCGTTCATGCCGTCCGATGTGGCCGTGGTGAGCGCGCTCCGCGGCGTTCATCCCGATCCGTCCGTTCAGCGCGACTATGTGCCCCTCGAGGGAATGCGCCGCATCGTGGGTCGCACGTCGTCCGAGGGCAACGGCCAGGACGGACTCGAACTGGTGCTCGACTCGCTGTTGCGCGGACAGCGTGGATCCACGAAGGACCTGCTTGGCCCCGGCGGCCGGCGATACGAGTCGCTGGATGCCCTGACCCAGCCACCGGTTCCGGGTCACTCGGTTACGCTGACGGTGAGTTACGTCATGCAGGATATCTGCGACCGTGCGCTTGCCGACGCGGCAATCCGCCTTGGCGTTTCCGGTGGCGATATCGTGGTGCTCGAACCCGCCACGGGGGAGATCCGGTGCCTGGCAAGTCGTCGCGAGTCCCGGGTAAACACGGGCAGCCTGGCGCTGACGGAGCCCTTCGAGCCCGGCTCGACGCTCAAGCCGTTCTTCGCCGGCCGCATGGTGGAGGGTGAGCGCGCGCGCCTGGATGAAATGATCGAGACGTTCAACGGGACCTATAGGACGTGCGGCCGCACCATTACGGACGTTCACCGCGCGCAGCGCCTGTCGCTGGCCGACGTCATCAGGTATTCGAGCAATATCGGGATCGCCCGCTTCACGGAGCGGCTGTCCAGGCGGGAGGTCTTTGAAATCCTGCGAGACTTCGGATTCGGGACGCCGACGGGTATCGCGTACGCGTCCGAGGCGAGCGGGCGGCTCAAGGAGCCACGCCTCTGGAGCTGTCCCAGTCAGGCGTCGATGGCCATTGGATACGAAATCTCGGTCACGGCGGTGCAACTCGCCGCCGCGTACGGCGCCATCGCCAACGACGGTCTCCTCCTCGTTCCCACGCTGGTCAAGTCGATCCGCGATGCCGATGGCGAGTTGGTGTACGAGCATCGCCCGCAACTGGTGCGTCGGGTGCTCAAACCGAGAACGGCGCGCGCGCTTCGGGACGTGCTGGCGAGCGTCGTCGACAGCGGCACCGCCACCGATGCCAGCCTGGCGACCTTCGACCTCGGCGGAAAGAGCGGAACGGCCCGTGGCGTTTCGAATGGGAGGTATGTCGACGGGAGCTACACGTCGACCTTCGTGGGACTCTTCCCGGCGAAGGAACCCCAGTACGTCGTGCTGGTGAAGCTCGACAACCCGCGTGGGGCCTACTACGGCGGAAAGACCGCGGCGCCCGTGGCAAAGGCCGTGCTGCAGGCCGCGATCGCCGCGCGCGACGCGTCGCTTGACCGGGGTGACCTGGCCATGCAGCGCGCGCGATACGTACCACCGCCCGAGGAGTCCTCGACCACGCGCCGCGTCGTGGCGACCGGCCGCGTGGGGGCGGACGTGCCGCCGCCGCAGCCTCGTTATGCACTCGTCGACTCGACGCCCATGCCCCCGCCGGCGCGTGCCCGTTTCGACCTGCGCGCGGAGTCCACCAGGCCCGCCGCGCGGGAGCGCGTGACCATTCCCGATGTGCGCGGTCTTCCGGTTCGTGTGGCCGCCCGCGAGCTGCACCGGGCCGGCCTGCGCGTCGCCATCGTCAGCGGCGTGCCGTTCGAGGTGTCTCCGCCCCCGGGGACCCTGGTCGTGGGGGGAACGCTGGTGAGGGTCGCGCGTCGGTGAACGCCATCACCGCCCGGGCGATCGAAGACGCGTTGTCGCGGAGCGGGGAATTGCGCTCGTCAGGCAGCATGCCTGACTCGTTCACCGACATCACGGATGACAGCCGGCGCGTCACCAGGGGCGCCCTGTTCGTGGCGATGCGCGGCGCGGCGTTCGATGGCCATGACTACCTGGGCGTGGCGGCCACGTCAGGCGCCACCGCGGCGATCGTCGAGGATGTATCGCGCTGCAGCCTTCCTGCCTTCGTCGTGCACGACGCCCGCCATGCCGCGGGCGTGGTGGCGCGCGCGGCCTTCGGTGATCCCGCCGCGGGCCTGACGATGGTGGGTGTCACGGGAACCAACGGAAAGACCACTACCGTCGGGTTGCTCCGACACCAGCTTCACGATCCCGGCGCCGCGGCGGCATCGATTGGCACGCTGGGCGTACTGCGTGGCAGCGCCGGTGAAGTGATTCCGGGAGGCAGCGGCCTCACCACGCCAGGAGTCGTGGAACTCCAGCGCGTCCTGCGCCAACTGAAAGACTCGGGCGTACGGCGCGTGGCGATGGAAGTATCCTCGCACAGCCTCGACCAGCGGCGCGTCGAGGGCGTGACGTTTCAGGCGGCGGTCTTCACTAACGTCACCAGAGATCACCTCGATTACCACCAGACCATGGAGGCATACGTGAGAGCCAAGGCGCGGCTGCTCGACTATGTCGCCAGTGACGGCGTGGAGGTGGTCAACGCCGACGATCGCGCGTGGGACGTCCTGCCTGTCCGCCGCCGGCGCGTCCGGTTCGGCATGGCTGTCCCGGCCGACGTTGCCGCCACGGGTATCCGTTGGACGGCGCGGGGAAGCGAATGGACGCTGTCGGCCGGCACCGAACGCGCCAGCGTCTCGTTGCCGCTGCTCGGCGCGTTCAACGTCGCCAACGCGCTGGGCGCTGCCGCCGCGGCGTGGGCACTGGGCCAATCATTGGATAGCGTGGCCGAGCGCCTCTCGTCGTCACCGCAAGTGCCGGGCCGCCTTGAACGATTGCTGGACAAGCCAGCGGTCCTGAGGGACTACGCGCACACCCCGGATGCACTCGATCGTGCGCTGGATGCCGTGCGCCCCTTTGTCGGCGGGCGATTGATCGTCGTTTTCGGTTGTGGCGGAGACCGCGATCGCGGCAAGCGTCCTCAAATGGGCGCCATCGCCGAATCAAGAGCTGACCAGGTGATAATCACCAGCGACAACCCGCGCACGGAAGATCCGGAGCGCATCCTCGACGACATCGAGCGCGGTATGCGGGGCAGGAATCACGAGCGAATCGAGGACCGGCGCGCAGCGATTGCCCGCGCGCTTGCCCTCGCTTCACCCGACGATCTCGTGCTCCTGGCCGGAAAGGGCCATGAGACATACCAGATCCGCGGAACGACGTCGCTGCCATTCGATGAGCAGGCGATCGTTCGTGAGCTCGCGGCACAGCCGGCCGGCCAGCCATGATGACCTGGACCCTCGATCGCCTCGGGGAGGCGCTGCGCGCGGAGTTGCAGCCGTCGGCGAGGCCCGCGGGGACTTCGGTACTTGGCAACGTCTCTACCGACACCAGGACACTGGCGTCGGGCGACATCTTCGTCGCCCTTCGCGGCGAACGTTTCGACGGACATGACTTTCTCGCACAAGCGGCCAGCGCGGGCGCCTCGGCGCTCGTCGTGGACGATCCTTCCGGCACCGTTGGCCCTGGTGTTCCCGTCATCGCCGTCCGGGACACGACGCGGGCGCTGGGCGCGTTAGGCGCCTGGTGGCGCGGAGTCTGGGGCGGCACGGTCGTGGCCGTGGCGGGCTCCAACGGCAAGACGACCACGAAGGAGTTCATCCGGGCGGCGTTGTCAGGATCCCTCGACGTCTACGCCACGACGGGAAACCTGAACAACCAGGTCGGGGTGCCGTTGACCCTGTTGCGGTTGCCGTCGAACGCGCAGGTCGCTGTCGTGGAAGTCGGCACGAGCATCCCCGGCGAAGTGGGACTCCTCCGTCGCATCGTGTCACCCGACCTGTCGGTTGTGACGTCGATCGGCGAGGAGCACCTCGAAGGACTGGGCTCGCTGGAAGGTGTGCTGAATGAAGAGGCCGCGATCTATGACCGCGTTCCTCTTGGTGTCGCCCCGACCGCGCAACCCGAGATTGGGCGCGCGGCGCGATCCCGGGCTGGTCGAGTCATTGAGGCGGGTCTCGATGGCGGAGACGTGCATCCCGATCGATGGGGCATGAACAGCGACGGGCGCGGCTGGGCCTCGTTTGCTGACACGCGGATCTCGATGCGGGTGCCCGGCGCCCACAATCTGCGGAATGCCATGCTGGCGATGGCTGTCGCCAGAGCCTGCGGTATTCCTGACGACGTTGCCGCCGCGGGCATCTCGCGGGTGGAGCCCCTCGACATGCGAGGGCGGTGGATGACCAGCGGCGATCTGACAATCATCAACGACGCCTACAACGCCAACCCGGCGTCCATGCGCGAGGCGATCGCCCTGCTCGACTCGCTCGACGGCGGCAAGCCTCGTGTCCTGGTGCTCGGCACGATGCGCGAACTTGGACCTCAGTCTCCGGCGCTGCACGAGGAAATCGCCGGGAGGGCGCTGTCGTCAGGCGCCGTGCTGGTTGCCGGAATCGGAGATTTCGTCGCGCCCCTGTCAGCGCGCAGCGACGCCCGTGATCGAGTCCTGACCGCGCCCGATGTCCCGGAACTCTGGCAGTCTCTGGCGTCCCGGCTTCCACGCGATGCTATCGTTATGCTGAAGGCGTCTCGCGGCGTGCGCCTCGAGCGTCTCGTGCCTCTACTGCAGGATTGGTCCTCAGCGTAATCAGATCGAGCAGCTTATCTCAAATCTCCCATCTCACATCTCCCATCTGTGCTTCACTGGCTTCTGTCCCCGCTCCAGGATGAAATCCCGACGCTGAGGCTGATCAACTACCTCGCGTTCCGGGGTGCGGGCGCGGCGGTCACGGCGTTGCTGCTGTCGTTCCTGGTCGGACCGCCGATCATCCGCCGGCTGCGCGCGATGAAGGTCCAGCAGGGCGTTCGGCAGGGCACGCCGGATTCGCACAAGGGGAAGGCCGCCACGCCGACGATGGGTGGGTTGATACTGCTGGCCGCGGGAATCGGACCGGCGGTGCTCTGGACCCGCCTGGACAACCCGTATGTCATCGTCGCGCTGATCGTGACGATCTGGATGGGCGGCATCGGGTTTCTCGACGACTACCTGAAGCTCAAGCAGAAGCGTGAAGGGCGCGACGTGGCCGGGCTGGTCGAGCGCTACAAGCTCGCCGGCCAGATCACCATCGGACTCATGGTGGGCATCCTGCTCTGGAGGGTGCCGCTGTCCACGTTGCCCGGCGCATCGGCGACGCTCCCGTTCTTCAAGTACATCATCATCGTTCCCGCCTGGCCCGCGCTCGAGTGGCTGTACGTCGGTTGGGTGACCTTCATTCTCACCGGCGTCAGTAACTCCGTGAACCTCGCCGACGGACTGGATGGACTGTCCGCCGGTCTCTCCGCCATCGCGCTCGTGACGTTCGGACTGTTCGCCTACGTCATGGGGCGCGTCGACGCCAGCGAGTACCTCCAGTTGTTCTACCTGCCGGGCTCCGGTGAACTCGCCGTGTTCTGCCTGGCGCTCGCTGGTGCGTGCACCGGGTTCCTGTGGTTCAACGCGCACCCTGCCGAGGTCTTCATGGGCGATACCGGAGCGCTCGCGCTCGGGGGCGCCATCGGCGCGATCGCCATCCTGCTCAAGTCCGAATTCCTGCTCCTGTTCATCGGCGGGGTGTTTGTCGCTGAGACGATGTCGGTCATCCTGCAGCGTGGAGTGTTCAAGTTTCGAAAGGCGCGCCACGGCATCGAGTATGCGAAGGCGAACCGGCTGTTCCGCAAAGCGCCCCTTCATCATCATTTCGAAATGAAGGGTTGGACGGAATCCCAGGTCGTGGTGCGCTTCTGGATTCTTGGCATCCTGTGCGCCTTCGTCGCCCTTACGACCCTGAAACTGCGATGATCCCCGACTCCTGGCGTCATGGTGAAGTTGCGGTGATCGGACTCGGCCGGAGTGGCGATGCCGCGTGCAGGTTGTTGCGCTCGAGGCACGCCAGGGTGTACGCGTCCGATAGCGGGCGATCCGCCGACCTTGAGTCGGTGGCGACCGCGCTGCGGGCGGCCGGCGTCGAGGTGCAGGTGGGCGGTCACGATCTCGCGCGCCTCGCGCGCGCCTCGGTGGTGGTGACGAGTCCGGGGGTTCCTTCCGATGCGGCGGCGCTCACCGCCGCCCGTCGGAGTGGCGTGCCGGTGATCAGCGAGTTGGAGCTGGCCTTGTCGGAGCTGCCGGACGTGCGCTACGTCGCCGTCACCGGCACCAACGGAAAGACCACCGTCACGTCGATCATCGGTCAGCTGCTGCGCAACCTGGGACTCGAGACCGAGGTCGCCGGGAACATCGGCCGGCCGCTGAGTGAAGTCGCCCTTCACACACGACCACCGACGTGGATCGCGCTCGAGGTGTCGTCGTACCAGCTGCACGACACACCCTCGATCGCGCCGACGGTGGGCGTTCTGACCAACCTGTCGCCGGATCATCTGGACCGATATCACGACGTCGGGTCGTACTACAGCGACAAGGCACTCCTCTTCCGGAACGCCGAGTCGTCGTCGCGCTGGGTCGTGAACGCCGACGACCCCACGGCCCTCGAGATGGCGCGCAAGGCATCGGGTTATCTCATGCGATTCAGCGGTGAGGGTCGTCTGTGCGACGCGTTCTACGATCGACAGCACGGGGCGCTGATCGTCCTCGACGAGCCACTGCTTCGGCGCGCTGAATTGCCGCTGCTTGGCGATCACAACGTGGGGAACGCGCTGGCCGCCGCGCTCGCCGTCGCCTCCGCGGACCCAGCGCACACTTCCATCAATGCAAGACGGAGGATCGCCGCCGGATTACGGAGCATGCCCCCGCTCGCGCACCGGCTGGAGACGGTCGCCGATTCTGGCGGCGTCCTCTGGGTGAATGACTCCAAGGCCACCAACGTGGCGGCCGCGAAGGTCGGCATTTGCGCCATGACCCGGCCGACCGTGCTGTTGCTCGGCGGTCGACACGCTGGTGAACCGTACACTGACCTCTCGGAGCCAATTCGAAAGCGTTGCAAGGCCGTCCTCGCGTATGGCGAATCGGCGGACCTGATCCAGCACGATCTCAGTGGCGTGGCGCCTCTGCAGCGCCTGACGGGTCATTTCGCCGACGTGGTGGCCCGGGCGCGGGAGCTCGCCGTTCCCGGCGACTGCGTCCTGCTTTCACCAGCCTGCAAGAGCTTCGACATGTTCACCGATTACGAGGATCGCGGGCGCTCGTTCACCCGTCTGGCTCGCAGCGCGGACGGTCGCCCATGACCTCCGTGGCTCTGCAGGTTCGAGATCGGTGGGCCATGAGCGTCGAGGCGCGAGCCCTCGTGGTGCTCACGGCGGCGCTGACCGTTTTCGGCCTGGCCTTCCTGTATAGCGCGAGCGCCATAGTCGCCATGCAGGATGATCACGCCAGCTGGTTCTTCGTGAGTCGTCAGGCGCTTGGCGTGTGTGTGGGCGTCGTGGCGTTCGGTGTCGCCGCCAAGGTGGATGCCGAGAAGCTCCGGAAGCTCGCGTGGCCACTCATGTTCCTGACGATCGCACTCATGCTGATCACCGTGCTGCCCTTCACGACCTTGATTGCTCCGGTGCGCCACGGGTCGCGACGCTTCATTCTGGGCGCATCCCTGCAACCATCGGAGCTTGGCAAGCTGGCGGTCGTCATCTGGACGTCCATGCTGGTGGTGAAGAAGGGTGACAAGATGCGCCGCCTGACGAAGGGCTTGTTGCCGATCCTGATGGTGGTTGGCGTGCTGAACATGCTCGCGATCCTCCAGCCGGATCTTTCCGTCGCGCTGATGTTCACGCTGACCATGGGGATCATCCTGTTCGTCGCCGGCGCGCGAATCGGACATTTCGTCGTGCTCGGCGTCATCGCCATTCCGTTGCTGTGGGGCCAGCTCCTGCGGCTGCAGTACGCCTTGCTCAGGGTGGTTTCGTTCTTTGGCGCCGAGAACTCCGCTATCGAGCATCAGTTGAAGGAGTCGCTGATTGCTGTCGGATCGGGCGGGTTCTGGGGACAGGGCTTCGGCCAGGGACGCCAGCAATTCGGATGGGTTCCTCTCGGATACAACGACTTCATCGCCAGCACGGTGGGGGAGGAATGGGGCTTTCTCGGAATGCTGCTGCTGGTCGGTCTTTTTGCCGGTTACGCGTGGCTCGGAATCAGAATCGCGCGGCAGGCCAGGACGCCGTTCCAGCAACTCGTCGCCGTCGGCCTCACCATTACCACGGTGATCACGGCATTCGTGCACATCGGCGTCGTCATCGGCCTGCTCCCGACGACAGGCCTGACGCTGCCCTTCGTGTCGTATGGGCGCTCGAACCTTCTGCTGTCGTTCCTGATGACCGGCATCCTCGTGAACATCGGCAGCCGGCGGGAAAAAGTCCTGGGTAGCGGCGCGACAAACCCTCTTTCGGTCGCGGCGTAGGTGCTGGTGGTCTTTTCCGGCGGTGGCACCGGCGGACATCTCTATCCAGCGCTGGCCATCGCGCGGGCTCTCGTCAGGCTTCGCCCCGATGTCGATCCCTTCTTCGTCGGCGCGCAGCGGGGAATCGAGCGGACCGTGCTGCCGGGTACCGGATTTCCGCATATCCTGCTGGACCTGCACCCGCTCTATCGCGCTGCGCCCTGGCGCAGCTGGCGGACCGTGCGGGGCCTCGTCGTGTCGTGGGGTGAAATCGGTCGCGCGTTAGGCGCTCGCGTGCCCGCGCTGGCGGTCGCCACCGGCGGGTACGCCTCCTCGGCGACGCTGGCCTGGTGCGTCGTGAAAGGCCTTCCATTCGTCTTGCAGGAACAGAACAGCGTTCCTGGCCAGACCAACCGCTTCTTCAGTCGCTGGGCGCGCGAGGTCTACCTGGGCTTTCCGGAAGCGGCGATGCGACTGCCTGGTCGCGCGATGTCGCGTGCCGTGCACACGGGCAATCCCGTTGAGCCGCCTCCAGAGCCGCGCCCATCGCGTGAGGAAGGCCGGAGACGGCTGGGAATTCCCGTGGGCGCGCGGGTGCTCCTTGTTTTCGGCGGAAGCCAGGGCTCGGCCGCACTCAATGCGCGCGTCGACGAGTGGGTCGCGGCCGGGTTGCCCGATGGTCTTCACATCATCTGGGCGACAGGGCCGTCGCACTTCCAGCGTCACGCACACCACTCATCGGAGCGCGTAATCGTCAGGGATTACCTGTCTCCAATAGCCGAAGCGTACGCCGTTGCCGACATCGCTTTGACGCGAGCCGGGGCCATGACCACCGCAGAACTCTGCGCCTGGGGAATCCCGGCGTTGCTGGTGCCTCTGCCCACGGCGGCGGCCGACCATCAAACGGCCAACGCCCGGGCGCTGGCCGAAGCCGGCGCGGCGCGATGCATACCCGAATCCGAAGCGACCGCGAATCGGATCGACACCGAGATCCGATCGTTGCTGGCGGATGATCGGTCGCTGCGCGCGTTGGCTGCCGGCGCCGCGTCGCGCGCGCGCGCCGGCGCGGCCATGGATATCGCCGGGCGAGTGGCGCGCCTCCTCGAGCAGGCAGGGGCGCGGTGACGCTACTCCACGACGGAGATTCGCGACCAGTTCACTTCATGGGGATCGCGGGCGCCGGGATGAGCGCGCTCGCGGAACTGTATCGGCGTCGCGGCGTGGCGGTGACTGGCTGCGACGTGGCTCCCGATGCGGCAGGCGATCTCGGCCGGCATGGGATCGAGGTCGTGAGCGGTCACGATCCCGTCCACGTCGAAAGGGCGCGTGCTGTCGTCGTCACCTCCGCGGTGCCAAAAGATCACCCGGAATTGATGCGAGCCAGGCAACTCGGCATTCCGGTCGTGCGACGGGCGGAGGCGTTAGGCGAGGCGGTAGCCGGCGCCGAGCTCGTGGCGGTGGCGGGTACGCACGGCAAGACCACGACGACGGTCATGACGACCGAGGCATTGGCGGCGGCCGGCTACTCGCCGACGGGACTGGCGGGTGGTCGCGTAGCTGCCTGGCAGGGGAATCTTCGCGCCGGCGGCGACAGCCTGTTCGTGGTGGAGGCTGATGAGTACGATCGCTCCTTCCTCGCTCTCACGCCGACGGTCGCGGTCATCACGAACGTCGAAACAGATCATCTCGACATCTACGCGGACCTTGACGACATCAGGAAAGCCTTCGAGCAGTTCCTGGCGCCCGCACGGACCGTGGTGGCCTGTGCTGACGATCCCGGGTCATCGACGCTCGCTATCCCGGCGCGGGCCGAGCTTCTGTCCTACGGCATCGCCAATGGGGCGGCCCGGCTCTCGGCGCAGGAACTCCTTTCGGTGGAAGGCCGGTTGCGATTCCTCGTTCGGCTCGACGGAGCCGACCTGGGTGAGCTCGCGCTGCGTGTTCCCGGAATGCACAACGTGCGAAATGCGCTGGCAGCCATCGGCGTCGGGGTCACACTGGGAGCGACGCTGGAGTCGCTGCGCGGCGGTCTTGAGGGGTTCGAGGGCGTCGAGCGCCGGTTCCAGCGCCTTGGTGCTGTGCGCGGCGTGCAGGTGGTGGACGACTACGCGCATCATCCGACGGAGATCACCGCGACGCTGGATGCGGCACGCGCTGCCTTTCCTGGCCGGCGTCTCATCGCCGCCTTCCAGCCGCATCTGTTCACGCGGACGCGGGATTTCGCGGATGCCTTTGGCGTCGCCCTGGCACGCGCGGATCTCGTCTTCCTCACCGAGATCTATCCGGCCCGGGAGCAGCCGTTGCCAGGCATCACGTCGGCCCTGGTGGCGGACGCGTTGCGACGGGCGGGGCATTCGCCGGTATGGGTTGGAGAGCGAGCAGCACTCGCCGATGCCATCGCGGCCGCCGCGCGCGACGGTGACGTCGTGCTGACGCTTGGCGCGGGCGATATCACGCACACCGGCACCGAGCTGTTGCAGCGTCTTGGTGTGCCGCGATGAACGATCAGGACGACTCTTCAACGCCGAGCCGGCCTCGCTGGGGACGTCGAATCGCCGCCCTGGCGCTGCTTGCCGCCATCACCGGTCCCTTCTGGGCCCGACCAGTCCTGTCGCGGCTGGATTTCTTCCGTGTGCGGCGTGTGGAAGTGAGGGATGCAAGGTTTACTCCGCCGGAGGAGATCCGGAGACGGCTTGCCATCGACACGACGTTTTCGATCTGGAACGACCTGGAGCCGCTGCGGCAGCGGGTCGCGAAGCATCCTCAACTCAGTGGCGTTCGCATTGCCAGGCGATTTCCCTCGACGCTGGTGATCACCGTTGAGGAGCATCAGCCGGTGGCCTTCGTAGCGTCGCGGAACGGACTCCGGGCCTACGATGCCACGGGTCACGCCCTGCCGCTCGATCCCAGCCAAACGCCGGTGGACGTGCCGATCATTGCCAGCGCGGACTCCGCGCTGTTGCGATTTCTCGGCCAGCTCCAGGCCGTGCAGCGTGACCTCTTCGCGAGAGTGAACGAAGTCCGGCGCACTGGCCGGGACGAGTTCGTTCTTGACCTCGTGAGCGTCTCGGTTCGCCTGCGCCCCGACATCGGCGTGGAACGGCTGGCGCAGATATCTTCTGTCGAGGCCGAACTCGCACGACGTCAGACGCGTCCCCGCGAACTCGATTTCCGCTTCCGTGACCAGGTGATCGCCCGATTCCCATGATCCCAGAACGACTCGTTGCTGGACTCGACATCGGTTCCTCGAAGACCACGGCCATCATCGCCGAGGTCGTAGGGGAACTGCCACGCCATCCGGGCATCAAGGTGCTGGGGGTGGGTCAGGCGCGTACCACGGGACTGCGTCGAGGTGTAGTGGCCGACATCGAGGAGGCGACGCGATCGATCAAGAAGGCGCTCACCGACGCCGAGCGCATGTCCGGCGCCCGCGTTGACCATCTCTATACGGGCATCGCCGGTGAGCACATGGAGGCGATGATCTCGAAGGGGATCGTGGTGGTCAGCGGCGACGAAATCTCCCGCTCCGACATCGAGCGGGTGAACGCCGTGGCGCGAACTCGTGACATCCCGCCGGACCGCGAGCTGCTGCACGCTATCCCGCAGGAGTACACGGTGGACCGGCAGGAAGGCATCCGGGAGCCGGTGGGCATGGTCGGCACGCGGCTGGAGACCGAGATGTACCTCGTCACGATCGGCGGCGGGCCGGCCTCCAATCTGCGACGCGCCGTGGAACGCGCCGGCTACAAGGTGCAGGAACTGGTCCTCGAGCCGCTGGCCAGCGCGCTTGCCGTCCTGACCGAGGACGAAAAGGAGCTTGGCGTCGCGCTCATCGAGATGGGTGCCGGATCAACCGATGTCGCCGTGTTCCACGAGGGGAAGATCAGGCACCTGGCGGCCATCATGTACGGTGGAAACAACGTCACGAATGACATCGTTCACGGGCTCGGGCTCACGCAGGCCGACGCCGAGCGCGTGAAGGAACGTCACGGATGCGCGTACGAACCGATGGTGGATCGTGCGGACATGATCACGCTGCCAAGTACCGCCGCTCAGGGCGATCGGCAGATCTCACGCGATCTCCTTGCTCACATCATCCACCAGCGGATGGATGAGATCTTCGACCTGGTGCTTCGGGACATCCAGAGCTCCGGATACCTGAGCAAGTTGTCGTCAGGAATTGTCCTTACCGGCGGAGCGTCGGCGCTGCCGGGAATGGGTGAATTGGCGGCTGATCTCTTCGGAACGGCGGTGCGGGTGGCGGTGCCTCACGAGAACATCGTCGGGTTGAGCGATGCCGTTGAGGCGCCGCGATTTGCGACGGCGGTGGGCCTCACCCAATACGGCGCGAATCGCTTCGCCATTGGCGCCGGAACGCCGGCATCGAAAAAGGCGCCGATGCTGAACGCTCCGGGGATGGAGAAGCTGGCGCAGCGCGTGAAGCTGTGGCTGCAGGACTTCTTCTAAGGGCAGAGGACAGTGGCAAGGGGGCAGAGGGCCGCGAAACGCGACTCTCTGCCCTTTGCCTATGCCCTTGCCCTCATCACACATCTGTTTTGTGACTTTCCATGTGGAAAACTATTTTGGCTCGCAACCACTTGTGGCTCTTTCACTAAGGGCGGAAGTGAACATGGCCTTTGTGAAGAAACGACGTATATTGCCTGCCGTCGTACGGGCTGGAGACGCGGGGTGACGGCCGGTCGCGCTTGGTAAGGGCGAGGCGCGCGCCGGGGTCGCGCCGTTTCTGTCGGCCCGCTTGGGCCCATCCTCCAAGCATTGGAGCCACGCGCGCATGATCTTCGAGTTCGAAGAGACCCCACCCCAGAACGCTCGCATGAAGGTCGTGGGCGTCGGCGGCGGCGGCGGGAACGCGGTCAACCGCATGATCGACGAACGCCTCGAAAGCGTGGAGTTCATCTCGATCAACACGGACTCACAGGCCCTGCTGGCCTCGAAGTCGGACGTGAAGATCCAGATCGGGAAGAAGCTCACGCGAGGACTCGGCGCCGGAGCGCGACCTGAAATCGGGCGTCAGGCCATCGAGGAAAACCGTGAGGAAGTGGGTCGCGCGCTTGCCGGCGCCGACCTCGTCTTCGTCACCTGCGGCATGGGCGGGGGAACGGGGACAGGGGCCGCGCCCATCATCGCGCAGCTGGGCAAGGAAGCTGGCGCGCTCACGGTCGGCATTGTGACGAAGCCGTTCCTGTTCGAGGGCCGCAAGCGAATGCGCCAGGCGGAGCAGGGCATCGTCGACCTGCGTCAGCACGTCGACACGATGATCGTCGTACCTAACGAGCGATTGCTGGCGGTGGTTGGAAAGGGCATTCCCTTCCAGGACGCGCTCAAGAAGGCTGACGAGGTGCTCCTCCACGCCACGCAGGGCATCTCCACCCTGATTTCGCGCACCGGCCTCGTGAACGTCGATTTCGCCGATGTCCGCACCGTCATGCAGAACGGCGGCTCGGCGCTGATGGGGACCGGCATCGGCCGTGGAGAAAACCGGGCCATGGAAGCCGCGCAGCAGGCCATCTCGAGCCCCCTGCTCGACAATATTTCCGTCGCTGGTTCCACCGGGGTCCTGCTTAACATCACGGGTGGAACCGACCTCACACTGGGCGAGGTCACGCAGATCTCCGAAATCGTTCACGACGCGGTCGGAGATGACGCGGAAATCATCTTTGGTGCCGTCAACGAGCCGGCAATGCAGGGTGAGATCCGTGTTACCGTGATCGCCACCGGCTTCGATCGTCAAATCGAGGTAGGGCTGCCGGGAGGTTCCGTGCGGGTGGCTTCCCAGTCAGCGGTGACGGTGCCTCGCAACGTGATTCCAATCACTCAGCGGAACCCGGGACGGGCTGCAGCAGTGCCCCGGACGGTGGTTCCACTGGCGGACGGAGCTCCACGTCGCGTTATTCCGCCCTCTCAGCCGCCGCAGCGGCCGGAGCCGGAGCTGACCGACATGGACATTCCGACCTTCATTCGGAGACAGATGGATTGAAGCCGTGGGCCGCTCGACTCATTACGTACGGGATTTCCGGAGGCCTGGCTGCCCTGGCAATCGCCTTCATGCGTCCCCTGCCCGAGCGGAAGCCACTGGCTGACGTAGCGGGTCTGGCGGCGTCGTGGGAAGAGCGGGTCGATTCGATCGCCAACGGCGAGACGCTCGGAAAAGTGCTGGAGCGCGGCGGGGTGTCCGGCCAGAACATGCTGCAGGTGCTGGACGCGGCGTCGTCCACCAAGGCCATCAATCCGAACCGTGTCCGGCGGGGAATGCGGATCTCGTTCGGCGCCCTGCGTGATGACTCGATGCCTCGCCAGGTGTCGTTCCACGTGGACGTCGACCGTGTCCTGCGCCTGGTGCGCGGCGACTCCGGGTGGACAGCGCGACTGGATTCCATCCCCTGGACCACCGACACGCTGGTCGTCCGCGGGCAGATCACGGACAATCTCTACGAAGGGATCGACGCGGCTGAGACCGACCTGCCACCCGGGTCGCGACGGGAACTGGCGTGGTCGGTCGCCAATATCTTCGAGTTTCGCATCGACATGAGCCGCGACGTCCAGGAGGGCGACGCGTTCACGGTGCTCGTCGAGCGGCGCCAGCTCGCCAGCGGCGTCACGCGAATGGGTGAAGTTCTCGCGGCAACGTTCACGAACGGCGGCGCCACGATCGAAGCGATTCGTCATCTCGCGGACGGCAAGCCGAAGTACTACGACCAGCAGGGGAAGTCACTCGCGGCCAACTTCCTCCTCGCACCATTGGAGTTCCGCCGCATCTCGAGTGGATTCGGTGGCCGGCGCCATCCGGTACTCGGGATTTTCCGGCGCCATCAAGGCACCGACTACGCGGCAAGCTCGGGCACCCAGGTGCGCGCCATCGGTGATGGTCTCGTGATCGCCGCCGGCGCTCGTGGCGGCTATGGCAACATGATTGACGTGCGGCACACGAACGGCATCGTGACCCGCTATGGTCACCTTCGCAGTTTCGCCAAGGGCGTCCGCGCCGGCACGCGCGTTTCGATGGGACAGACCATCGGTTACGTCGGACAGACCGGCCTGGCCACGGGACCTCACCTGCACTTCGAGGTGCTGGTGAACGGCGTCGCCAGGAATCCCCGCACCGCGTTGCAGGCCAAGGCCGGTCCGCCGCTCCCCGCCGCACAGCGTGCGGAGTTCGATGCCCTTCGATTCCGTTACATCGCCATGATCGAGCGGGAAGGGTCACGCGTCGCACTGAACGTCAACTGACGCGAGCGAAGTAGTCGCCGCGGCGCTGCCGCGGCCCAGCGCGGGCAGGGAGTTCCCGGCGCTAGTGCCGTTCCAAGTCACTCCGCCAACGCTCCGGTGGACGTGCTTGCGCGGCTGCCGTTGGATGAGATACTTGGAACGGCACTAGTTTTCCCGGATGCTGATCTGGATCGCGGCGCTCGTCGCCGGCGCAGCGGCCGTCGTCATCGTCTACGGACTCCGACCGGGTTCGGGGCTGACGCTCGTTTCCGCGGCACTACGCCTGATTGCGGTCACGGGTCTCGTGGCGCTCATCCTGAACGCTGCCCTCGGGGCGGCGCGCCCGGCGCCGGCACTGGTGGCGCTGGACGCTTCGGCGAGCTGGTTGCGCGATGGTGATTCAACGCGTTTCCAGACTGCGCTGAAACGGGCCCGCGGAGAAGCCGACGGCGAGCTGCTTCTCTTCGGGGATTCGACGCGTGTCGATGGCGGCACGCGCACGCCGGCCGATGTCGCCTCGCGAGTGCGCCCGGCCGTCGAACGCGCGGTGGCGGAAGGTCGCCCGCTCCGGATCTACACCGATGGGGAACTGGAGGACGCCGAGGCGCTGACGCCGCTCGTGGGTGGCTCGGGTGTCGTCGTCGTGCGAGCGGAGGATGGGGCGGACGTCGCGATCTCCGAGCTGCGCGTCGTGCGGGCCACGGTCGGCGGTGACACGCTCGATGTCGACGTGGTGCTGACCGCCTCCGTCCGCGGGGGTCCCCCCTCACGCCTGACACTCCGCCTGGGCGATCGGGTTCTCGCGACGGTGTCGGTCGACTCGGTGGGGCCCTACGGGGAGCGAGTGGTTCGTACTCGTCTGCCCGTGCCTAACGTCACCGGTGCCGTTCTCATCGCCGCGGCGCTCACCGCGCCGGGGGACCGGACCGTGGCCAATGACTCCCTCGCCGTGGCGGTCGACGTCATGCCTGGCGCCGGGGCAGTCGTCGTTTCGACCGCGCCCGACTATGACGTTCGCGACCTCGCAACGGTGCTCCGCGGAACCGTCCTGTTGCCGACGCGGGGATTCTATCGTGTGGCCCCGGAGCGCTGGCGCGAAGAGGGATCGCTGGGAATGATCTCCGAAGAAGAAGTGCGGCGCGCGGCTCGCGAGGCGCCGCTTCTGGTCCTGCATGGAGACACCGCGATGTTCGGGGATCCAAGGACCTTCGCCCGCGGATCGCTGCTGCTCGTCGCGACGCCCTCAACGCCGGCGGAGGAATGGTACGCCACCGGAGCGCCGGCGTCTCCCATGGCGACGGCCCTCGGCGGATCCGCGTGGGACAGTCTGCCACCCCTTGAAGTGTCTCCGGTGGTCGGGACGGGCAACTTCGAGGTGCTGGAGACGCGCCGCGCTCGCCGGCTGGAACGTCGCGTGGCGGCCATGGGATGGGATCGCCCGAAGCGAACCGTGCTCGTGCCGGCATCCGGATTCTGGCGGTGGCGATTCCGCGGCGGCGCACCCGCTGCCGCCCACTCCGCGTTCTGGGGCAGCATCATCGACTGGCTGGCGGCCGAGCGCGCCGACAATCGTGCAGCCAGCCCGGCCGACGGCGCCGTTCGCGAAGGACAGTCCATTCGCTGGCGACGCGGCCTGCCAACCGACACGGTCGTGCCGGTAACGCTCGTCAGGCGCGGTACCGGCACGAGTGACTCCATTACGGTAAGCTTCCCGGCCGGATCACTGTTCTCGGAATCGCCTCCGCGGCCGGCCGGAGTGTACGACATCACGACGAAGGGAGGGTCGTCCGTCCTGGTGGTGAATCCCTCAGCCGAGGTGTTGCCGCGCCGTCCGACAGTGGTTGAGGGCGAGATCGGCACGGGCGAAGCACTCACGGACGCGCCGCGATTGCGCGGGATCGGCTGGATCTTTGCGATTGTGATCGTGTCTCTTTGCGTGGAGTGGATCGTCCGGCGGAGGTTGGGACTCCGATGACTTGTTTCCTGTTTCCTGTTTCCAGTTTCCTGTCTCCTGTCTCCTCGCCGTTCAATGCCCCTTCTTCGTAAAGCCGGCGACGTTCCGCGGCGTTCACTCTGGCAGCGCATCAAGGACGTCGCGCTCGCCGACGTCACGGTTCTCGCGCGCGGAGGAGTCAAGGCCGGCTCGATCGAGAACCTCGAGGAACTGCTCCTCGAAGCCGACTTTGGCGTGCCGGTCACTCTTCGACTCGTTGACGAGGTGAAGCGGCTGGCGATGCGTGGCACGATCAAGTCGGAAGCGGAGTTCCTCGCCGCGCTACGCAGCAGCATTGCCACTTCGCTTCGAACGGGTTCGTCGGATCCCGGCCTCACACTCAGCGCGCAGAAGCCGACGGTCATCGTCGTGATTGGCGTGAATGGCGCGGGGAAGACCACGTTCATCGGCAAGCTCGCTGCGCGATTGCGCGGGCAGGGGAAGCGTGTCGTTGTGGCGGCAGCCGACACGTTCCGTGCCGGTGCGATGGACCAGCTTCGGGCCTGGGCGGGCCGGGTGGGAGCGGACTTTGTCGGCGGCCAACCAGGCGGTGATCCGGCGGCAGTCGCATTCGACGCCATCGACGCCGCCACCACACGAGGCGCTGACGTCGTCATCGTCGACACCGCTGGCCGGCTGCATACGAGCGAAAGGCTGATGGACGAACTGAAGAAGGTGGAGCGTGTCATTCGCAAGCGTCGCCCGGACGCCCCGCACGAAACGCTGCTCGTGCTCGACGGCACGATTGGACAGAACGCGGTCGCGCAGGCGAAGACATTCGCCGCCGCCGTCCCCGTCACCGGATTGGTGGTGACCAAGGTGGACGGCACGGCAAAAGGAGGCATCGTCGTGGCGGTGCACGAAGCCATCGACGCGCCGGTGAAGTTCCTTGGCACCGGGGAGCAGGTCGGTGACCTGGAACTGTTCGACGCGGACGCGTTCGCGCGCGAGGTGCTGGAGGAATAGGTGGCGGCGACAGCGCGGTCGCGGCTCTACTTCGAGATGCCCGTGCAGTTTCTCAAGGGCGTCGGCGAACGTCGTGCCCAACTCCTCGATCGGCTGAACATCCATACCGCCGGCGACCTGCTCTATCACGTCCCTCACCGGTACGACGACGCCAGTACCATCACGCCTATCAGGTCGGTGGATGTCGGACAGGAGGTCACGATTATCGGGCGAGTGGTCTCCAAGGGCATCCTGCCGACCAGGAAGGGGCTCAGGATCTTCCAGGCGGTGGTGCGCGACGAATCGGGGATGATCGAGTGCGCGTGGCCGGGCCAGCCCTTCCTCGATCGCAGCATACAGAAGAACGACGTGCTCCTGCTGAATGGACCCTGCCGGTTCTTTCACGGCCGGCAATTGCAGCCGCGCGAGTGGGTGAACCTGGGTGCCGAAGATCCCGGCAGCGCCGCAGGGCGCGTGTTGGCCGTGTATCCGGCCACCGAGGGAATCACCGTCCGGCAGCTGCGCGCACTGATCGACCAGCACCTGGATGCGCTGATTCCGCTCGTCGAGGAACACCTGCCTGACGAGTTGCGCTCGTCGGTGGGCCAGCCCGGCCTGCACGAGGCGCTGCGCCTGGTTCATCGACCGGGCACCGTCGCCGAAGCGGAGCGGGGACGCGCACGCCTGGCATTCGACGAGCTGTTCTTCGTCCAGATACTCCACCGTCGCGCCAATACGGTCGCTCGGGCGCCACGCGCCGGCATCTCATTCGAATTGAAACGGACCCTGACGACGCGTCTGAAGGAAGCGTTGCCGTACACACTCACCGGGGCCCAGACCCGGGCCGTTCGCGAGATCTTCGCCGACATGAGCTCGGCCAGGCGGATGCACCGGCTGCTGCAGGGTGACGTGGGGAGCGGCAAGACGGTCGTGGCGGTGTTCGCCTCGCTGCTGGCAATGGAGAACGGCTATCAGGCTGCGCTGATGGCGCCGACCGAATTGCTGGCCGAGCAGCATGCACGCACGCTGGGGTCGTTGCTGGCGCCGCTCGGGATCGCGCCGGTTCTTCTCACGGGCAGCCTCGGTTCAGCGGAGCGACGTGAGGCGGACCGGCGGATCGCCTCCGGCGAGCCGCTGCTCGCGGTGGGGACGCATGCGCTCGTGCAGGAAGAGACGCGGTTCGGTCGTCTTGGGCTCGCGATCATCGACGAGCAGCATCGGTTCGGTGTCGAGCACCGGGCAGCGCTCGGTGAAAAGGGAGAGCGTCCCGACACCCTGCTGATGAGCGCCACCCCGATCCCACGGTCGCTGGCGCTGACGCTGTACGGAGATCTCGACGTCAGCGTGCTTGATGAACGGCCGCCGGGTCGCCGGCCGGTGACGACGCTGCTGCGAAAAGCCTCGTCCCACGACAAGGTGATGACGTTCCTGGACCGCGAGGTGGCCAAGGGGCGGCAGGGATACATCGTCTATCCGATCATCGAGGAATCGGACAAGCTCGCCCTCAAGGCGGCGACGACCATGTACGAGGAGCTCTCGGCCGGGGTCCTGAAGAGCCGCCGCCTGGCGCTGCTGCACGGGCGGGTTGGCGCCGAGGAGCGCGACGCCATCATGCGGCGGTTCCGCGACGGCGAAATCGACGTCCTGGTGGCGACGACGGTGATCGAGGTCGGTATCGACGTGCCTAACGCTACGGTCATGATCGTGGAGCATCCCGAGCGGTTTGGCCTGTCCCAACTCCACCAGCTGCGCGGTCGCGTCGGGCGGGGCGCCGAGGAGTCGTACTGCATCCTGGTGGGGCGGGGTGGTCCCGACTCCGCGGCGCGGCTGCAGGTCCTCGTGGACACCGACGATGGATTCGAGATCGCCCGCGCCGATCTGCGCTTGCGCGGCATGGGAGATCTCTTTGGAGAGCGGCAGAGCGGACTGCCGATGTTCCGCGTGGCGGATCCGATCCGCGACGAGGCACTCAATGTGCAGGCGCGCGAAGCGGCGTCGGCGGTCATGGAGCGGGATCCCGAGCTCAAGGCACCGGAGCATCGGGCGCTGCGCAAGGTGCTCAGCCAGCGTTATGCGCGCGCGATGGAACTGTTCCGGGTAGGATAGCGAACAACGCCTCAGGCTGTTGCGCCCTGAACCGGAACGCTGGTAGACGGGCGACGAATGACCCGGACCGGGAGCCGAATGGTGAATGTGGTACCGACACTGACCCGGCTTTCCACCTCGATCGAGCCACTATGCGCGGTCACGATGCTCCTTGCGATCGCCAGACCGAGTCCGGCGCCTCGCAACGCCAGCGGCGCCTGGGTATCGGCCTGGTAGAACTTCTCGAAAATGTGGGGGATCTGGTCGTGCGGGATTCCGGCCCCGGTGTCCCCCACCTCCATGCGCACATGATCACCTTCGCGTCCGACCACGAGGGAAACCCGGCCTCCCCGGTTGGTGAACTTGAACGCGTTGGACAGCAGGTTGCCGAGGACCTCGTTGATGCGCACGGGATCCCACAGGACTTCATGCGGAATGTCACGGTCGCTCTTCACGTCGAAACTCACTTCGCGCTGAAGGGCAAGCACGCGGAAGGCCCGCTCGAGGTCATCGAGGAACTCGAGGAGCACGACGGGCCTCGTCTCGAGCTTGCCCCCGCCTGCGTCGAAGCGGCTCACATCGAGCAACTGCCTGATGAGTCGTGAGAGCTGCTGCGTCTGCGATACCAGCGTAGCGGCGATTTCGCGCTGACGGTCAGTCAGTGCCCCGTACACGTTTTCCTGGAGCAACTGCAGGTAGCCGAGCATGACGTTGACCGGGGTCTTGAGCTCGTGCGTGGCGATGGACACGAACTCCGCCTTCAGCCGGTCCAGTTCCTCGAGCTGAGCGGCCATGGATCGGAAGCTCTCGGCAAGCCGGCCGAACTCGTCACCGCGTTCGCCGCTGATGGCGAGCGGCCGGCGAAAGTGTCCTTCGGCGACGGCTCGCATGCCCGCATCGAGTTCCTTGAGCGGCGAGCTGATTGATCGCGTGAGCCAGACGGCGACGCCGAAGGCGATGAGAATGGCGATCCCGAGTGCGCCAACGGCAAGGACTGCCGCATCCGCGGTACGGACCGCAAAATCGTCGACCTGTTCGGCGGTTTTCTGCTCCATCGCCGCGCCCTGGGCTGAGAGAACCCGATCGACCTGGAGCAGTGCTGGAGAGATGACGAGGTCAATGATGGAGTCGCGGCGCGCCGCCCGATTGGCCCTGGCAAAGGTGAACGCTCGCGGCGTCTGCTCGTTCAGCCGCGTGATGGATGACCGGATCTGGGCGACCGCTGCCGACTCCGTGAGCAGCGCGAGCGTGTCGGTCTGGCGGGCCAGGGTCTGCAACTGCTCCACGTACTGCTTTTGCGAGCTGTCGCTGGGGAATACGGCGAGGTAGATGGTGCTCTGTTCCAGGTCGTCGTGAACCGCTCGCATGCGATTCAACAACGCGGTCGCCTTGTACTCGCGATCGCGGAGCAGCGCCGTGTCTTTCTGGAGCTCCTGGAGAGCCCGCAACGACAGCACCAGTGGCGCGACGAGCACGACCGCTATGGCGACAATGCCGAGGTTGAGGCGGGACGCTAAGGTCACGGTGGAATTGGTGGGGACCAGGGGATAGCTGCGTGCTTGTTGCTGCTTCGTGGACTAGTACTGCTCGCTGGTGCTGCTGCTGCTGCTGGTGCTGGTGCTGGTGCTCGGGCTCGGGCTCTCCATCCCGCTTCATCTCCGCTGTCCCTACCTTTCCGTGCTCACTTCCGCCCCCATGAATCGCGTGCACGACTTCTCATCCATCTCGAATCTAGCCCGCCACAGCGGCGCCACCGTAACGGTGCGTGGCTGGGTCTCCCACCTCCGCTCCTCCGGCAAGATCGCTTTCGTTGTTATCCGCGATGGGACCGGCCTGCTCCAGGCGGTTCTGGTCAAATCGCAGGTTTCGCCCGAAGTCTGGGAATTGTTCCCCCAATTGACGCAGGAAACCTGCATTTCGGTAACGGGGGAAGTGCGCGTCGAGGGGCGGGCGCCCGGCGGTTTCGAGATGGGGGTCACAGCCCTCGACGTGCTTGGGAGCAGCCCGATCGACTATCCGATCCAGCCGAAGGAGCACGGAGTCGATTTCCTCCTGGACCACCGGCACCTGTGGCTCAGGAGCCCCAGGCAGGTCGCCATCCTCCGCGTCCGGCATGAAATCGAGCAGGCAATTCATGACTTTTTCTACGAACGCGGCTTCATTCACGTCGACACACCGATCCTTACGGCGGCGATTGGCGAACGGAGTGGCCTCTTCCAGACTGAGTACTTCGACGAAGGCTTCGCGTACCTCGCACAGACCGGTCAGCTCTATGGCGAGGCGGCGGCCGCGGCCTTGGGATGCATCTACACCTTCGGCCCGACGTTTCGCGCCGAGAAATCGAAGACGCGGCGCCACCTGACCGAATTCTGGATGATCGAGCCGGAAATGGCGTTCTACGATTCCAGCGACAGCATGAGGCTGCAGGAGGACATGCTGGCTCACATCGTCCGGCGGGTCATCGATCGTCGCGGCCCCGAGCTGGCGGCGCTCGAGCGCGATGTGTCCCGCCTTGAAGGAATCAAGGCGCCCTTTCCACGGATCGAATACTCGGAAGCGGTATCCATCCTCCAGAAGAAGGGCAGTCCAATCACCTGGGGCGATGATCTTGGCGCGGAGGACGAATCGCTGCTGGTCGAGGACTACGACACGCCGGTATTCGTGTGCAACTACCCGAAGCAGGCTAAGGCGTTCTACATGAAGGAGAATCCGTCGGACCCACGGACGGTACTGTGCGACGACTGCCTCGCGCCCGAGGGATACGGCGAGATCATTGGCGGGTCGCAGCGCGAGGATGACCACGACAAGCTGGTCGAGCGAATCCGCGAGGAGGGTCTGCCCATGGACGCCTACGGCTGGTACCTCGACCTCAGGAAGTACGGGACGTTCGTGCACTCCGGCTACGGCCTCGGGCTCGAGCGTACGGTGGCCTGGATCTGCGGGACGCCGCATATCCGCGAGTGCGCGGCGTTTCCGAGGATGATGAATAGGCTGAGGCCCTAGAAAACAGGAAACAGGAAACAGGAATGGCAGTTTCACATCAGACGCATTGAAGCTTCGCCAACCATGTCGATAGCAGCATCGTTTCTCGAACGATCGCGGTACTACCTCTGCCGCGAATACCCGACCAAGATCCGCGCGGCGGTAGAGTCGCTGCCGGCCGACCGGCTCTGGTGGCGACCTAACGAGCGGGCCAACAGCGTCGGCAACCTGCTGCTCCATCTTTCCGGCAACGTGCGACAATGGATCGTGAGCGGTGTGGGCGGTCAGCCGGACGTTCGAAAGCGGAACATGGAATTCGCGGCCCGCGGCGGGGCGACCGCGTCCGGCATGCTGGATGGCATGGACGCGACGCTGCGCGAGGCGGACGACGTCCTGCGCGCGCTGTTGCCGAGCGAGCTGCTGGAGCGACGGTCGATTCAGGGCAGGGAAACGACGGTGATGGAGGCCGTCTACCACGTGGTCGAGCACTTCGCCGGCCACACAGGCCAGATCATCTGGATCGCGAAGATGGGGTCGCCGGGAGCGGTCCGTTTCTACGACGACGGCGACGGGACCGCGACTCCCCTCTTCCTTGGTGAGGGTGAGTTTGAAATGGGACCGGCAAGGCCAGAGGCCAGAGGCCAGAGGCCAGAATAGGTCTGAGGTTTACTCCGCGTCTCTGACCTCTGGCTTCTGGCCTCTGGCCTCGTCCCTCTTCACTTCATCCCACATCGCGTCGAGGGTCTCCAGTCCGGCGCTCGGAACATCAATCCCTCGCTCAGCCGCCAATCGCTCGATCGCCGTCCAGCGCCTGACGAACTTTTCGTTCGCCGCGTCGAGCGCGAGCGCGGAGTGCACGCCGCATTTCCGGCAGAGATTCACGACGGCAAAGAGAAGATCCCCCAGCTCCGCTTCCAGCTCTGCCTGACGAGTACCGGAATCGGGCTTCGCGCCCGACGGCAGATGAGCGCGGACCTCGGCCATCTCCTCATCGACCTTTCGGGCAGGGCCCTCGACATCAGGCCAGTCGAACCCGACGCCCGCCGCGCGATCCTGCAGGCGATGCGCGCGATGCAGCGACGGCAGTCCGGGCGGAAGTCCGTCTTCGATGGACGCTCTCCTGCGCGCCTTCAGGCGCTCCCATGGCTCGCGCTCTCCGCCGCCGTAGAGGTGAGGGTGTCTGGCCCGCATTTTCGCTATGAGACCGCCGGCCACTTCCGCCACGTCGAACGCACCGCGTTCCTCGGCGATGACAGAATGAAAAAGCACCTGCAGCAGAACGTCACCGAGTTCCTCGCGGATCAGCGGGTCTTCGCCGAGTCGGACGGCTTCGTCCAGCTCCGCCGCCTCCTCGACCAGGTAGGGCCTCAAGGACTCGTGTGTCTGGACCGCGTCCCACTCGCAGCGGGCGCGTAGATCGCGCATGAGCGCGAGCGTATCTTCAAGTGTAGCCTTGGGTTGCATAGCCTCCCCGGGACAGGGTATACTACCCGCCCCCGAATCGGGACGTCAATGCGGCACGACCAGCGGCGCGCCTGGGTAGAGGTGGACCTCGGTGCGCTGAAACGAAACGCGTCAATGCTTGCCCAGCGGGCGCGCGTGCCGTTGCTCCCCATGGTCAAGGCCGATGCCTACGGCCTGGGCGTTGAGGCCGTGGTCGGAGCATTGGAGCTCATGGCTCCCTGGGGATACGGGGTCGCCACCGTCGCCGAGGGTGCGCGTCTTCGCTCGATAGGCATTTCCCGGCCGGTCCTGGTCTTCACGCCGCTACTGGTCGATGAGTTCGACGAGGCTCGTGCGCATCGCCTGACGCCGACGCTCGGTGACGTCGAGCGGATCAAGGCGTGGAACTCGTCAGGCAGCGCCGAGTGGCACCTGGCCATCGATACCGGAATGAATCGAGCCGGCATGCCGTGGCAGCGCGTGTCGGAACACGTGTCTGCGATACAGGCGTCGCCCCCGGAGGGCGCGTTCACCCATTTCCATTCAGCCGATGCGAACGATGGTTCGCTCGAATTGCAGCAGCAGCGATTCGAGGAAGCCGTCGCGGTCTTGCCGACCCGGCCGAAGTACCTGCACGCGGAGAACAGTCCCGCGATCGAGCGTCAGGAAACGTCGCCGTGGGACCTGGTCCGGCCCGGCGTTGCCCTGTACGGGGTTGGCGGGGGAACGGGATCCGCGGTCGCGCCCGGCGCGGTGGCGTCGCTCCACGGGCGCGTCGTGGAGCTTCGCCGGATCGAAGCTGGTGAGACGGTCAGCTATGGCGCGACCTGGCGCGCTGACAGTGCACGGCACGTCGCGACGGTCGCCGCCGGTTACGCCGATGGCCTTCGTCGCAGCCTGAGCAATCGAGGTGTGGCCCTGGTAAACGGGGAACGCGCGCCGATCGCCGGCATCGTGACGATGGACATGACCATGGTCGATGTGACCGGGATCGACTGCGCCGTTGGGGACGTTGCCACGTTCCTCGGCCGGCAGGGCAATCGGGAACTCGCGATTGCCGACGTCGCGGCATCGGGAGAGTTGTCGCCGTACGAAGTGCTGGTTGGTCTCGGGTTACGGGCGCCACGAGTGTATCTGGGCGGGGCGACGTGAGCCGACGCGCGATCCTGATCGTGCTGGATGGCGTCGGCGCCGGTGCGGCGCGTGACGCGGACGACTACGGCGATGCCGGCAGCAACACCCTGGCGAACGTGGCCGAGGCAGTGGGCGGTGCCGACCTGCCGACGCTGGAGTCGCTTGGTCTTGGACGCGCGCTCCGGATTCGTGGCATACGCGACGACGTCCCCGCGATCGGCGCGTGGGGTATCATGCATCCGGCCTCGCCCGGCAAGGATTCAACGACGGGACACTGGGAGCTGGCGGGTCTCCATCTCGAGCGCCCCTTCCCAACCTATCCCAACGGGTTTCCGGCACGGGTGATCGAGGAGTTCATTCGAGTTACCGGCAGGCCTGTGCTGGGGAACGTGGCGGGAAGCGGGACGGTGTTAATCGATCGATTCGCGGCGGAACATTTCGCCACCGGCGCCTGGATCGTGTACACGTCCGCGGACTCGGTCTTCCAGGTCGCGGCGCACGAATCGATCGTCCCGCTCACGGAGTTGTACCAGGCATGCGCCGCGGCCCGCGTGATCCTTGCGCCACCGCATAACGTGTCGCGGGTCATCGCGCGACCGTTCGCGGGTGAGCCCGGCTCGTACCGCCGGACGCAGCATCGCCGCGACTTCTCGCTCGAGCCGCTCGGCGAGACGCTGCTGGATGCCCTGCAGGCAGCCGGTATCGAGCGGCAGGGCGTTGGCAAGGTCGATGACCTCTTTGCCGGGCGCGGCATCTCGTCACAGCACACGGCCGACAATCGCGATGGCATCGCGAGGATTCAGTCGTGGATCGGGGGAACAAGCAACCCGCAGGTGTCTCACAGTGGGTTCCTCTTCGCCAACCTTGTAGATTTCGACCAGTTGTACGGGCACAGGAATGACGTCGCGGGGTTCTACGGGGCGCTCCGGCACTTCGATGCGGCACTGCCGGGACTTCTCGCTGGGCTCCGCGACGGTGATTTACTGGCCATTACGGCCGACCACGGCAACGATCCGACGACTCCATCGACAGACCATGCGCGCGAGCGCGTGCCCCTGCTCGTGACGGGGCGGAGGATCAACGCGGTGAGTCTCGGCGACCGCACGACGTTCTCGGACCTGGGCGCGACGATCGCCGAATGGTTCGGGATATCGTTTCGGGGGCGCGGGACCTCGTTTCTCCAGGAGATCATGGCGTGACACCATCGCGTGAGGCAGTCGATGCGGACGCGGCCGCACTGGCCGCGCTGCAGCACGCCTATGCGCCGTACTCGCACTTCCGCGTCGGTGCCGCCTTGCGCGCCACGGATGGCACGGTGGTCGCCGGCTGCAACGTCGAGAACGCGGCATTCCCCGCGGGCACGTGCGCGGAACGCGGTGCGTTGGCGGCAGCCGTGGCCACCGGTCATCGCGACTTCGATCTCCTCGTCGTCGCGACGGACGCCGCGGAGCCCACGCCGCCGTGCGGGATGTGTCGTCAGGCGCTCGCTGAGTTCGCTCCTTCGCTGCACGTGGTGGCGATCACCACGGCCGGCAAGCGCGCGGAGTGGGCATTGAGCGAGCTCCTGCCGCAACCTTTTGCACCAGCGTCACTCTCGAATACATGATGCGTCGGACAGGATGGTCGCCCTGATGGCGACGATGCGTACTTCGGGGCCGGGGTGGCGGCCGCCACTGGTCGTCCTGGCGCTCGTCGTGGCCGGGACTCTCGCCGCGTGCGCCGAGGATTTTCAGGGCGGGGCGGCGTGCCCCGCACTGTGTCCGGAGCAGAACGTCGTCGTCTTCGACACCACGTTCGATCCGGTCGAACTCGATACGACGGTGACCGGGTTCCCCACCCAGGGCACGGAGACGGAACTGCTCCTCGCGCGCCGCGGCGATACGGTGGACACGCGACCCGTGATCCGGTTCGACTCGCTCCCGATCTACTACAACTCGGGGTCGGCGACGGGGGACACGGTCATCCAGGTGATCGACAGCCCGTACGTGAAGTTGCGGATCAACCGCGCCAGCTCGGTGTTCACGCAGCCGGTGACGTTCGAGGTGTTTGACGTCGATACGACGACCGGCGATTCCGCGTTCGCGAGGAACGACACGTCGACCGCCATCGAACGGCAGCTTTTCCGCGACGACCGCCGCATCGGGTTGATCACGCTCGATACGGCGGCGATCACTGACTCTATACGCATCCCCATCGACAGCCTGACGCTGATCAACAAGATCACTGGCCAGCAGCGACTGCGGCTTGGCCTGCGAGCCACCAGCGCGGGACCGGTGCAGATCCGGATCGTAGCCTACGAAGGCGGCGATCCGCCGGTGTTGCGATTCCTGCCCAGCGCCGACACGGCCTTTCGCGCGCTCACCATCTTCCCTCGGTCGGTAGTACCTCGCTCCCAGGTGACGCTCGCGGCAGATCTGACGGATTACGTCCACGTCTTCAGTTTCCCCGCGGTCCCTGACGGCTCGTTCCTGACCGTCGGCGGGATTCCCGGACGGCGGACGCTCATCCGATTCAACATCCCGGCGCGGATCCTCGACTCCTCCAACGTGCTCCGCGCGACGCTCGAGCTGACCCAGCGGCCGGTCGAGAGCGTCGACGACACGAGCCAACTCACGATCTTCCCGCTGGTCGTCACGGCCGGGAAGAACATCACCGACGTCGGGCGGTCGGCGTTCCTCACCAACGCGCCTGGCGCCGGCTTCGATTCGGTGCGGTTTGCCCCGGGCGACAGCGGCGTCAGGCAGATCGAAATCGTGAACGCCCTGCGGGCGTGGAGCCTGCCCATCTCGGTTTCAGCGCAACGGGGGATCGTTCTGCGGGCCGGACCCGAGTCGGTCGACCCGCGGTTCGTTTCCTTCTACTCGAGCCGTGCCGCGGCGAATCTGCGGCCACGGCTCCGGGTGAGCTACTCCCCCGTCCGGAGCTTCGGGATACCATGATGCGCCGACTCCTGCTCACCATGACCGCCCTGGTCCTTGTTCCCGCGATCACTTCCGCGCAGGGGAGCATCAGCACGCAGGGCTTCGGATACCCGACCGGTGGTCTGAGCACGCGTGCCGCGGCTGCCGGCGGAGCCTTCGGCGAGTTCGACTTCTCGTCGCCCCGGAATCCGTCGTCCACGCTCGGATGGGGCCGGGGCGGTCTGTACTTCCAGTACGAGCCCGAGTACCGGCGCGTGGTGGCCGGTCCGTCGGCCGACAACACCATGACGGCGCGATTCCCCATCTGGATGGCCGGGATGCAACTCGGGTCGCGCGCCATGGGGACGCTGACGTCGTCGACGCTCCTGGACCGGACGTGGGCGACGCGAATCCGCGGCGGCCAGATATTGGGTCCCGACTCCGTGGGATACGAGGAGCGCGTCGAGTCCGCCGGCGCGATCAACGACGTGCGGCTCGGCGTTTCCTACTCGGTACGCCCGAGCTTCTCGATAGGCATCGGCCTGCACGGGTTCACCGGCGAGAACCGGATGAGCCTCACGCGACAGTTCGATGACAGCCTCCGGTATGGAACGCTCATCAGGCAACTGACCATCGGGTATCTCGGCAACGCCTTTTCCGCGGGCGCCACCTGGAGACCGCATCCGCGCCTTGCCCTGGCGGCGTCGGTTCGGAGCGGCGGTAACCTCGATATCCGTATCGCCGACACGCTCATAGCCAGCGGGAGCATGCCCAACCGATTCGGCGCCGGCGTGCGCTTCGACGGGTTGCCAGGCGCGAGCGTGGCCATCTCGGTCGAGCGCACCCAGTGGTCGAGCCTGGGCGAGCTCTCGCAGACGACGCTGACGGCGAATGACACGTGGGAGGTGGGCGCCGGACTCGAGATGGCGGGGCCCAAGTTTCGTGCGGTCCCGGCGCTTCTCTACCTTGGCTATCGACGCCGCGACCTGCCGTTTTCGATCGCCGGAGAGGTCGTTCCGGAGCGCTTCTACTCAGGAGGCGCGGGAATTCCGCTTGCGGGACCTCGTGTTGTCCTGGACATGGCGCTGCAGCACGCCACTCGCGGTCCGGTGGCTGGCGTCTCGGAGCGCGCCTGGATCATCAGCCTGGGGTTCACGGTCAGGCCCTGAATGATGGCCGACGTCGAGCGCCTTGCGTTCGAGCAAATGCTCGTCCACAACCTGAAAGCGCCGCTGACCGGCATCATGGCGTCGCTGGAAATGCTGTCCGACGGCGACCTGGGCGAACTGAACGCCGACCAGCACAGCGCGGTGAGCGCGATGGAAGCGCAGGGCGCTGGACTGGTGCGGATGATCGATGAGTTGCTCGAGCTTGGGCGAACCCGGTCCCCGGCATTCGCCATACAGGCCGTGCCCCTGGATCTTACCGCCTTCCTTCGCGACATCCGGGCGGAGTGGAACCTGCGACTTCCCCGCCTGACGAGCGTCGTCGCATCCGACGTTCCCGACGTCGTGGCGGATGTCGACGTGCTGCGGCGCGTGTTCGATAACCTGCTGATGAACGCTCTGGTCCATGCGGGTCCGGACGTGTCGGTGACAATGGGCGCCCAGCGCGCCGACGATGTCGTACGGATCATCGTGGCGGACGATGGGCCCGGCGTTCGGGCAGCGGACGCGGAGCGCATCTTCGATCCCTTCGTCACGCTGGGGGCTGCCGGCTCCCATCGTACCAACGGACTGGGCCTCGCCTACTGCCGCGCCGCTCTCGCCGCGATGGATGGAACCATTGCACTTCGTCCGGGGGAACGAGGGGCGACATTCATGGTTGAGCTGCCGGCCGCGGTCGTGCTCACTCGTCAGGCGCTGGAGCAGGACCAGTGAGGGTCTACCTGCGCACCTACGGTTGCCGTGCCAACCAGTACGACAGCGAACAGGTACGCGCGCTGGTGGAAGGCGACGGCGGCACCATCGTGGATGATCCGTCGGACGCAGACACCGCCGTCTTCAACAGCTGCGCGGTGACGGCCGAGGCCGAAGTCGAGTTGCGGAAAGGGATCCGGCGGGCGGCGCGCAGCAATGCGAGGCTGCGGACCGTGGTGATGGGATGCGCGGCGGCCCTGGACGACGGGCAGCTGGCGACGCTGCCGACCGTGTCCGCGGTCATTCCCGGCGGAGATGCGCTGGGCGTGGCCGAATCCCTCGGGCTCAGGCCGCGAGCGGGCGGCGGCGCGCTGGCGCAGCAGGGTACGCGGGCGCTGCTGCGCATTCAGGAAGGCTGCGACGAACACTGCACGTTTTGCGCGACGACGCTGGCTCGCGGCGTCAATCGATCGCGTCCGGCGGATGACCTCGTGGAAGAGGCGAGAAGACTGGCGGTCCGCCATCCGGAAATCGTCCTGACCGGCATTCACATCGGCACCTGGGGACAGGATATCGGCGGTGCGTTAGGCATGCTGGTGCAGCGCCTGGTGCGTGAGGTGCCCCTGGTGCGGTTCCGGCTCTCGTCGGTCGAGGCCACCGAAGTGGACGACGGGTTGCGGGAACTGTTCGGCGAGCCGGCGCGGGTGGCGCCTCATCTCCACGCCCCGTTGCAGTCCGGCTCGGATCGCGTGCTCAGGCGAATGGGTCGCCACTGGTACACCAGTTCGAGCTACGCACGGGCCGTGGAGCGCATCGTGCGAGATCGAACGGTGTTCGGCCTGGGCGCCGATGTCATCGCCGGCTTCCCCGGCGAAAGCGATGCAGATCACCGCGAAACCGTCGCCTTCGTCCAGTCGTTGCCGTTCACGTACCTGCACGTGTTTCCGTATTCGGCGCGTCCAGGGACCGCCGCCACGAGGCTTTCCGGGCAGGTCGACACCGGCGCCGCGCGGGCTCGCTCGGCAGAGCTTCGCGCGGCCGGAGAAACGCTGGCGTCGGCTCATCGTGACAGGCGCGCCGGGGGAACGGCCGATGTCATCGTGGTCCGCGCCGACCGTCGCGAAGGCCTGACCGAGGACTATCTTCAGGTCGAACTCGACGGGCCGCGGCTCCCGCGTGGTACCCGTCTGACCGCCCGTCTCGCACAAGGGCGCGGTCGTCTCACTGCCACTCCCGCCTGATCCCGTGAACGCCATGCCGACGACAAAGGGCCGCGTGTACGTGGAAACGTACGGCTGCCAGATGAACGTCAGCGACTCCGAGTTGATGCTCGGGCGGTTGACCGCGGATGGCTACGAAGAGGCGGCGACGCCCCAGGAAGCAGACGTCATCCTGCTGAATACCTGCGCTATCCGCGACCACGCTGAGCAGCGTGTGCTGGGACGTCTCGGGGAATTGAAGGGCGTGATGAAGCCGACGGCGGTGGTGGGCGTCACCGGGTGCATGGCGCAGCGCATGGGGCCGACGCTGCTCGAGCGGGCGCGCCACGTCAGCCTGGTGATCGGGCCCGACGGGTATCGCGCGCTGCCGGCATTGCTCGATCGCGCCAGGACGGGCGAGCGCGCCATCGAGACGACCTTCGACCTCGAGGAGCATTACGAGGATTTCACGCCAAGGCGGTTCGACCGCGTGAAGGCGTGGATTCCGGTGCAGCGCGGCTGCGACTATCGGTGCACATACTGCATCGTGCCGATGACGCGTGGATCTGAGCGCAGCCGCCGGCTGGTTGACGTCGTTCGCGAGGTGGAGGCGGTCGCGTCGGAAGGGATCAGCGAAGTCGTGCTGCTGGGCCAGACGGTGAACTCCTACCATGACGGTGAAGCTGATTTCGCGGCGCTGTTGCGCGCCGTTGGCCGCGTGCAGGGCATCAGGCGCGTGCGCTTCACCAGTCCGCATCCGAATGACTTCCCGGATGAGGTGGTTGCGGCGATGGCCGGGGTAGAGGCCGTGTGCGAGCACGTGCACCTGCCCATGCAGTCCGGCTCGACGCGTGTTCTGCGGCGAATGCTCCGCCGGTACACGAGGGAAGGGTATCTCGACTGCGTGCGCCGCCTGCGTGACGCCATTCCGGGTCTCTGCCTGACGACGGACATCATTGTCGGATTCCCCGGCGAATCCGAGGCCGACTTCGCGGAGACGCTGTCGGCGGTGGAAGAGGTCGGATTCGACGACGCGTTCACCTTCAAGTTCTCGCCGCGTGAAGGCACCGCGGCGACGCGACTCCCGGAGTCCGACACGGTGCCCGACGATGTGGCCACCGAGCGCCTGGATCGGCTGATTACGCTGGTGCGGGTCAACGCGCGGCGCCGGAACCTCGGGCTGCTCGGACAGCGCCGCGAAGTGCTCGTCGAGCGTGCCGCCCGCCGTGGCGAGTTGTTGCAGACCCGTACCCGCGACTTCAAGACCGTGTTGATCCCGGGTTCCGATTCGATGATCGGCCGGTATCTCACCGTGGAGCTCACCGGGACGACGGGGTCGACGTTCACCGGCACGCCGGTGCCGGAGCGGATTCCCCTGCCGGTGGCCACCCAGACGTCAGGACTCGCCTGAGTCTGGGCGCCGCGGTTGTGAGGCAGCTCACGTTTCCCGCGCCAGCGTCGGGGTCCGCCTTACCTCCTTCTGCCCGGGGCGTCTAAGGAGTGAGCCCGTGGCGTACCACGCCGCGGCCCAACCGGCTGGACCAATGCAAAACGTTCTCGAAGAATCCGTGCACGAAGTCTTCTGCCGCCTCCGCGACATGGAGGCGGGATATTGCCACTGCTCGAAATGCCAGGATGATGTAATCACGCTCGCGCTGAACCAAGCTAGGCCCAGGTACATCTCCGGGGCCGCTATCGGGTCAGCGGTAACGCGCGTGGCGCTGACACGGGACCAGGCCCAGGCGGAGGTGGCGGTGCTGGTGCTCGAAGCCATGCGCCGTGTTCAACGGAATCCCCAGCACGGTCCTGAAGGTTTTGTCGCACAGGGAGGCGCCGTGCGTTAACGGAGGTGGGCGGTGCCGCTGGTGACCCTGGCGTATGTCGCCGTCGCCGCCGGGCTCCTCATGGGGTCTGGCGGCGCAGTCTTTCCAGCCGTGGGTGGGGCGGTTCTCGCGGCTGCCGTCGCGATCTGGCGTCGATCGCTCGAAGGCGTGTCGCTCGCCGGGCTGGCCGCGGCTGGCAGCCTGACCGGCTGGAGTGTCGCTCGCGCCGATATCAGCTGCGCCGTCGCGCTGGAAGCCAATGGGTATGCCACTGTCCGGCTTCGTGAGGAAGCCAAACCGGGCGCCAGTGCACGCGGGTTTGCGTTAGGCAGCGGATGCCGGGTGCCGATCCGGATCCGGGTAACCAGTGGCTCCGCACCGGCCGGCGCGACGGTTCATGCGCGAGGGGAGGCCCGCCGGGAAGGCGCGCGCGTCTCGATGGCTGAGGCTCGCGTCAGGGTCGAGCAGGGACCGGGAATCCTGGCGCGCTGGAGGACCAGAGCCGGCGCGACGATCGATTTGCTCTACGGCGACCAGGCGCCATTGGCTCGCGCCCTCCTCATCGCCGATGAGCGCGACATCGCGCCGGAAATCCGCCGCCAGTTCGCCGACGCCGGCATCATCCACATGCTTTCGGTTTCGGGGTTGCATGTCGCGGTGCTCGCCGAGGGAGTCGTGCTGGTGCTGATGATTGCCGGCGCATCCACGCGTCGCGCGGAGCTGGCGGCGACGATTACCATTGCCGCGTTCGTTCTCTTCGTGGGCGCGCCGTCGCCCGCCGTGCGTTCGGCCGCGATGTACGCGGCGCTGGTCCTGTCACGACGACTGCAGCGGCCGACATCCCCGTGGGCGCTCCTCGCACTGGGAGCCGCATTGCCGTTGATCCAGCCGCGGGTGGTGAACGAAATCGGGTATCACCTGAGCGTGGCCGGCATGGCCGGACTCATCGCAAGCGGCAGGCTCTCACGGCGCCTGCCCCTGGATCGAGTGCCGGAGTGGAGCCGTCGTCTGGCGCGTGAGGTGCTGGCCACGATCGTGGCGAGCGCGGTGACCGCGCCGATTGTTGCGTGGCACTTCGGGCGCGTGAGTCTCGCGGCGCCGCTGACGAACCTCGCCGCGGCGCCGCTGTTCGGCCTGGCGCAGCCGGTCCTGTTTCTTTCGCTGGCATTGGCCCCGGTTCGAGCAGTGGCGGCGCTTCTCGCGGACGGCACACGAGTGCTCCTGGCGGGCATCGAGAAGGTCGGGGTCATCGGCGCGGCGATACCCGCATCGGCGCTGGATGTGCAGCCAAGCGCGGTGACCGCGGCGTTGCTTGCGGCCGCATCGGCATCACTGCTCGCGGCCTGTGCCTCACGCCACTGGGGACGACCGGCGCTGGTCTCGGCATCCGCCCTGTGCGTAGCGCTGTGGTGGCCGGTCGTGCGTCTGCCGGGTTCGCGACTGGAGCTGCACATGATCGACGTCGGACAGGGTGACGCGATTGCCCTGCGCACGCCTCGCTGGCGATGGATACTCGTTGATGCCGGCGACCAATGGCGGGAGGGAGACGTCGGCGAACGCGTCGTCGTGCCGTACCTCCGCCGGCGAGGCGGCGAAATCGCGGCCTTCATTCTCTCGCATCCGCATGCCGATCATATCGGTGGAGCGGCGTCGGTGATCCGCAGGTTGCCGGTGGCCTTTCTCTGGGACGGAGGCTTCCCGCAGGGTAGCAGCGTGTACGAGGGCGTACTCGATGCCGCGCGTGAGCGGGGAGTGCCCTGGCGCGCGGCGCGGGCGGGTGGTGCGATCGAAATCGACGGCGTGCGCCTCACAGTGCTGTCCCCGGATTCAGCGGAGATTGCCGGAGCGCCCGACGCCAATGCGGCGTCCGTAGTGGTGATGGCGGAGTACCGCGGTGTCCGCATTCTCCTGACGGGCGACGCCGAACGCGACGTCGAGGCCCGACTGGCGCGGCGATTCGGGCGGACCCTTCGGGCCGATGTGCTGAAGGTCGGGCACCATGGGAGCGCAACGAGCACGACGCCTCCGTTGCTGGAGGCCGTTGAACCCCGGCTCGCCCTGGTGAGCGTTGGCGCGGGCAACAGATATGGACATCCAAGTCCCGAGGTGCTCGGCGCGTTGCGGTCGCGTGGGGCGCAGGCGCTGCGGACGGACGACGGCGGATCAATCGTTGTCGGCATTGACGGCACCGACAATCTGCAAGTCTCAACCGAAGACTCTCGATGGACGTTGCGGCGTTCGCGGCCAGCGGTTCTGCGGCCGGGACCCGGCTGATTCTGCCCTTGCACGGGTTTTGCATTACGGGTCAGTTTCAGTCGCCGAACCCGATACCCCAGCCAGGGCCGCCAGTGGTCAAGCACACCGCGACCTCAGTCGTCACGATCGAGCGCTACATCATCGAGCAGGAGAAGTTGTACCCCGAGGCGACGGGCGAGCTGTCGGGCATCCTGTACGACGTCTGCCTGGCAGCGAAGATGATTTCGAGCAAGGTCCGTCGGGCGGGGCTGGTCGACATCCTTGGCGCCCTCGACTCCACGAACGTGCAGGGCGAAATCCAGCAGAAGCTCGATGTCTTTGCCAACGAGATCATCGTGAAGGCAATGGACCACACGGGACGGCTGGCGGCGATGGCGTCGGAGGAAGAGCCGGACATCATCCCCATTCCCGACGAATTCAAGTGCGGGAAGTACGTCCTGCTGTTCGACCCGCTCGACGGATCGTCGAACATCGACGTGAACGTCCCGGTCGGCACGATCTTCTCGGTGCTCAAGAAGATCACACGCGGGAACCACGGGAACCTCGAGGACATGCTGCAGCCGGGCCGCCGACAGGTCGCCGCCGGCTACGTCATCTACGGGTCGAGCACGATGATGGTGTATACGACGGGGCAGGGCGTCCATGGCTTCACGCTCGATCCGTCGATCGGCGAGTTCCTGCTCTCGCACCCGTACATCCAGATCCCGGCGCGCGGACGGTATCTCTCGGTGAACAGCGGGTACGAACAGAACTGGGATGACCGTGTGAAGGCGCTCATGCGGCGCTATCGCGGACTCGACGGCGTGCAGAAGCCGATGAACTCGCGGTACGTCGGCTCACTCGTCGCGGATTTTCACCGGAACCTCCTCGGCGGCGGGCTGTTCGCGTATCCGGCCAACACACAGAGTCCGCACGGCAAGCTCCGGCTGCTGTACGAGGCGAACCCGCTGGCGTTCGTGGTTGAGGCCGCGGGAGGCGCGGCCACGGACGGCAGGACTGATATCCTCAACATCATGCCTGACGAGCTTCACCAGCGGACGCCGCTGTACATCGGGAGCAAGGACGACGTCCAGACGGCGCGAGAAGTGCTTCGTGAATCGTGATTCGTGAATCGTGCTTCGTGACTCGGCGGGTGCTGGGCTAGGTTTGACGGCATGAGTTCGGGCGAAAAGCGTACTCCATCGGGGATCCCCGTGGCCCCCGTGTACCGGCCGGACGACTGGCAGGGAAGCTACGACGAAGCGTTAGGCGATCCCGGGACCTTCCCGTTCACCCGTGGCGTCCAGGCCAGCATGTATCGCGGGCGCCTGTGGACCATGCGGCAGTACGCCGGTTTTGGCACAGCGTCCGAAACGAACACGCGCTTTCGCCAGCTGCTCGATGCCGGACAGACCGGTTTGTCCGTCGCCTTCGACCTCCCCACGCAAATGGGGATCGACTCGGACTCCCCGCGCGCCGCGGGAGAGGTCGGGCGTGTTGGCGTCGCGATCGACACGGTCGACGACATGCACACGCTCCTTGACGGGATACCCCTCGACTCCGTGTCCACGTCCATGACCATCAACGCCACCGCGGCAACGCTGCTGGCGATGTACATCGTGGTCGCCGAGGAACGCGGCTTTCCGCGCGCGAAACTGTCCGGCACGATCCAGAACGACATCCTCAAGGAGTACCTGGCCCGTGGCACCTACATCTACCCGCCAGGGCCCAGCCTTCGACTCATCACGGACACGTTCCGGTTCTGCGCCGAAGAAGTGCCTCAGTGGAATCCGATCTCCATTTCCGGCTACCATATCCGGGAAGCGGGCGCCACCGCGGTGCAGGAGCTCGCGTTCACGCTCGCCAACACGATCGAATACGTGCGTGGCGCGATCGACGGTGGCCTTCGCGTGGATGACTTCGCGCCGCGGCTGTCGTTCTTCTTCGCCGCGCATACCGATCTCTTCGAGGAGGCGGCGAAGTTTCGCGCGGCGCGACGGATCTACGCACGCCTCATGCGGGATCGCTTCGGGGCCGCCGACGCGAGCTGCCGGCTTCGGTTTCATACACAGACCGGCGGGGTGACGCTGACGGCGCAGTCGCCACTCAACAACGTCGTACGCGTCACGATTCAGGCACTGGCCGCCATCCTGGGCGGCACGCAGTCTCTCCATACCAACGGGTACGACGAAGCGCTCTCGCTCCCCACGCGCGAGGCCGCGACCCTGGCGCTGCGGACGCAACAACTGGTGGCGTACGAGTCGGGTATCGCGAACACCGTCGATCCGCTGGCAGGGAGCTACTTCGTCGAAGCGCTCACGGATGAACTGGAGCGTGGCGCGCTGGCGTTGATGGCGCGGATCGATGAGCTGGGAGGCGCGGCCCGCGCCATCGAGAACGGGTTCCTGCACGAGGAGATCGCCAGGAGCGCCTACGCCCACCAGATGCGTGTGGAGTCGGGAGAGACGACGATCGTCGGCGTGAACCGGTTCACCGATGCTGAAGAGGCGCCGGTTGTCCCGCGCCCCGACTATGGCCGTCTCGAATCCGACCAGATCGCGCGGCTCTCCGAACGTCGAACGGCGCGCGATGGCGCGACGCTGTCCAGCGCTCTGGCCGACGTTCGGAACAGGGCGCGCACGTATCGAGATGACGCGGAAACGGTCGTCAGGCTCTCGCTCATGCCGGCCATAATCGACGCTGCGCGCGCGCGCGCGACGGTTGGTGAAGTCGCTGAGGCCCTCGGTCAGGAATGGGGAGCTTTCGAGCCTGCCTGACCGTCTGAGAATCAACTCCAGCCTCTTTCTAAACCGCTTCCGATATGCTGAAGCAAGTCGTTAACTTGTAATGACTTGGAACGTGCACTTTCAAGTCCAGTGGTTGTCCCGCCCTATTCGTCACCATGCCCACGTACGAGTATCGCTGCCCGAAGGGTCACACGTTCGAGCATTTCTTCCGGACCATCAGCTCGGCTGAAAGCCAGATGAAGTGCCCGGAATGCGGGGCGCTGGCCGAGCGCAAGATGTCCGGCGGTTCAGCCCTGCTCTTCAAGGGCTCAGGCTTCTACATCACCGACTACGGCAAGGACGGGAAGAAGCACCAGCGAAAGGCGACCGACAGCAGCAGCGGCGAGGCCGGCGGGTCGAGTGGAGAATCCAGCGCCAAGCCGGCGGGCGAGAAGAAACCATCGAAGGGATCAGGGTCGAGTGACGCCTGACGCGATCATTCGCGACGCCCTGATTCACGCGGCACGCACACTCGGCGCTCCCGAACCGATTGATCCGGTGGTCGAGCGTCCGCGAGATCCTTCGTTTGGCGATTGGACGACGAATCTCGCGATGACCCTCGCGCGCTCGTTGCGGCGCAAGCCACACGACATCGCGGTGGACTTGATCGGGAGCATGGACGTGCAGCGCGCCGGCGTGCGCGAAGCGACGGTGGCCGGCGCAGGGTTCATCAACTTCAAGCTCGAAACTGGCGCCGCGGCCGGGGGCCTTGCGGACCTGATCGTCGCTGGCGCGGCATATGGCCGTCACGACGAGGGAAAGGGCGCCACGTTCAACGTGGAGTTCGTGTCCGCGAATCCGACGGGTCCTCTCCACGTTGGCCACGGCAGGCAGGCGGCGCTTGGGGACGCGATTGCGTCATTGCTCGAGTGGACCGGCTGGGCCGTGACGAGAGAGTTCTACTACAACGACGGCGGCGGCCAGATCCAGAACCTCGCCCTGTCCGTGCGCGCCCGGCTGATCGAGCAGGCGACGGGCCGACTGGAAATCCCGGAGGGCGGATATCACGGGGAGTACATCCGCGAGATCGCCGCCGCGTATGCCAAGGCGCATCCCGACGACGCCCAGGGCGAACAGCTCGAACAGGTCCGCACGTTCGCGGTGCAGGCGCTCCGCGAAGAACAGGATCGCGACCTCAAGGCGCTCGGCGTCCACTTCGACGTCTACTTCCTGGAGTCATCGCTGTACACTGACGGCAACGTCGACGAGACCGTCAGGATGCTCGGTGACGCGGGCCACACGTTCGAGGAAGGCGGGGCGACCTGGCTGCGAACGACCGACTTCGGTGACGACAAGGATCGGGTGATGCGGAAGTCCGACGGGTCGTACACCTATTTCGTGCCTGACGTGGCGTACCATGTCACCAAGTGGCGTCGCGGTTTCCGTCACGCGATCAACGTGCAGGGAGCCGATCACCACAGCACGGTGGTGCGCGTCAGGGCCGGCCTTCAGGCGCTCGATGCCGGCATTCCGGAGGGATATCCGGAATACCAGCTCCACCAGATGGTCACGGTGATGCGCGGTGGCGAGGAAGTGAAGATTTCCAAGCGCGCCGGGAGCTATGTGACCGTGCGCGACCTCGTCGACGAAGTCGGCCGTGACGCCGTGCGCTACTTCCTCCTGATGCGCAAGGCGGACACGCCGCTGACCTTCGACGTGGACCTGGCGCGGTCGCAGTCCGAGGAGAACCCGGTCTATTACATCCAGATGGCGCATGCGCGCATGAGCGGCATCTTCCGCGTCGGCGCGATCGACGCGGCTTCAATCCGCGGTGACGCCGTGGACTATTCCACGCTCAGCGAAGATTCGGAACGCAACCTTTCGGCCGCGCTGCTGGACTTCCCGAGACTGGTGGCGTCAGCGAGCGAAGCCCGCGAGCCTCAGCGACTGGCGGCGTATCTGCTCGATACCGCGCGGCTGGCTCACAACTGGTATCATCGCGTGAGGGTACTCGAGGCGCCTGACGGCGTTCGGGAGGCAAGGCTGGCTCTGGCGCGCGCTGCGCAGATCGTGCTACGCAATGGCCTGACGATTCTCGGCATCTCGGCGCCGGAGCGCATGTGAAGCGAGAGATGAGATGGCAGATGGGAGAATCGAGATGAACTGCAACCGCGATCTGCCATGAGATTCCCGAGTCCATCGACGTGCAGGTGTTCTCACGTCTCACCTCTCCCATCTCACGTCTCATGACCGCTGTCCTCGTCGTTGGATCCGTCGCCCTCGATTCCGTCGAGACGCCCTTCGGCAAGATCGAGGACGCCATCGGGGGTTCGGGAACGTTCTTCTCCGCCTCGGCGTCGCACCTGACCAAGGTGAACCTCGTCGGCGTGGTCGGGAACGACTACCCGATGGAGAAGCTGGAGCCGCTGCGCGCCAAGGGCGTGGATCTGGCGGGGCTGATGCACGCGGACGGTGAGTCGTTCCGCTGGCGGGGTCGCTATCGCCACGACCTCAATGCCGCGGAGACGCTGGAGACGCGACTGGGCGTATTCTCCCAGTTCCGCCCGCAGATTCCCGAGCAGTTCCGGAAATCTCCGTACGTCTTCCTGGGGAACATCGATCCGCGACTCCAGCTCGATGTGCTCGACCAGGTCGAGAAGCCGCGGCTGGTGGCCTGCGACACCATGAATTTCTGGATCGAGAGCCGGCGGAACGAGCTGATGCGCCTGCTCGGTCGCGTGGACATCCTGCTGGTCAACGATGGCGAAGCCAGGCAGCTCACCGAAGAGTACAACCTGGTCCGCGCGGCCCGATGGATCCTGGCGCGCGGACCGAAGCACGTGGTCATCAAGAAGGGCGAGCACGGTGCGTACATGTTTTCCGGGAACTCGGTGTTCTTCGCGCCAGCGTATCCGCTGGAAGAGGTCTTCGATCCCACGGGCGCTGGCGATTCCTTCGCCGGCGGCTTCATGGGTTACCTCGCGCGGACCGGGCGGTCGGACGAGCAGGCAATGCGCCGGGCCGTGGTCTACGGCTCGACGTTAGGCTCCTTCGCCGTGGAGCGGTTCTCGATCGACCGGCTGCTCGAGATCCACCGGGTGGACATCGCCCGCCGGCTCGAGGAGTTCCGGAAGCTGGTGGCGTTCGAGGAGGAGTTGGACGAGTGACAGACTCGCGAGTGACGGGATCGATGGACTACAAATCCGCGGGCGTCGACATCGAGGTGGCCAACGATGCCAAGGAACGATATCGCCGGCTGGTCGAGTCGACGCGCACGGCAGGCGCAATCGGTGCATTCGGGTCGTTCGGGGGACTGTTCCGGGCGCCGGTGGGCGATCGCCCGCTACTGGTCGCCAGTGCCGATAGCGTCGGGACCAAGATCAAAGTGGCAATCGAAGCGGGACGGCATGACACGATCGGCCACTGCCTCGTGAACCATTGTGTCAATGATATCCTCGCGCTGGGCGCCGAGCCCCTCTTCGTCCTCGATTACGTGGGGTTCGGGGCGCTGGATCCGGCCGTCGCCGAATCCGTCGTTACCGGAGTGGCGGCCGGGTGCCGCGAGAACGGCTGCGCACTGATCGGTGGAGAGACGGCCGAGCTGCCCGGCCTCTACACCCCTCCGGACTACGACCTGGCTGGATTCATCGTCGGCTCGGTCGAGGAATCGGCCGCGCTGGGGCCTGAGCGCGTGCGCGCCGGTGACGCGGTCATCGCGTTCGAGTCGACCGGCTTGCACACAAACGGCTTCTCGCTGGCGCGGCGTATCGTGCGGGACCGCATGGGACTCGGCGTTGACGACGAGTTTCCCGGTGAAGGCGGGCAGTCGGTGGCCGACGTTCTGTTGCGCGTTCATCGATCGTACCTGGCTATCCTGCGGCCGCACCTGACGCGGGTTCACGCCCTGGCTCACATCACCGGCGGCGGCATCCCCGGCAACCTCAACCGCGCCCTGCCGCCGTCGCTCGACGCCGTGGTCCAGACGGCCAGCTGGAGAGTGCCTGACGTGTTCGAGCGCCTGGGAGCGGCCGGTGGCGTGCCGCGGGACGAGTTGTTCCGCGCCTTCAACATGGGCGTCGGCATGATGGCGCTGGTCGCGCCGGCCGACGCGGAGGCTCTGATCGCCTCCGCGACTGGGCATGGCGTGAAGGCGTGGCACGCTGGTGAGGTCGTGTCCGGATCGGGCGCCGTTCGACTGGACGGGCGTTAGGCAATGCCGGGCCGCACCGTCCTCGGCGCCCATCCGGCGCCGGCCGCGACGGCCGGCTTCTCGGCGCAGGACGAGAAATGGATGGATCGCGCGCTGGCGCTGGCCCGGTTGGGGTGGGGACAGGTGGCTCCGAACCCCCTCGTTGGCGCCGTCGTGGTGAACAACGACGCCATGGTCGGCGAGGGAGCACATCGGCGCTTCGGGGGCGCGCACGCCGAAATCGAGGCATTGGCCGCGGCCGGAGGCCGGGCCCGCAGCGCCTCCCTGTACCTGACGCTGGAACCGTGCACGCACCACGGAAAGACGCCACCCTGCGTCGACGCCATTGTCGGCGCCGGGCTTTCACGGGTTGTCGTTGCGGTTCGCGATCCCAATCCTGAAGCGGGTGGCGGCGTGGAGCGCCTCAGGGCCGCCGGCATTCGCGTCGATGTCGGTCTGCTGAGTGAAGCCGCGGCGGAGCTGAACGCGCCTTTTCTGCATTCCTTCGGGTCCGACCGTCCCTGGGTGACCCTGAAACTGGCGGTATCCATGGACGGAGCCATCGCCGATGCGTCGCGCCGCCCGGGTTGGATCACCGGGCCGGAGGCGCGCCGGCGGGTCCACTACCTGCGCGCGGGTTCGGATGCGATGGGGGTTGGAATGGGTACGGTGCTCACCGATGATCCCTTGCTCACTGTGCGTGACGCGGATCCTCCGCGCGTCGCGCCGACTCGCGTCATCTTTTCGCGCACCGGTCGATTGCCCCTCACCTCAAAGCTGGCGCAGCGGACGCACGAGGGACCGGTGGTTGTCTTTGCCAACATGCCGGATCCCAGCTATGACCACGACCTGCGCGGCCTCGGCGTCGAGGTGATCACCGCCGCATCGTTGCTCGAGGCGCTGCGCATACTTCGCGCCCGGGGCGTGCACTCGCTGCTCGTGGAGGGTGGAGCGTCGCTGGCTGCTTCATTGCTGGAGGCGGACCTGGTCGATCGCGTCGTCCTGTTTCAGGCTCCAGTCCTGCTTGGCGAGGGAGCGCTGTCCGCCTTCGGTCGGCTGTCTGGCCGCGGGACCGCCGATGTGCGCCGCTGGCGTCCTCTCTATTCCGAGTGGATCGGGGACGATCACATGCTGGTGCTGGCGCCGAGCGGCCACTGATGTTCACTGGACTGGTGGAAGCCATCGGGAAGATAGACCGCGTGACCGACGTGGATGCCGGTCGCGAATTCCGCGTGCGTTGTCCATGGAACGACCTGAAGGCGGGCGAGAGCATCGCGCTCAATGGCGCTTGCCTCACCGTGCGCGAGGCCGATGCTGGCTGGTTCGTCGTCGCCGCCGTCACGACGACCCTGGATCGCACTACCATCGGCTCGTGGGCGGTGGGCACCGCGGTGAATCTCGAAAGGGCACTGAAACTTGGCGATCGCCTTGGGGGGCACCTCGTGCAAGGCCACGTCGACGCGGTGGGGACCGTAGGGGAGGTGAAACGCCGCGACAGCGCCTTGCTGGTGGACATCGCCGTACCCCTCGAAGTGGAGCGACTGCTGGTCCCTCACGGATCCCTGACGGTCGACGGCGTCAGCCTGACCGTGAACCACTTGCCCTCTCCAGGGACGGTGCAGGTTTCGCTCATCGAGTGGACGGAACACCACACGACGTTAGGTCGGCTTCAGCCGGGAGACCGCGTGCACCTGGAGGCCGACGTCATCGGGAAATACGTGCAGGCCCTGCTCACGCCGTATCAAGGCCCCTGACGGCGTTCCAACAGGCCCTCACCTGCTGGCTGCCAGGGGTCGGCCTCAACTAGGATTCAGGCATGGCTTTTGGCACCGTAGACCAGGCAATCAGCGACATCCGCGAGGGGAAGTTCGTCGTCGTGGCCGACGACGAGTCCCGCGAGAACGAGGGTGACCTCATCTGCGCTGCCGAGCTGGTGACGACGGACATGGTCAACGTCATGCTCCGCGCCAAGGGCATGATCTGCCTGGCCCTCGAACCGGCGCGAGTGGGCAGCCTGGGTCTCTCGCTCCAGGCACGCGAGAACACCGACGCCATGCGCACGGCGTTCACGGTGAGCATCGACGCCGCACCGAAGTACGGTGTGACGACGGGCATCAGCGCGTCGGACCGGGCCACGACCCTTCGAGTCGCCGCCGATCCTTCCAACGGGCCGGCGGACATCCGGACCCCTGGTCACGTGCATCCGCTGCGGGCGCGGGGTGGGGGTGTTCTGCAACGGGTTGGCCACACCGAAGCGGCCGTCGACCTGTGCCGCCTCGCCGGCCTCACACCCGCCGGTGTGATCTGCGAGATTCTCGACGAAGACGGGCGTCCCATGCGCCGCGACGCGCTCGACGCCTATGCCGCAACGCACCGGCTCACGTTCATCACGGTCGCCGACCTGGTCGCGCATCGCCTGTCGACGGAGCGGCTGGTGCATCGCGTGGCGGAGGCGCGACTGCCCACGGACTTCGGTTCCGCCGATTGGCGCGTCTACGCGTATCGCAACGATGTCGACGACCACGAGCACGTGGCCATTGCGTACGGCGACCTCGCGGCCGGCGACAGCGTCCTCGTGCGCATGCACTCCAAGTGCCTGACGGGTGATGTGTTCCACTCACGGCGCTGCGACTGCGGCTGGCAGTTGCACAAGGCCATGGAGGCCATCGCCGCCGAGGGACGGGGCGTCATCGTCTATCTCGACCAGGAAGGGCGAGGCATTGGCCTGCTGAACAAGATCAAGGCCTACGCGCTGCAGGACGCGGGGCACGACACCGTCGAGGCGAACGAGAAGCTCGGTTTCGCCCCCGACCTCAGGAACTACGGCATCGGCGCGCAGATCCTCCTCGACCTCGGCGTTAGGCGGATCCGGGTCCTCACCAACAACCCGAAGAAGCTCGTTGGCCTCGGCGGCTACGGACTCGAGATCGTGGGCCGGGTGCACCTGACCGCGCCGACCACGGAAGAGAACGCGGGGTACCTTGACGCCAAGCGCGACAAGCTCGGGCACCTGCTCTCGACCTGAATGGCCGAATTCGGCGGGACCCCGCACGGGGCCGGGCGGAAGGTGGCGGTTGCCGTGAGCCGGTTCAACGAGGACGTGACACAGAAGCTGGTGGATGGCGCACTGGACGCGCTCACCCGTCACGGCGCCGCGCTGGATGACATCGACGTGATCTGGGTGCCAGGCGCCTGGGAGCTGGGAGTCGCCGTCAGGCGGCTCCTGTCAATGGATCGGTACGATGCCGTCGTGGCCCTCGGCGCGGTCATCCGCGGTGAGACGCCGCACTTCGACTACGTCGCCGGGGAGTGCACCCGGTCCCTGCAACAGGCTTCGGCGGAGTTCGAGACTCCGGTGTCGCTGGGAGTCCTGACATGCGATACCAAGGAACAAGCGGTGGCCCGCGCCGGCGGCGACCATGGGAACAAGGGCTGGGACGCGGCCCTGGCGGCGCTCGAGATGGCGGACCTGCTCGATCGACTCGATGCCGCTGACAGCACATGAGATCCGGGTCCGCCGGCGTGCGCGCGCCCGCGCCCTGCAGGCGCTGTACGCGTGGGACCTCGTGCCGGACGGCGGACTTGTAGCGGTAGGCGAGCGACTCTTCGCGGATCTGGAGGTCGGTCCCGACGAGCGCAGCATCGCCGCACCCCTGCTCTCCAGGGCTGCGGTCGACGTGGTCGAGATCGACAAGGACCTCGCGTCGGTGACTACCAACTGGCGCCTGGAGCGTCTCAGCGCCATCGATCGCTCGGTACTTCGTCTGGCCGCGGCTGAACTCCGCATCGGAGCAACGCCGCCGGTCACGGTGATCAAGGAGGCGATTCACCTGGCCGAGCGGTTCGGGACGGATGCGAGCGCGCGCTTCGTCAACGGCGTGCTGGACGCCCTGGCGCGGCGGCTCGGGAGGATCTGATTGCGGATCCTCCTGGTGAACTGGCAGGACCGCGAGAACCCTCAGGCCGGCGGGGCCGAGATCCATCTGCACGAGATCTTCGGTCGCCTGGCGGCGCAGGGACACGACGTCAGCCTCCTCTGCGGGGGATGGCGCGGGTGTGCGCCACGAGCGACGCTCGACGGCATCGAGGTCGTCCGGGTCGGCACCCGCAACTCGTTCCGCCTGCTGGCACGCCGCGGGTACCGGGCGCATTTCGCCGGCCGGCCGTTTGACGTGCTTGTCGAGGACATCAACAAGATGCCCCTCCACACGCCGCACTGGGGTACGGTTCCGGTCGTAGCCGTGGTGCCGCACCTGTTCGGCTCGACGGCATTCCAGGAGCTTCCCGCGCCGGTCGCGGCCGCCGTCTGGCTCGCGGAGCGGTCGATCCCGTGGGTCTACGGCCGGGTACCGTTCGAGGCCATCAGCGAGAGTACGGCGGACGACCTTGTCGCCCGCGGGATCAAGCGCGAGCGGATCAGGGTGATCTACTGCGGCATCGACTCACAGCACTACACGCCGGACGCGACGGCGCGGGCGGAAGCGCCCGTGTTCGCCTACCTGGGTCGGTTGAAGCGATACAAGGCGGTGGACCTCGTTCTGGAGGGTTTTGCGAAGGCGGCCATCCCCGGCGCCCGGCTCGAAGTGGCGGGAGCGGGCGACTATCGGCCCGCGCTGGAGCGCCTCGCGAACTCGCTTGACCTAGGTGATCGCGTGACGTTTCTTGGGCGAATCAGCGAGGCTGAAAAGCTCCGGCTCCTGCGCCGCGCCTGGGCCCTGGTCTTCACGTCACCTAAGGAGGGCTGGGGCATCACCAACCTGGAGGCCGCCGCGTGCGGGACCGCGGTCATCGCATCCGACTCACCGGGGATTCGGGAATCCGTGCGCCACGGCGAAACCGGCTTCCTGGTGCGTCATGGCGACACCGGCGCGTTGGCAGCGGCGATGGCGACCGTGGCCGCCGATCGCTCGCTGGTTGAGCAACTCGGCACGCAGGCGAGATCTTTCGCAACGACATTCACATGGGAGCGGGCGGCGTCGGAAACGGCGCGTCACCTGGACGAAGTGAACGAGGGTGGAGGGTAGTACCGGTGGAAATCGTCTTTCAGTCGCATCATGCCACGGTCCCTGAACGGGTCCGCCAGAACGCCAGCCGCGCACTGGACAAGCTCGGCCAGCGCCTAACGCGACCCGTGTCGGGCGTCATCCGGTTCGAGGAGGATGGACGAATGCGGCGGGTCGAGCTCGAGCTGGTCGGGCGGGGCCGCCGTCTCGTGGCCGAGGGGACCGGGCGGTACTATGGACCTGCCCTGGCCGCGGCGCTCGCGCACCTCGAGGCCCAGCTGCGCCGTGTTGGACGGTTGACCATTCGCCGGGCGCGCCGCCCGGTTCGCGCCTAGTACCGTTCCAACTTGTTGCGCCAAATGTCCTCAAGTGACGACGAAGAATGCATGCGAATCCCTGTCGTAGACCGAACAGGTTGGAACGGCACTAGCGAGAGGAGCGGCGCCCGGTGGCGGTGACTGTCGGCAAGCTGATCGACCGGCTCAAGGTGCCCCTCCAGCTCGAGGAATTGAGCGGCACCGACGGTCATGAGCGCGAAATCGAGAACCCCGACGTGTCGAGTCCCGGGCTCGCCCTCGCCGGCTACGTCGGGAGGTTCACTGCGCAGCGCGTGCAGATCCTCGGCGAGACCGAGATCACGTACCTGAGCACGCTCAGTGAGGCGGATCGGGGAAGGATACTCGCCCAGTTCTTTTCCTTTCCCATTCCCTGTGTCTTAATCACCAAGGGGCTCGAGGCCGTCACGCCGTTGATCGACCTCGCCGCGGCAGCGAGGGTGCCGGTGCTTCGCTCCCCGCTGAAGACGGCCGAGGTGTACCGGCGGCTCAAGCCGGTGATGGAGGAGTTGTTCGCGCCGAGCAGCACGCTGCACGGGTCACTGGCGGACGTCTTCGGCGTCGGCCTGCTGTTCACCGGCGCCAGCGGGATCGGGAAGTCGGAATGCGTACTCGACCTCGTCGAGCGCGGGCACCGCCTCGTGGCTGACGACCTGGTCATCTGCTTCCGGCGCGGCAACGACCTCCTGATCGGGCGAGGACACGAGCTGCAGCGGCACTTCATGGAGATTCGCGGCGTGGGGCTCATCGACGTGCGCTCGATCTTCGGCATTCGCGCCGTTCGCCAGCAGAAGCGGATCGAAGTCGTCGTCCAGCTCGATGAGTGGGCCGAGAACTCGCCCGTCGAGAGGACGGGACTCGAGCCGCAGGTCACGACCATCCTGGGCGTTGAGCTGCCGAGGATCACGGTCTACCTGAATCCCGGGAAGAACATCACGGTGATTTCGGAAGTCATCGCCATGAATCACCTGCTTCGATACTACGGAGAGAATCCGGCCGAAGCGTTCAATCAGCGGCTGATCGGACGCATGCGGGACGCGCGGGACGCACGCCAGTACCTCGTGCAGGACGATGAGTAGCGTCAAGGCGATCGTGGCCGGTCACGGCACGTTCGCGGAAGGCATGCTGTCCGCGATCGAGCAGATCACGGGCCGCTCCGACCTGTTCATCGGCGTCACCAATCGCGACCTGTCGGCGCATGACGTCGAGGCGCTGATGCGCGATCGACTCGCCACGTCGGGCGCGTCGGTGATCTTCACCGACTTGCCGGCCGGCAGCTGCACCATGGCGGCCCGCCGCATTCAGCGCGAGCAGCCCGGTATGGCCGTCGTCACGGGAGTGAACCTGGCAACGCTGCTGGACTTCGCGTTTCACGTCGAAGCCGGCGATGAGCACGCGGTGGAGCACGCGGCCGACAGGGGCAGGGCCTCGTTGGTCGTCACCGGAGGACCGCGTGGCGCTTGAGTTGTACCGAATCGACGACCGGCTGATTCACGGCCAGGTCGTCGTGGGCTGGGGACAACCGCTCGACCTGCGATTCATCGTGCTGGTGGATGACGAAGTCGCGGGAAGTGACTGGGAGCAGGAGTTGTATCGCATGGGCGTGCCACCCGACATGGATGTCTACTTCGACGCCGTCGACACGGCGGCGACCAACCTGTCGCGCTATCAGGACGACGCGCGCCGCGGTATCCTCCTCACCGGCGACATCGATACGATGGCGAGGCTGGTCGTTGCGACCGAGGCCATCCGGCGCGTGAACCTCGGCGGCATCCACCATCGGCCGGGACGGACGCAGCGCCTTCGCTATGTCTTTCTCGCGCCGGACGAGGAAGTGCAGTTGCATGACCTGGAGTCCAGGGGCATCGAGGTCACGGCGCAGGATGTCCCTTCCGCGAGGCCGATCCCGCTCGACGAATTGCTGGCGGGTAACGGATCGTGAGCGCCGTTGACGTGGTCGTTCTGTCGCTGCTGGGCGGCGTGCTCGGGCTCGACACCGTGAGCTTTCCCCAGGCCATGCTGTCGCGGCCCATCGTTGGCGCGACACTGTCCGGCGCGATCCTTGGCGATGCGGGAGCCGGGCTGCTCGTGGGCGCGGCGCTCGAGCTCTTCGCGGTTGACACACTGCCGTTCGGCGCGAGCCGGTACCCGGAATGGGGTTCCGCGGCGGTGATTGGCGGCGCGCTGTTCACGAAGGCCGGCGGCTTTGACGCCGGGCGCCTGACGACGACCGTGCTGGGCGCGCTGGCCATCGCATGGATCGGCGGGTGGTCGATGGTGCAGGTACGCAAGCTGAACGCCATGTGGGCCCGCAATCGTCATGACGCGGTCGCTGGCGGCGCGCGGCGAACCGTGATCGGATTGCAGATGGCAGGGCTGGGCGCGGACCTCGTGCGCGGCATCGTCCTGACCGCGATCGGGCTGATGGCGCTGCAGCCGCTCCAGATGGCGGCCCTCGAAGCCTGGGGTACCGGCGCGCCGCTGTCGCGCGCCATGGTGGTGGGCGCTTCCGGCGCTGTCTCGTTAGGTGCGGCGTACAAGCTGTTCCATGCCGTGCCCGGGTTCAGCTGGCAGTTCATGCTCGGCCTGGCTGCGGGTCTGGGCCTGGTGAGTCTGTCATGAGCGCCGGCCCCGTTGGCGCGACGCCCACGCTGCCGCTTGGCACCCAGGTGGTCATATTCTTCCGGATGCTGGCCGTTCAGGGCGCGTGGAACTACGAGACGATGCTCGGGAACGGGATCGGCTTCTGCGTCGAGCCCGCGTTGCGCCGGCTCCCGGGAGGGCGTGATGGCGACGCGTATCACGCGGCGCTGGCCCGCGAGAGCCAGTACTTCAACGCGCATCCATACCTCACCAGCGTCGCGATCGGCGCGCTGGCGCGTGCCGAGCTCGATGGCGAGGCGCCGGAGCGCATCGAGCGCTTTCGCACGGCGCTGTGCGGGCCGCTTGGCGCGCTGGGCGATCGATTGGTCTGGGCGACCTTTCTGCCGCTCTGCTCATTCGCGGCGCTGGCCGTGTTCGGCACCGGGGCGTCACCCCTGGTGACTGTGCTGACGTTCCTCGGCCTGTACAATGCCGGGCACCTCGGGCTGCGCGTGTGGGGCCTTCAGGCCGGCTGGCGCAAGGGACTCGCCGTCGCGCAGTCGTTAGGGCATCCGATCCTGCAGAAGGCGCCGCTGCACCTGGGCCGCGTCGCCGCCGTCCTGGCCGGACTCTCGCTTCCCATCGCCGTCCACCGGATCATCGGATCCGGTAACGTCCTTCTCGGTGGAACCCTGCTCGGCGCGCTGGCAGGTGCGATCGTGCTCACCCGGCTGCATGGGCGCGCCGAGGGCTGGAAGGTCTCCGCCGGCGTGCTCACGGCGTTCGTCCTCTACTCGGTGATCCGATGACCTGCGAGCGCGGGGTGCGGATCGAGAATCGAAACGGGCTGCACGCCAGGCCCGCGGCCGAAATCGTCAAGGCCGCGTCGCGCTTCAAGAGTGTGGTCACGATCCGGCGCGACGACATGGAGGTCAACGGCAAGAGCATCATGGGAGTCATGATGCTGGCCGCCGAATACGGGACCACGTTGTGGCTCCGCGCGAACGGTGAGGATGCCGAGCAGGCCGTCGAGGCAATCGCCGCGCTGGTCGCGTCACGGTTCGGAGAGCGCGAGGCGTGAACAGGGTCTTTCACGGTATCTCGGCGTCACCCGGGATCGTGGTTGGTCCGGTGCGCCTCCTGCGCTGGGAGGTGCCGGAGGTTCCACACCGGATCATCGACGACGACCAGATCGACGCGGAGATCGCCCGGTTCCGCACCGCCGTAAAGGGCGCCACCGACCGGGTGCAACAGGTGCGCGAGCGCGCTGAGCAGCACGCCGGATCGGACGAGGCCGGGATCTTCGAGGTGCAGATCGGCATGCTCTCGGACGAGGCACTGCTCAACGAAGTCGAGTCGTACATCAGGCAGAACCTGGACGCCGAGAAGGCGTTCGACGTGGTGATGCTCGAATGGCGCCAGAAGTTCGCGCGCAGCGCGGCGCCGATGCTGCGCGAGCGGGTCGGCGACCTGACGGACGTCCACATTCGCGTCCTGTCGATGCTGATGCAGCTGCCGGATCACGATCCGGTCGACGTGCCGAAGGGAACGAACGCCATCCTGGTCACGCATGACCTGACGCCCAGCCTGACGATACAGCTCGACCGCGAAGCCATCGCCGGCATCGCCACGGATTCCGGGACGCGAACGTCACACGTCGCGATCCTGGCCAGATCGTTAGGCATTCCGGCGGTCGTGGGCCTCCGCGACGCCACCAGCCGCCTGCGCGGCGGCGAGCCGGCCGTGCTCGATGCCTCGAGCGGCCTGCTGGTGATCGACCCGAGCCCCAACGAGCTCGACGCCTTCCGGTCGCGGGCCGTCGCGCAGGCGCTGAGCGACGCCGAGCTGGCGCTGCTCACCGACGTGGAGGCGGTCACGACGGACGGTGTCCACATCACGCTTCGCGCCAACGTCGACCTGCCCGAGGAGGCCGAAACCGCGGCGCGCAGCGGCGCCGACGGCGTCGGGCTCATGCGCACCGAGTTCCTGGTGGTGGGCCGCGCGACCATGCCCGATGAAGAGGAGCAGTACCGCGCCTACCGGCGCGTCGTCGAGGCGTTCGAGGGACGACCGGTCATCGTTCGCACCTTCGACATCGGCGGCGACAAGCTGCCAATCGGCGGATATCCGACCGAGCCCAATCCGTTTCTTGGCTGGCGCGCCATCCGGATGTGCCTCGACTCGCCGGAGCTGTTCAAGGTCCAGTTGCGCGCGCTCCTGAGAGCCGCGATGCACGGCGACGTGCGCATCATGCTTCCGCTCATCGTTTCGGTCGACGAAGTCCGGGCGGCCCGTCAACTGCTCGATGAGGCCGCTGCGGAGCTGACGGCGGCGGGCGTACCGTTCCGCAGGCAGGTTCCCCTGGGCGTGATGATGGAAACACCGGGGGCGGCAGTCGCCGCCGACACCTTTGCCGGAGACGTCGCGTTCTTCAGCATCGGCACCAACGACCTGGTGCAGTACACGCTCGCGGTCGATCGAGGCAACGTGAACCTTGCCCAGCGGTTCACCCCACTGCATCCAGCCATCCTGCGGCTGATCCGCCGAATCGTGGATGTCGCGGACGCGCAGGGCATCGACGTCGCGGTCTGCGGCGAAATGGCGTCGCAACCACTCATGGCCTTTGCCCTCATTGGCCTCGGCGTGCGCGAATTGAGCGTGAACCCGCGCGCGGTGTCGACCACCAAGCGATTGGTGCGTGGCATCAGCACCGCCCTGGCGATCGAAGCCGCGAGCGCGGCCCTGGCGTCACGAACGGCGCCTGACGCGGAGCGCGAACTACGCTTCCGACTCGTGGCGGCAATGGGCAATGGCGCACTCGCTGGCGAGGGCGCGGCGTAGGGGATTCCGAAGTCAAGCCGCGTTTTCCTGTCGCTACTGCCGTCGCCGCCCCCTGAGACCTTACGTTTCGCCGATCGTCGAATCACACCCACTCTTCGCCCCCTCCCGTGCCCGCGACCCATCTGTTCACCTCCGAATCCGTCACCGAAGGACATCCTGACAAGGTCGCCGACGCCATCTCCGACGCGGTCCTCGACGCCATCATCAGCGAGGATCCCACCGCGCGAGTCGCCTGTGAAACCCTGGTCACGACCGGACTGGCCGTGATCGCCGGCGAAATCACGACGTCCACCTGGGTTGACCTTCCGTCGGTGGTGCGGTCCACCATCAAGCGCATCGGCTACACCGACGCGACGTATGGCTTCGACAGCCACACCTGCGCCGTGATGAGCACGATCGACAAGCAATCCGGCGACATCGCGATGGGTGTTGATACCGGCGGTGCGGGCGATCAGGGGATGATGTTCGGCTACGCGACCGACGAGACCGAAGACCTGATGCCGGCGCCGATTCTCCTGGCGCATCGCCTCACGAAGCGACTGGCGGAGCTGCGTCACTCGGGCGAACTCCTGTGGCTTCGTCCGGACGGCAAGGCGCAGGTCACCGTCATCTACGAGGGAGATCGGCCGATCGCGGTGGATACGGTCGTGGTGTCTACGCAGCACGATGAGCGTGTCGCGGCTTCCCGGGTCAAGCGCGACGTGATTGCCGAGGTCATCGAACCGGTGATTCCGCCCGAGTGGCGGAAGAAGAAGCCTACGTACCACATCAACCCCACCGGGCGCTTCGTGACGGGCGGGCCGCAGGGCGACGCCGGACTCACCGGCCGCAAGATCATCGTCGACACGTACGGCGGCATGGGACGCCACGGCGGCGGCGCGTTCAGCGGCAAGGATCCGACGAAGGTGGATCGCTCGGCATGCTATGCCGCGCGCTGGGTCGCCAAGAACATCGTGGCAGCCGGACTCGCCAGGCGCTGCGAGGTTCAGCTGGCGTACGCGATCGGCGTCCGCGAGCCGGTATCGATCATGGTGGACACGTTCGGCACGGGCCAGGTGGCCGACACGGCCATCACTGACGCGGTGCGCGAGGTGTTCGACCTCACGCCGGCCGGCATCATCGCGTCGCTGGACCTGCGCAAGCCCATCTTCTCCGCCACATCGTCCTACGGACACTTCGGTCGGTCGCCCGAGCGCGTCGGCCACGGCAAGCGCGCCATGACGCGATTCTCGTGGGAACGCACCGACAAGGTTGGCGATCTGCGGCGCGCCGTGCGATAGTTCACAAGTCGTTCACGGCGGTGAGTGCGATGGTCGAAGTGCAAGTGGTCCGGCTGGCGATCGACGGTGTGTCGAATGCCCACGTCGTGATCCTACAGGAAAAGGGCGGCGAGCGGCTGTTGCCAATCTGGATCGGGTCCGCGGAAGCGGACTCGATCCTCATGGAGATCAATAACGTCCGCAAGGAACGGCCGCTCACCCACGATCTCTGCAAGAGCCTTATTGCCGGCCTGGGCGGCGAACTGCGGCGCGTGCAGATCACCCGCGTCGCCAAGGGCACGTACTTCGCCGAAATGCATATCGTGCGCGGCGGTGAAGTGGTCCACGTGGACGCGAGGCCATCCGACAGCATCGCGATTGCCCTGAGGTTCCCGGCGCCCATCTTTGCCGACGAGTCGCTGCTGGTGGCGATGGGTGAAGAGGAACCGGATGAAGGCGTGGTGCCAGAGACACCACCCGCGCAGAGCACCGAGGACATGACCGTCGAGCAACTGCAGCGGTATCTCTCGAACCTGCGTCCCGAAGACTTCGGGAAGTTCAATCTTTGAGCGCAACGCGCAAAGCGCAGAGCGCAACGGGACGCTGCGCGACTTTCATCGCGTGCATGCTTCCTGGTCTCCTGTCACCAGCACCGGCATCAGCACAGGGAGCGCTCCCGCCGGCCACCGGGACACCCGGAACGGCCGGCGAAATTCGAACCGTTGCCGGACGCGTGCTGCGCGGCAGCACGGACTCGCTCCGCCCGGTGAGCGGACAGGTCGTGGTCCTCCATCGGATTTCGGCTGATTCGTCGGGACCGGTCGATTCGGTTACAACGTCGGCGACGGGCGCCTATCGATTCCGCTACCGGCTGGAGGGGCCGAGATCGATGTACATCGTCTCCGCGCGCCACTCGGGAGTGGCGTACTTCACGGCGCCGCTGCGTGAGCCCGCGGTGACCAGCCCTGACGGGGACGTCGCGGTCTACGACACGACGTCGGTGGAGTTTCCACTGACCGTGCGCGCACGCCACGTGGTGATCGCGCCCGCCGATGCCGGCGGACTTCGGCGCGTGGTGGACGTGTTCGAGGTCGCGAATGATTCCAACCGGACGCTCGTCGGTGGCGCGGACGGCGGTACCTGGCGCGTGGCCTTGCCTGAAGGCGCCCGGGAGCCCGGGTCGAGCGGCGGTGACCTCCCGCCGGACGCATTTCGATTTCAGGCCGGCCGCGCGGAACTCCTGGTCCCGTTCCCACCGGGCGCCCGACAAGTCGTCCTTACTTACGCCATTCCTGCCGGCAGCTCGGTCGCCGTTCCTGTGGCGGATGGGCTGGCGACGCTCGAGGTGCTGCTGGAGGGTGCCGGAGCCTCCGTTTCCGGCGCGGGACTGGCGCCGCAGGAACCGGTCAGCATGGAGGGGCGTTCATTCCAGCGGTTCACCGCTGGACCCGTCGCGGCCGGTACGTCGTTCACGGTCGGCGGCAGCGGCGGCGGGCTCGGGGGGCGCGCCAGCCGGCTGGCCCTGCTTGCGGTCGCGGCGATTGCTGTCGCGTTAGGCATCGTCCTCGGTCGCCGTCACGTCCCCGGCTTCTCCACGCCGTCGGTCACGGAGCGCCCTGCGACCGAGGCATTGGCGCGCGAGATCGCCGCGCTCGACCACGTCTACGCCGAACCCGGGAAACGGGCGGGTGCGGCTGGTGAGCAGTATCGCGCGCGTCGTGCCGCGCTCATGGGCCAGCTGGTCGACTCGCAGGCGGTTGAAGAACGGGAATCGCCGACATAGCTTCAGCCCCACAATTCATGTGACGTGCAGGGGCCACGGAAACCGGTGCAATGCCGGTGCGGCCCCGCCACTGTAACGGGAGCAGGTCCCGGACTCGAGCGCCACTGACCGCAAGGTCGGGAAGGCGAGTCCGGCGATCCCGGAGCCAGGAGACGACCCCCGCACGGGCCACACCGACGGTTCCCTCGGGGGAGGGCCGGTGGCGATGCGGGCCGTCAGGTTCGCTCCGCGCACGGGCGTTCTCCCATCACTGGGTGAAAGTCCGTGTTCTTCTTTCAGTCGCTCGGGTCGACCAGAAAGCACAGTCGCGCGGCGGTAATGGCCGCGATCGTGCTGTTCGCGTGCGCGGCACCGTCCGAGCGCGTGCCCTCCGTGGACGATGCCGGCGATCCGTTGCCCGCGCTCGCGAGACCCTCGCGCATCGTCTCGCTCAATCCCGCCACCACGGAAATCCTGTTCGCGTCAGGTGCCGGCGATCGTGTGGTCGGTCGAACGCACTGGGACGGATGGCCCCCCGAGGTTCTCGATGTTCCCGACCTCGGCGACGGCATCCGGCCATCGATCGAGACCGTGATTGGAGCGCGTCCTGACCTCGTCGTGCTCTACGCCAGCGGTGAAAACCGCGACGCGGCCCGTGCCCTGCGCGCCGCCGGCATCGCCGTGATCTCCCTTCGCATCGACCGCATCGTCGATTTCGAGCGGGCGGCGACACTCCTCGGTGACGCCGTTGGCGAGCCGGAGCGCGCGCGCGCGGTCGTCGACTCCGTGCGAGCCACGCTGGAGCGGGTGCGTGTCGCGGCGGCGGCACGCCGCTCGCGCCCCACAGTCTTCATGCTGTCGTGGGAAACGCCACTCATGACCATCGGTTCCGGAAGCTTTCTGTCCGAGCTCGTGGAGATTGCCGGTGGCCGGAACGTGTTTGGCGACCTGGCCGGGCCATCTCCACAGGTGGCGTTCGAGGAAGTGCTGCGCCGCGATCCCGACTTCATCCTCGGCCGACCCGAGACCGCGGGAAAGCTCGGGTCGAACGCACGCTGGCGCGGACTGCCGGCGGTGCGCGACGGCCACGTGCTGGTGATGGATACCGTGCTGGTGGGAAGACCAGGGGTGCGACTTGGCGAGGCCGCGGTGTCGATCGCCCGACTGCTGCATCCGGGCGTCATCCCATGAGCGGTCGATTGGCCCTGCTGATCGCGACCCTCATCGCGGTATCGATCGCGGCGCTGGCCCTGGGCCCGGTGGCGCTCCATCCGGGTGAGCTGTGGCGCGTGCTCGCGGGCGGGGCGGATCCGGTCGCTCGCGCCATCGTGCTCGACGTCAGGGCCCCACGGGTGGCGCTGGCCCTGCTGGTCGGGGCGGCGTTAGGCATGAGTGGCGCCGTGCTCCAGGGCGCACTGCGGAATCCGCTGGCCGAGCCGTATCTGCTGGGGGTCTCCGGCGGCGCGGCTGTCGGCGCCGTGCTGGCGGTGTCGATTGGCTGGAATGAGCCCACGGTCCTGTCGCTCGCCGCCTTCGTCGGCGCGCTGTCGGCCGTGTTGCTGGTGATGGGCATTGCCCGCGCCAGCGGGTTGCGCGCCGATCCGCGGATGCTGCTCATGGCCGGCGTGGTCGTGGGCGCCTTTGCGAACGCGGCGATCATGGTGCTACTGGCCACCGCCCCCGCGGAGGCAACGCGCGGTGCGCTCTGGTGGATGATGGGTTCATTGGGGTCTGCGCAATGGCGCGATGTCCTGCGCCTGGCCGTGGTTCTCGCGCTGACGGGACCGCTCCTGCTGCACTGGGCGCGTGACCTCGATGCCCTCGCGCTGGGTCACGACGCCGCGGCGGCCCTCGGCGTCGCGCCGGAAACCGCGAGCCGTCGGCTGTACCTCACGGCCTCACTGCTCGCCGCCGCCACCGTAGCTGCCGCGGGGTTGGTGGGTTTTGTCGGCCTGCTGGTGCCGCATCTGGCCCGCGCACTCGTGGGGTCCCGTCACCGCGTTGCGCTCGCCGTGTCAGCGCTTGCCGGGAGCACGCTGGTCGTGGGCGCCGATCTCGCCGCGCGCACCGCGCGAGCCCCGGCCGAGTTGCCGTTAGGCGCCGTGACCGCGGTGGTTGGCGTGCCGTTCTTCCTCTCCCTGTTGCGGAGGATGCGGTGATCGAGTGGGATGACGTTTCGGTACGCTATCCGCGCGCCCCGACCCCGGCGCTCGCCGGCGTGTCGTTCACGGCCATGCCGCGTTCCGTTACGGCGGTCGTCGGTCCCAACGGCAGCGGCAAGAGCACGCTCGTGCGAGCGCTCCTCAGGCGGGTACCGCTGGAGCGTGGCCGGATACTCGTGAACGGCAGCGATGTCACCGCGATGTCGCCGCGTGAGCTTGCCCAGCGCGTCGCGGTCGTCGTGCAGCGCGAAGAACCCGCCTTTCCAATGCGCGCCCGGGAGTACGTCGCGCTGGGCCGCACACCGCACGCCTCGGCCTGGGGCGATGGTGGCGACAGGCGGGGGACTGCGGCGATCGAAGAGGCCATCGCGCAGGCGGGGGTCGGTTCACTGCTCGATCGACATACCGACGAGCTCTCAGGGGGCGAGTGGCAGAGACTGCGGCTGGCGCGCGCCATCGCCCAGGAATCCGACGCGATCGTGCTCGATGAGCCGACGACGTTTCTCGACGTTGCCCACGAGATGGCGGCTTTCGAACTGCTGACCGACCTCGCCAGGCGAGGTCGAACCGTGCTCGCCGTCAGTCATCAGCTCAACCTGGTGTCGCGCTTCGCCGATCAGGTCGTGCTCCTGCATCGAGGCGTCGTGGCCGCGCACGGTGCGCCTGACGACGTGATGCGGGCGTCCGTCCTCGAGGCGGTCTACGAATGGCCGCTCGTCGTGTCGCGAGATCCGGCGATTGGTGCTCCCACGCTCGTTCCCCTGCGGCGGACGGTCCCTTCCCGCGAATGATCACCCGCCATCCGACATCCCACATCCCGTAGCCTCATGACGTCCAGCCTTCGAAGCCGCACGCTCATCCTGCTCACCGCTGTCGCGCCTGCCGCGGCTCATTCGCAGCAGCAGGATTCACTGCCGCGAGTTGTCATCACGGCCACACGCGTCGACGTGCCTGCCGGCGCCGCCATCAGCGCCAGTACGATCATCGACCGTGAGCTCATCGACCGCAGCGGCGTGCGCGATGTTGCCGAACTGCTGCGTCTGGTGCCCGGCATATCGGTCGCGCGGAGCGGAGGCCCGGGGGCGCAATCCTCGCTCTTCCTGCGCGGCGGCGAAAACGACTATGTCCGCGTTCTGATAGACGGCGTCCAGGTGAATGATCCGGGAGGCGCCATCGATCTCGCATGGCTCTCGGTCGATGACGTGGACCGGGTCGAAGTCGTTCGAGGGCCTGCGAGCGTGCTGTACGGAACCGATGCGGTGACCGGCGTCGTGCAGCTCTTCACCCGTCGAGGCTCGGCTTCGGCAGCCGAGGCGGAAATCGCCGCCGGCCGTTACGGACGTCGTGTGGTGAAGGGAAGTGCCTCGACCGGCACCAGTCGCCTGAATGTCATCTTCGGTGGTGCGCGCGAGCGAAGCGACGGATTGCTGGCCTTCAACAACGGCTACACTCGCGACGTCGCCAGCGTCGCGATGCGTGCCTTGCCGTCAGCCTCAACGCGGTTGGAGATGAGTCTGCGCGGAATGAACGACGAGTATCACTTCCCGACCGACGGCGCGGGCAATGTCGAAGACAGGAATGCGTTTCGCGACACCCGCCGTTTCATCGGCTCGGCGACAGTCTCTCACGCCATGTCGTCGCGACTTCGCGCTGAGCTGTCCCTGACGGGAATGAACATTCGGGGCAAGGACGACGATCGACCCGACACGCCCGCTGATACGATGGGGTTCTACTCCTACGACGCGCTCACCAGCGTGCGCCGGCGCGCTGCGGATGCGCGAGTGCATGTGATGTTGTCTCAATCATCGGTGCTGACCATTGGCGGCGAGGCCGTTCGCGAAGCGCAACGAGGCAACGACAGCTCCAACTTCAGCTTTGAGCGAAGCCGTTTCGTTGCAGATCGGAGGAACAGCGGTGTCTACGCGCAGTGGCTCTCGGAGCACGGACCGGTCGCGCTGACCATGGGTGGCCGGTACGACGAGAACGACACGTTCGGTGCGTTCCGCACGGCGCGAGCTGGTTTTGCGGTGCGCGCCTGGCGCGGCGGGACCTTCCGTGTCAGCGCCGGCACGGCGTTCAAGGCGCCGACCTTCTTCGAGTCGTTCAACACCGCCTTCTCGACCGGGAACGGCGACCTCAGTCCGGAGCGCTCCAGCAGCTGGGAGGCGGGCGTGCGTCATGTTGCGCATGGTGGCCGCCTGACCATTGGCGCGACGTGGTTCGATCAACGGTTCCGGGACATGATCCAGTACGCCTTCGTTTCACCTGAACTCCCGAACTACTTCAATGTCGCGGCGGCGTCGGCTCGCGGGCTGGAACTCGAGGCGACCGCCAGGCTCTCTTCGCGCCTGACGACGGGCGCCACTACGACGCTGCTCCGGACGCGCGTCGACGACGCCGGGCTGCAAACGGGAGAGTCGGCGACGTTCGTCCAGGGAAGCCGGCTCTTGCGCCGCTCCCCGGTGATGGCCACGGGTACGCTGGCGATGGCGCTGCCTGGAGGTGCGACGGCGGATGTGGCACTCACGTACACCGGCCGTCGCGATGATCGTGACTTTTCGACGTTCCCGGCCACGCCAGTCGTGCTTCCGGGCTGGACGCGAGTCGACATCGGCTTCACGCGGTCGCTGGCGCTCGACTGGACCGGCGCGCGGTTCGCGCTGATGATCCGGCTCGAGAACGCCCTCGGTGTGGGTTACGAGGAGATAGTCAACTATCCCGCGGCAGGACGGTCGTTGACGATCGGTGTGCGCGCCGCGAGCCTTCGCAGGTGAGCAGAATCGCGAACTGATGACCTTCGTATCGACCGACGCCATGGTCCTGCACGTGCAGGACTACCTCGAGTCGTCGCGCATCGTGCGACTGGCGACCCGGGAACATGGCGTGCAGTCCGTGCTCGCGCGCGGCGCGCGTCGCCCCCGCAGCCGCTTCGGTCCTTCGCTCGATCTTTTCGCCAGCGGTGTGGCGCAATTCACGCTGAAGCCTGGCCGGGAGCTGTCCAACCTCTCGGGCTTCGACCTGACGCGAAGTCGCATGGCCCTGGCCGCCGACCTGGATCGCTTTGCCGGCGCCTCGGCGCTGGCGGAACTGGCGCTCCGCTTCGCGCACGCGGACCCGCACGACGACGCGTTCGATGTCCTTGGTCGCTCGCTCGATGAGATTGCCGGGTCAGCGGCAGGTTCCGCGACTGATCATGGTCTGGCCGGCGCATGGCGCTACGTGGCGGCGCTGGGCTTTGGCCCGACGATGAATCGATGCTGCTCATGTTCCGCAGAGCTGCCGCCGGATCGGGCGGCACCCTTCAGCCACCACGGCGGCGGCGTGGTGTGCGGGCAGTGTGTCCGTAGCGTGTCGGTCGGTCGCGAACTGCCCGCCGACGCGCGAACTGCGATGTCAGCGTGGCTGGAGGATGAGGAGGTGCCGCCGCTGAGCGACCTGGCGAGACGCGCCCATCTCCGGCTGCTTCGCGAGTTCCTGCACCACCACATGGGAGACGGCCGCGCGCTCCGCGCGCTCGACGGATGGGAGGCCCGCCTTCGCCGGCCGGCATGATCATCGGGACCGCAGGGCACATCGATCACGGCAAGACGTCGCTCGTTCGCGCCCTCACCGGCGTGGACACCGACCGGTTGCCCGAGGAGAAGCGTCGCGGGATCACGATCGAACTCGGATTCGCGCCGCTGGAGCTCGATGGCATTGGAACGGTGGGCATCGTTGACGTGCCGGGGCACGAGGCATTCGTACGCACGATGGTGGCAGGGGCCAGCGGGATCGACGTCGCCTTGCTCGTGGTTGCCGCCGACGAGGGCGTCATGCCGCAGACGAGGGAGCATCTCTCGATTCTCTCGATACTGGGCACGCGCGCCGGAGTGGTCGCGCTCACCAAGTGCGACCTGGTGGATGACGATTGGCTTGCCCTGGTGACAGCCGACGTTACCGAGGCGGTGCAGGGGACGCCGCTGGAAGGCGCGCCCGTGGTGCGGACCTCGGCGGCAACGGGCGCCGGCCTCGACGCGGTGCGTGCCGCGTTAGGTGCGGCGGTGGCATCGATTCCCGCGCGCGACGCCAGCGATGCGTTCAGGATGCCCATCGACCGGGCGTTCTCGGTGCGGGGAACGGGCACCGTCGTCACGGGAACGGTGTGGGAAGGCGGCGTCGCCACGGGAGACGCACTGGTCGTCCAGCCCTCGGGCAAGACCGTTCGCGTGCGCGGCGTTCAGGCGCACGGCGTCGACGTCCCGCGGGCGCAACCCGGGACTCGCGCGGCGGTCGCGGTCACGGGCGTGGAGGTCGGCGGCGTTTCGCGCGGCGCCTGGCTCTGCGCGGACGTGGCCTGGCCTCTGACGACGTTGATGCGCGCCGAAGTCTCACTGCTCAGTGATGCGCCGCATGGGCTCGGCCCCCGGGAGTGGGTGCGCCTGCACCTGGGCACGGCCGACGTCGGCGCCCGCATCGTCGCTGGGGGAGGCGGGCTCCAACCGGGGGACTTGCGCGCGGCCCGCGTCGTGCTGCAGGAGCCGGTGCCCGCGCGCGCCGGTGACCGGTTCGTGTTGAGACGCGCGTCACCGCCCGCTACGATCGGGGGCGGTGTCGTGGTCGACCCGCTGCCACCACGCCGGCGCCCGTCCGCATGGAGCCGGCTCGAGCGACACGAGGAGACGTTAGGCAGGATTCTTCAGGAAGCCTCGGGCGACGGGGTGGAGCAGTCGCTGCTCGCCGCACGGTCCGGGATTCCCCCTGGTGCGTTGCGCGACCTGCTCGGCCGGACGGAGGTGGCGGTTGGCATCGGCTCGAGGATCTATCATCCAGCGGTAGTTGCGGCGGCGCGCGAGGCGATCGAGGGGCTCGTGAAGGAAGGGCATCGCCTGGATCCGTTAGGCGACGGTCAGTCGATCGCGGGGCTGCCGGATGTCCTGCCGTTCGCGGTGGAGCTGGTGGAGCGCGCCGTCGCGGACCTCGCGGCCGCCGGACGGGTCGAACGGCGGGGCGCCGTCCTGGCCACTCCTGGTTGGCGGGCGATGATCGGCGAACGGGATGCGGAGTACCGGACGCGACTCCTGTCCGACATTCGCGCCGGTGGCACGGAACCCCCGGATGTGGCTACCCTCACGGACCTGCATCACCGAGACCCAGTCCCCATTCTCCGCATACTTGAACGGGAAAACCTGATTGTCGGAGTGGAGCCGGGCAGGTTTTATGCAGTAGAAGTGGTCGATCGGCTGGTCACGCGACTCCGGGACGGAATGACGGAAAGTCGCGAGTACAGCCCATCGGAGCTTCGGGAGGTGCTCGGTCTGTCACGCAAATACCTCATTCCGTTCCTCGAATACTGTGACCGGAAGCGGGTTACGGAACGTCGTGAGACGGGTCGGGTACGGTTGACGTCGTGACGACGTAACTGCTTGCTTGACAGTTCGGTAGCGCGTTCCTAAGTTCGCAAAAGTCCGTTCAGGAAACCCGATACAGGAGATTGCAGCGAGTCCCTCTTTGGTCAGCTTGGAGAAGACACATGAAGCAGTGTTGGGCAGGCGGGCTGCTTGTGCTTGCTCTCTTCGCGTTACCGGCGTCCTCGGCCGCCGCACAGGGCCAGCAGTCCAGCAGAGATAACCGCACTGGTTCGGAACTCAGGCAGAACTATCCGAATCCGTTCAACCCGGAGACGCGGATCGCGTTTTCCGTAGGCGGTTTTCCGAACTGTATTGATCCCAGTCGGCAATACCGCGTGAGCCTCAGGATCTACAACCTGCTCGCGCAGCAAGTGGCGGTGCCGGTGCTGCAGGGTGCCGCGTCCGGCGTTTCGGGCGGGCAGCCCCTGGAGAATGTGTTCCTGACGTGTGGAGAGTACACGGCGTATTGGGACGGCAAGGTCGGCGGCACCAGCCGCGAGGCCGCGTCGGGCGTTTACGCTTACCGACTCGAAGTCAACGGCTCACCAATCACCCGGAAGATGACCATCCGGAAGTAGCCCGTCCGAGGGTATTGCCTGAACGGCGTCCAGTCTGGACGCCGTTTTTCTTGTCTATGGCGGCGAGCCCGTGGAGGGGTTCTCGATCGCTCGCCAGATGGCCGCGGCACGTGCCGGATCATTGGCCAGGCGAAGCGTGGTCGATTCCACCTGTGCGGCCGTCACTCCGAATAGTCTCAGGACGGAATCCCTCTGCCGCGCGCGGGTCGTGGTATCTGCCGAGCCAATGGGCAGCTTGCGCAATGCGACCATCGTTCTGACGAACGTCGAGTCGCTCATTTCGACGAACACCGGGTCGGAGCGGCAGCCATTGCTCTGCATCAAGGCTGCCAGGGCAATGATCGCGATGGGCCGATTCACCGTCGTCTGCGGGTTGCGGGTGGCGGGTAGCGGGTTGGCGGCGCACAGTCGGATTGTTACCCGCAACCCGACACCCGCATCACAGCCTATCGAGCAGGACTGCGCGCAGCAAGGCGAGCGAATCCTGCCATAGGCAGCGCTCCCGCCCGCCGTATCGGCTCGGATTCCGTCTTTACGGCGCGATCCAGCTGGTACTGTCATTGCCATTCGTAGCGGGGCATCTTCGTGACTCAGCGATAGTTCCAACCGATTCAGCGTCAATCGAGGATGCGAGCAGGTTATCTCACCTCTCCCATCTCCCATCTCATGTCTCCATCGTGATCAATCCCGACCGCCTTACCGTCAAGTCGACCGAAGCGCTGAACGACGCGCTCGGCCACGCCCGGAAGAACGGGAATCCGCTCGTTTACGACCTGCACCTCCTGCACGCGCTGCTCTCGCAGGAGGAGAGTATCGTCGTTCCGATCCTCCAGAAGCTGGGCGTGAACGTCGGCCAGCTCCGCGAAGGCGTGGAGCGCGACATGGCGCGGTATCCCAGGCAGTCCGGCGCCACGCCCAGCCTGTCGCGGGAGCTCAACCAGGTCATCGACCGCGCCGAAGAGGAAGCTCGGACGTTAGGCGACGATTACGTCTCGACCGAGCACCTGTTGCTGGCCCTGGCGGACACCAAGGGCGCCGAGAGCAAGGCGCTGCTTGGCGCGGTTGGCGCCGACCGGGCGGCCCTGATGGAGGCCCTCAAGGCGGTACGGGGAACGCACAAGGTCACCGACCAGACTCCAGAGGATGCCTATCGCGCGCTCCAGCGTTTCACGCGCGACCTGACCGAGTCGGCGCGCAAGGGAAAGCTGGATCCGGTCATCGGTCGGGATGAAGAGATCCGTCGGGTCATGCAGGTGCTGTCGCGGCGCACGAAGAACAACCCGGTCGTGATCGGCGAGCCCGGCGTCGGTAAGACGGCCATCGCCGAAGGCCTCGCGCAACGCATCGTGAACGGCGATGTCCCCGAGGGACTCAAGAACAAGCGTCTCATCCAGCTCGACCTCGGCGCCCTCATTGCCGGCGCCAAGTTCCGCGGCGAGTTCGAGGAGCGGCTGAAGGCGGTGCTCAAGGAAATCGCCGACTCACAGGGCGCGTTCATCGTCTTCATCGACGAGCTGCACACGCTGGTCGGGGCGGGGAAAGCCGAAGGCGCCATGGATGCGGGCAACATGCTCAAGCCGATGCTCGCCCGGGGCGAGCTTCGCGTGATCGGCGCGACCACGCTGGACGAGTATCGCAAGTACGTCGAGAAGGACCCCGCGCTGGAGCGGCGCTTCCAGCCGGTCTACATCGGCGAGCCCACCGTCGAGAACACGATCGCGATCCTGCGCGGCCTCAAGGAGCGCTACGAGGCGCACCATGGCGTGACGATCACCGATGGCGCGGTGGTCGCCGCGGCCACGCTGTCGAATCGCTACATCGGCGACCGGTTCCTGCCCGACAAGGCCATCGACCTCATGGATGAGGCGGCGTCGCGCCTGCGCATCGAGATCGATTCCATGCCGCAGGAGATCGATGAGGTCGAGCGGCGGATCGTCAGGCTCGAGATCGAGAAGCAGGCGCTCCAGAAAGAGAAGGATCCCGAGGCCGTCGCGCGTCGGCAGGTCCTGGAGAAGGAACTGGCCGAGGCGAAGGAGAAGGCGTCCGGCATGAAGGCGCAGTGGCAGCGCGAGAAGGAGACGTTAGGCGCCGTCGGCCAGATCAAGGCGGACCTCGAGGCGGCCAGGATCGAGGCTGAGCAGGCGACGCGCGCCGGTGATCTGGGGAAGGCGGCAGAAATCTCGTATGGACGCATTCCCGCACTGGAAACGCGATTGAAGGAGGCCGAACAGGCGCTCGCCTCCAAGCAGGGCGGTGGGGCGCGCTTCCTGAAGGAGGAAGTGACGGCCGACGACATCGCCGAGATCGTGTCTCGCTGGACCGGCATACCCGTGACGCGAATGATGGAAAGCGAGCGGGAGCGCCTGACCAAGCTGGAGGATGAACTGGCCCGCCGCGTGATCGGGCAGCGCGAGGCGGTGGAAGCCGTGTCGAACGCGGTGCGTCGCTCGCGGGCTGGCCTGCAGGATCCGAACCGCCCGATCGGCTCGTTCATCTTCCTCGGCCCAACCGGGGTCGGGAAGACCGAGACGGCGCGGGCGCTGGCGGAGTTCCTGTTCGACGACGAGCAGGCGATGGTGCGCATCGACATGTCGGAGTACATGGAGAAGCATGCCGTGGCGCGATTGATCGGCGCGCCGCCCGGCTATGTCGGTTACGAGGAAGGCGGACAGCTCACCGAGGCGGTGCGGCGGCGTCCGTACCAGGTCGTGCTGTTCGATGAGGTCGAGAAGGCGCATCCCGATGTGTTCAACATCCTGCTGCAGATCCTCGACGAGGGGCGCCTGACCGACTCACAAGGTCGCACGGTGGACTTCCGGAACGTCGTGATCATCATGACGTCGAACATCGGCTCGGTGTACATCCTGGAGCACGCGCGGGACGATTGGTCGACGGTCGAGACCCAGGTCATGCAGGCGTTGCGCCAGACGTTCAAGCCCGAGTTCCTGAACCGCGTGGACGACATCATCATCTTCCGTCCGTTGGGCATGGAGCAGATCGGCGCGATTGTCGAACTGCAGCTCGAGCGGCTGAGAAAGCTGCTGGCCGACCGGAACCTGACGCTCGAGGTATCCGACAAGGCAAAGCAACTTCTGGCGGAGGAGGGATTCGATCCGGCCTTCGGCGCCCGGCCGCTGAAGCGCGCGATTCAGCGCTCGATCCAGAATCCGCTGGCGATGGCGGTGCTCGAGGGGAAGTTCGCCGACGGCGACAAGATCGTGGCGGACGTGGATGGCGAGGGCATCGTATTCACGAAGGCGGGGACGTGATGCGCGGATGGCGGATGGCGGATGGCGGATGTGGGATAAACTGCCATCCCGATGAGCGCTGAGTCGGTTTGGAAAACCGCCGCATCCGATGTTGCGGGTGCTGTGCCGAGTCACGAATCACGAATCACGAGTCACGACGTGCCGAGTCACGAGTCACGAGTCACGAGTCACCAGTTCATGCTCGAGGCGCTCCGGCTGGCGAGGGAAGCCGCGGATGCCACGGACGTCCCCGTTGGCGCGGTCGTGGTCAGGAATGGTGAAATCATCGGTCGCGGTTCCAACCGGACCGTCCGGGACCAGGACCCCACGGCACACGCCGAAATGCTGGCGATCCGTGAAGCCGCTCGCACGTTAGGCACCTGGCGGCTGGAGGGTTGCGAGCTGTTCGTGACGCTGGAGCCGTGCGCGATGTGCGCAGGGGCGATCGTCCTCGCCCGGCTCGACCGGGTGACGTTCGGCGCCTGGGACGAAAAGGCGGGGATGGCAGGAAGCGTTGGTGACCTGCTGCGGCACCCGCGGCTCAATCACCGGCCGGAAGTCGTCGCGGGCGTGATGGCTCGCGAGTGCGGTGCGCCGCTCGAGGCGTTCTTTGCCGAGCGTCGCGCGTGAGTGATTGCGCCGGAAGGTGACGAGCGAGGGCGGGGAGCAGGAGCGCCCATGGTAGAGCGCATGACAGACACCGTCCGCGCGACGCGATGCTCATCGGGTCCCCTCCGAGTCATTGTCATGCGACAACGGGGCTACCCCTGAGCCTTCGCGCGCGTTCCCACGCGCGACGCACGTGCGGGGCGGTTCGAAGTTCACCACAGCAAGTCAGGCAATGCCCGACACGGCGCCTGGACGTGTGCCGTAGCCTGACATATGGGCGGACGACCACATCTGCGTCCCCAGCCCAGGTTCCGCTTCCGGAGAGTCGCGCATGCCGAAGATACTCGTGCCGCTGGACGGCTCCGC
>DATCIJ010000072.1:0-3959 GCA_036507855.1 Gemmatimonadaceae bacterium | reverse complement strand
AATCGACCGGCGCCCATGGCCAGCGAACCGAGCGCTGAGGAAACGAGGAAGTCTCTCCGCTTCATGATGGGCCGATCCTTCTTGATGGGTCAGTTCGCGGTCCTGCGGTCTCGGCGTGCGAGTCCATCGCCGTCCTCGCATTCACCATTTCGCAGTGACCGCTCTGTGTAGCATGATAGCCGGTATCGAGAGATTGCCGGATTGGCAGTCACGAGTAAAGGGCCGCAACCACGTTCACGGTAGACCATCTCCTCATGAGACACTTCGTTCGCCTCATCGCCATCATCGCCGGCCTGCCGTTCGCCGCGCTCGCGCAAGCGCCGATTACGACTCCCAGGGCGGAATTCGGCCAGAACTTCGGGGACGATTACTTCCTCGCGAATTACCAGCAGATCGCGACGTACTGGCGCAAGCTGGACGCCAAGTCCGACCGCATGGTCGTGCAGGAGATCGGGAAGACCGCCGAGGGGCGGCCGCACCTCATGGCGATCGTTACGTCGCCGGAGAATCATCGCAATCTCGAGCGGTATCGCCAGATCTCCATGAGTCTTGCGCTCGCACAGGGACTTTCGGACGACTCGGCACGAAGCCTTTCCCGGCAGGGAAAGGCTATCGTATGGATAGACGGAGGACTTCACGCCAGCGAAGTACTCGGCGCCCAGCAGCTCGGCGAAATGGTCTACCAGATGGTCAGTCGCACCGATCCCGAGACGATGCGGATCCTGGACAACGTCATCATCCTGTTCGTTCACGCCAATCCCGACGGCAACGACCTGCTGGCTGACTGGTACATGCGCAAGTCGAATCCAGCCGAGCGTAGTACCGCCGGTATTCCGAAGCTCTACCAGAAGTACATCGGCCACGACAACAACCGCGACTTCTTCATGTCGACGCAGGCCGAGACCGAGAACATCAGCCGGGTGCTGTACCACCAGTGGATGCCGCAGGTGCTGTACAACCATCATCAGAGCGGGCCCGCCGGCACCGTGTTCTGGTCGCCGCCGTTGCGCGACCCGTACAACTACAACCTCGACCCCATTGTGATTCTGGGGTATCAGGCGTTAGGCGCGGCGATGCACAGCCGTCTGGCGGCCGAGGGGAAGCCTGGTGCGACAATGCGGTCCGGCGGGCCGTACGATGGCTGGTGGAACGGAGGTATCCGCAACACCGCCTCGTTCCACAACGTGATCGCGCTGCTGACCGAGATGATCGGCAACCCGACGCCGCAGCGGATTCCGCTGGTGATGAACCGGCAACTGCCGTCGGCGGACCTGGCGTATCCCATCGCGCCGCAGGAGTGGCACTTCCGGCAGAGTGTGGACTACTCGATCTCGCTGAATCGGGCGGTGCTGAACTATGCAGCCGGGATGCGTGAGGACTTGTTGTACAACATCTACGCGGCCGGCAAGCGTTCGATCGCGCGAGGGAGCACCGATACGTGGACGCCGAATCCGAAGCGGGTGGCGCAGGTGGCGGCGCGATTTGGCGGAGCCGGTGGTCGCGGCGGTCGAGGCGGTGGCGGCGTCTCTAATGAAGATGCGGCGTGGGCCGAGCTGCACCGGCCCGAGCTGCGTGATCCGAGGGGCTACATCATTCCGTCTGACCAGCCGGACTTTCCAACCGCGACCAAGTTCATCAACGCGTTGCGAGAGGTGAACGTCGCCGTGCAGCGCGCGACGGCGGACTTCACTGTTCAGGGCAAGACGTATCCGGCCGGGTCGTATGTGGTGATGACGGCGCAAGCCTTCCGCCCGCACGTGATCGACATGTTCGAGCCGCAGGTGCATCCGGATGTCTTCCCCATTCCCGGCGGTCCGCCCACTCCACCCTACGACAATGCCGGGTGGACGCTGGCGATGCAGATGGGGGTCAGCTACGACCGGATCCTGGATGGCTTTACTGGGCCATTCGAGCCGGTGACCGACTGGAACGCCAAGCCGATGGCGGGGCGCGTAACGAATGCGAACGGCGCAGCCGGGTTTGTCGCCAGTCGGAGGGTGAACGACGCCTTCATCGCCATGAACAGGCTGATGAAAGCGGGCGAGGAGGTGTACGCGTTGCGCTCGCCGCTCACGGTCGGCGGCACGACGCATCCGGCGGGGACCTGGTACGTCCGCACGAAGGGCACGACGCGCCGTCAGCTCGACTCGATCGCCACTCAACTCGGCGTGAGCTTCACCGGCGTCACTGCCCGGCAACCTGCTGGTGCCGTCCGCTTGCGCCCCGCGCGCATTGGCCTGTGGGATCAGTACGGCGGATCGATGGACGCGGGATGGGCGCGGTGGATTCTGGAGCAGTACGAGTTCCCGTTCTTGCGTGTTTTCCCGCAGGAACTGGACGCCGGAAATCTCAACGCGAAATACGATGTGTTGATCTTCGTTGGCGGCGGAATTCCCGGCGCCGGCGGTGGTGGGCGCGGCGGCGCTGGTCCGGCGCCTGACGAGGTGCCGGCGGAGTATCGTCCGCATATGGGACGCGTGAGTGCTGAGACGACGCTGCCGCAACTCCGCACGTTCATGGAGAATGGCGGCACAGTGGTGGCGATCGGTTCGTCGGCGCCGAACCTGGCGACGTTCCTCAAGTTGCCGGTCGAGGATCACCTGGTGGAGAATGGCCAGCCATTGCCGCAGTCGAAGTTCTACACGCCCGGTTCGGTGCTCGCAGCGAGGTTCGATACGTCGAGCCCGATCGCTCTGGGGATGGACGATCTGACGAATGTCTTTTTCGACGATAGCCCGATCTTCCGGTTAGGCACTGGCGCCGACGGCGCTGGCGTCAGGCGCGTCGGCTGGTTCGACACGAAGTCACCGCTGCGGAGCGGCTGGAGCTGGGGCGAGAGTTATCTGGAGAACGGCGTGATCGCCTTCGAGGCCAGCATAGCCAAGGGTCGCGCGCTGTTCTTCGGGCCGGAGATCCTCAAGCGCGCGCAGCCACATGGGACCTTCAAGTTGCTGTTCAACAGCATCGTCAGGTCGGGTACGCAGTGACCTCGGTGGTACAGTTCGCTGCATTGTCGACCGGTTTTGGTAATCACTGCGCATCAATCGCTGCTCGTGCGAGAGCTCGTTGCGAACTTCGACTTGCCTGTCGCCGTATTTCGTACAGAATAGGAGCGTGGAGTGCGGTAGTAAGCGCACGGCACGCTCGGATTCTTCGCGGACAAGCGCGGCGAGTGGTCTCGAGCAGGATTTCGATGATCGTTGGGAGGTGGGTAGCATGGTTGCCTCGGGCGATGTTCTTATGGACATCGCTTGCTCTCCGCAGGTTCGCGCGGCGGTACAAGCAGTCTTCCCGAGCGTGCGCCTTCGCATTCATGACGTGGAGGCGTTCACCAGAAGCAACCGCGCCGCTTTGAATCAGGCGTGCGCGGTCGTCTTGGGATTGCGGAATCACCAGGGTGCACCATCGACTCCAGTGATTGAGCAGTTGCGGGCGATCGCTCCGCACGTCGGCATTTTCGTGGCGGAGGACCGCAGCGAAGTCGTCGATCCATGGCTGCGGCGTCTGGCGTCGAGCGGAGCCGATGATGCGTTTGCGATGGACCGGCCTGGTGATGAGAAGGTCTTTCGGTCCGTGCTCGCCAATCGCGTCGCTCTGCCGGCCCCCGAATTGGCGCTCCGGGAGCTGTGGTCGCTCTGGTCCGACTGTGCGGTCAGGGTCGAAGCGATGTATTGCGTGCGGAACGGCTACCGGCCACGACGCGGATTCGCTCCGCACGATTGGTTTGGGTTGAAGGATCGGTCGATGCGAACCAGGTTCGGTCACGCCGGTGTCCCAACGCCGCTCTTCCTGACCCGCTTCGGTCGCGACCTCCACTGGAAGGAGTCCCTGCCACGTGGCAGGCTCAGTCGTGTGGAGCTCGCGACTCAACTCGGCTTCGAGACGGTGTCGCAGGTGGGAGCCGAGCGGAGACGCGTGCGTAGGATGGCGGCTCGATGGCCAGCGCTTTCGGGTTTCCT
>DATCIJ010000071.1:0-3317 GCA_036507855.1 Gemmatimonadaceae bacterium | reverse complement strand
TGTTGCTCGCCTGGTCGATCCGCGGATCTCGTCTCCGACTACTGACATGGGTTCCGGCCGTCCCGGCGCTCGTCGCCGGGATGAACGCGGCCTATCTGGTCGCGATACCGTCCTACTTTCGCATCGAGCCCGACACGACGCCGGAGCTGTCAACCTGGGAGGAACACTGCTTCGTCGCGGATGCCGCCCTCATGCCGATTGGGACGCCGGTCACCCAGCCCGCCGCCGGCGTGCGCGAGTGGTGGATGCAGCGCCAGGACTCGCGCTACGCGCTTCTGCGGCTCCCCGAGTGTGTCCTTGTCGATGCGTCTCTCCCGGTGCCCACCGTGCAGCCTGGAGGCCGGGTGGATTTCACCCTCGGGTTCCAGTTCTCAGCACCTGGAGGCGCCGCAACCCTCGAGCGATTCGTGCCGGGCACTTCGGAGCGGAGTTGGTGGCTGCTGCCCGCTCCATCCGCAACACTGGTTCCCATCGAGCCGCCCAACCTCGCCGAAGGAGCGCCCATCGTCTCCGACACGGCTGACGCGGTGGCGTGGGTCCAGCGGGTGGAAGGCCTCGACCCTCCGTTTCTCACCCGCATCGGCGTCCGCGCGCTTCAACCTTCATCGGGCCTGGATCGCATCGAGATCGACCTGAAGCCGTTCGGTGCCGCCTCGTACACGCTGCTGGGAGTGGATACTGTCGAACGCGAAGTGGTTCTCTGGAGGGACGAACAACCGATGCTCGTCGGCTTCGACGGCGAGAGACGCGAGCTCAACTTTGCGCCCGGCCCCATCCGACCCCAGGCGTCAACGTATCTCCGTACTCGGGATGGATGGGTAGCGTGGGATGCGTATCGGGACGAGGGTCCCTATCAATTGGCCTGGTCTCTCCCGGCTGGCTCGGGCACCCACCGGACAAACAAAGGCCGCAGCGTCACCTCCGCAGCCGTGGACCCGTCAGGGTCGCTCGTCGCCATCAGCGAGAGCACGACGCTCAGCATCGGGGACGCGCGCGACGTCGTCTACGTCATTCGCGCAAGCGACGGTGCGGACGTCTTTCGTGTGTATCTTCCGAGATACGCGCGCAGTCAGGTGGTGTTCTTCGAGGGCGGTTTCTTTGCGTACTCCGACCTAACGGGCACCCACGTCCTGAAGATTCTGAAGTAGCGGTGCCGGAGCGGGCGCGAAATTCAGGCGCCGGCGAAATTCGCGCCTGAGCAGCAGCACGATCAGAACGAGCTGCAACGTTCCGGCGATTACCGACAGATACCAGATCCATCGCAGCTCGAATTCAGGCAGCCGCACCAACGCGAAGGCCGGAAGCGTCACCGCGACGATGCGGGAAAATGACGCCACGAGCGGAGGGAGCGTGTTGCCCATCGCCTGGAACATGCTGGATGCGACGAACACAATGCCCGCCGCAACGAGGTTCCACGAGATGATCCACAGATATTCCTCGCCCATGGCGATCACTTCAGGGTCATCGGTAAAGACACTGACCATCGCCTGCCCCGCGATCTGACACAGGATCGTCACGAACAGCATGAAGCTGCCGGCCATCACCACCGCGGACGTGAACGTGGCGCGGACCCGATCCGGTCTCCGCGCACCGAAGTTCTGCCCGGCGACCGGCGCCACGGAAAAGGCGAGCGCCACGACTGGCATGAACGAGGCCTGCATGATGCGCATGCCAATACCGAATGCGGCCTGCGCCGCCGCGCCAAAGGGCCGCGCGATGAGGTACACGACGAACGCGTACACGCCCATCAACAGGAACTCTCCTCCGGCCGGCAGTCCGATGGCGAGCATTTTCTTCCAGAGTGCGAGGGACGGTTTCCAGTCGGCCCGGACGAACCTCAGATAGGAAGTCTGGGGTCGGAAGTACATCGCAAGCCACACCGTGCCCACGCCAATGGCCAGTAGAGACGCCATGGCCGCGCCCGCCACGCCAAGCGGCTGCTCGGTGACCCAGCCAAAGATCAGGATCGGCGCCAGCACCATGTTGAGAATCACCGTAGCCGTCTGCACGACCATGCCGGGCTTGAAGTTGCCCGTCCCTCGCAGCGCGGCGCCCATGGATGCCATCGGGAACTGCAGCGCCATCGCGGGGATGAACCAGAGGAGGTATTGGCCGGCGAGGGATGTTGTGCGTGCGTCCGGGCTCAGAAGGTCGACGTACGACGTGCGCACACCGATGCCGGCGGCGAGAAAGATCAGACCAACTAGAACGGACAGCCCGAGCGATTGATTGAAGGCGAATTGAGCGCGATCGCGATCCTTCTGACCGACGGCGTGCGATACGAGCGTCGTGACGCCCACGCCCAGCATCTGGGTGATCGCGATCACGATGAAGGTGAGGTTGCCCGCGATACCGACGCCCGCGACGGCCTCTTTCCCCAGGCGGCCAACCCAGTAGAGGTCCACAAGGAAGTACAGGGTCTGAAACAGCATCGTCACCAGCATGAAGCTGGCTGTTTTCACGAGATGCCGTGCGACGGACCCGGTCGTCAGATCCTGCATTCGACTATGCGTCAAGCGTAGCGCGCGACCTGATAAGTGCGCGCCTGGCGCTCACCGTCAGTCGCGGCGCCGAGCGAGTAGCCAGCCGACTGCCAGCCCAAGCGCCGCGGCACCGAACCAGGGAGCCAGCGGGTGAAACCGAATAAAGCGCGTGCCCCGAGGGCCAATCTCGAGAGCGCCGACCGGCGTCATCCGCACGCCGCCGCCACCCCCTGCGCCCTCTGCCTCGGCGCGATTGTCCTCGGCCGGCATCCCCTCGTCTCGCGCCACGGTCCGCTCGCCACCAGGCCCCCGCCCGCCACCAGCCCCGAAACCGTACGTGACCTTTGCCACCGGAATCACGGTCGTGTCGCCCTGCTGCACCGGTTCGCCGTAGACGTGGCGGATGTTCAGGCTACTGGAGAGGAGGTCGGCAATGGGACCAAATGGCGCTGGGCTCGACATACTGGCTCTCGAGCAACCTTACCAGAAACACGCCAGGGCGATGATTTTGATCTCTCCGGGCAGTCTATTGGTTTCAGGAGGCAGGGATGAGTACAGCTCGTGTCGTTGTGGAGAACGTCAACCACCCGGGAAAGAGCCGCACCGTCGACGGCGCAATCTACCGGGCGATGCGGCGAACACTCCTGAAGGTGTTGCCTCGCAAGAATCCAGGTTTCACCGAGGCTGAAATGCTGCGCGCTGTATTGCCGCACCTACCGCCCGATCTCTTCCCAGGTGGCGCCAAGGCCGGCTGGTGGCTGAAGACCGTTCAGCTCGATCTCGAAGCGAAGAAGATCATTACGCGCGAAAGGACGACGCCGTTACGCTGGCGCC
>DATCIJ010000070.1:0-14243 GCA_036507855.1 Gemmatimonadaceae bacterium | reverse complement strand
GCCGCCAGGTCGCCGGTCACGTTGAGCACCGTCGCGAACAAATCGGGAATCGCGTCCACCGCGATCAGAATGCCGATCCCCTCGGCAGGGAGCCCGATCGCCAGGAAAAGCGGTGTCAGCATGAGAAACGCTCCGCGGGGAACTCCGGGGGCGGCGAACGCGAGGAAGATCGATGCGAACGCCACCGTCGCCAGTGCGCCCAGGCTCAATGGAATGCCGTAGAACCAACCAATGAAGAGCGCACCAAGCGTCCAGGATACCGGTGCCGCGATCTTGAACGTGGAGACCGCGAGCGGCACGACGAATCCACTGACCCGCGCGGGGAGCTCCAGCACCCGTTCGGCTCCCTCCACCAGCGCGGGAAGCGACGCGATGGACGAGGACGACGCGAACGCCACCGACTGCGCCGGCAGCACGGCACGGGCAAACCGCCCAATCGGCACTTTCCCCGCCACCATCACCACCGGGTAGAGCAGGAGTACCACCAGGATGCTTGCCAGCGAATAGGCCACCACGTAGAAGCCGACCGCGCCCGCGACGCCCGCCCCACCGCGCGCGGCGAGCGGCAGGACCAGCGCGAAGACGCCTAACGGCGCAAGCGCCACGACCCATCTCACAATCACCAGCATGGCCTCGGCGAGCCCGCGAAAGACGCCGAGCACCGGGTCGCGCACCGCAGGCGCGAGTTTCGCGATCGCCAATGCGAGAATGAGCGTGAACAGAATGAGCTGCAGCATCGCCCCATCCGCGGCGGCGGCGATGGGATTGGTGGGGATGAGCGACGTGAGCCAGGCCCCGAATCCAGGCGCCGCTCCTTCGGCGGCGATCTGACCGGCCGCTTCAGCCGCCCCGGCGGGAAGCGGCGGCCGCGCCGCGTTGGCGCCCAGCAACCGGAAGGCCAGCACACCGACCGGCATGATCACGACGGCGGTGCCGGTCAACAGGAGGAAGAACGTGAGCAGGCTGCGTCCACCAATCCGGCCGATGGCGCGCAGGTCTGCCGCTCCCGCCACGCCGGTGACGAGCAGTGATACCACCAGAGGGATGACCGTCATCCGGATCGCGTTGATCCAGACCGTGCCGATCGGCACGATGGCGTCGGCAGCGCGCAGCAGCCCGTCATTGCCCGATATGGCGATGAGCACACCGCCGAGGAGGCCAGCGCCTAACGCCAGGAGGACCCGCGTGCTCTCTTTCATCCACTCCTCACATCATGAGGTCGCCACCATCGGGGAGCCCGGCTGGACGAGCCCGGAGAACTTTGGTGCTTCTTCATGAGTCACTCACATCATGAGATCGCCTCCATTAATGTCGAAGGTCGCTCCCGTGATGTAACCGGCGGCTTCCGACGCGGCAAAACAGATGACATCAGCCACTTCCAGTGCAGTGCCGAGTCGCGGAATCGGATAACCTTTCGCGATCTGTTCTAGGCGCTCCGTACTGGCACTTTCCCTGGTCAACTCGGTGTCGATCATGCCCGGGCAGACCGCGTTGACCGTGATGCCGTAGACGCCGAGCTCCTTTGCCGCGGCACGGGTCAGCCCGAGGAGTCCCGTCTTGGTCGCGGTATAGTGGGCGCCCCCGAGCGTGCTCACCATCCTTCCCGCGGTCGAGGAGATGTTCACGATGCGCCCGTAGCCCTGCGACTTCATCGCCGGCACGGCGGCCTGCGTGAGGAGGAACGGAACGGTGAGGTTGATCTCGACCGCGCGGCGCCACTCGTCAGGCGTGATCTGCTCGAACCGCGTCGTGAACGGGAGGGCCGCGTTGTTGATGAGAATGTCCAAACGCCCGAACTCGGCCAGCGCTTTCGCGACGATAGCCTCCGCTACGCCTTCGTTCTCGAGATCGCCGGGAACGGCCACGCTCGGTCCGCCCAATTCGCGAACGGTGGCTTCGGCGCGGGCACGGTCACGCACGTTGACGGCAACCGACGCGCCGCGCGCCAGCAGTCTCTCAGCGACGGCACGGCCCAGACCCCTGGACGCACCAGTCACCAGCGCCGCGCGATCCGCGAAGTCCTGTTGAATCACGGGCGCCTAACGTCCGAGCGACGACGCCAGCACCCGCACGACACCATCCGCCTTGTTCAACAGGAACACCTGGTCGTCAGGACCCGTGCCGAAGCGCAGGTCGGCTCGCGACGCGGCTTGCTTCCCCTGCTGCGCATTCTTCTCGCGGATGAGCTGGAGCAGTGTCTTTGCCTCGCCCTTGTCGGTGAACAACACGCGGCGGATGTGATCCTGGCCCTGCGCCGCCATGTCGTCCGCGGAGATGTGGAAGACCGCTCCGCTCGGCATGTCACCGAAGAGAATGCGGTTCGTGAGCTGCGGGATCGCGGCGCTGCGATAGACGACGACACCGGTGACCGCCGCGCGATTGGACAGCACCGGATCGCGATGATCGTACTCAGCGATCGGGTACGTCATGCTGCGGTCGCCTCGTCGCCCGGTCGTGTCGACGCCGCGGCCAGCGTAACGGAAGCTGGCCTCCCAGATGTTCCAGCCGAGGTTACCGCCCCTGGGCACGGGGCTCAACTCTTCGACGGAATTCTGGCCGATGTCGGCGACGAACATCCGTCCGTTCGCCGGATCCCAGCCGAAACGCTGCGGGTTGCGGACGCCTGACGCCCAGATCTCGCCCAGCACGCCGCTCGTTGCCACGAACGGATTGTCGCCGGGAATGCCGTACTTCCCGTTCCGGCTGTCTCTGCCTGACGGATCGATACGCAGAATCTTTCCGAACGGTGACGCCATGTTCTGCGCCATGTTCATGGGATCGCCGGCACTGCCGCCATCGGCGTTGCCGACATACAACATACCGAAGTCGGGTTGGCCGGGACGCGCCAGCGGATTGAAGGCGATCAGGCCGCCGTTATGGTTGCTGAAAGGCTGCTGGAGACGAAGTAGCTCGCGCGGCGCGGAGCCATCGTACGTCGCGGCACCAGGAGTCTTCGCGGCCCATTCGAGCAGCACGGTGTCGTGCGAATTACCCTGACCCGTCGGAGCGTAGTCGGCCGTGGGCGTTGTGTCGGTCACGTCGGACCACGTGTAGAACTTCCCGAAACCGGGAGTGCCGGACTGATTGAACTGCGGGTGGAGAGCGAAGCTCTGGAAGCCTCGCTCCCTGCCCTGCGACTGCACGTCCATGTTCCACTGCGGATCGTCGATGTTCACGTACAACGTCACCGTCCTGCCGTCGGCGCTGACGCGATACAGCGGACCGCGCATGTCGTTCACGAAGAGGTTGCGCGATCCTGGCTCCTGCACGAGGAGCATCATGCGCGCGGCGACGCCGTCGATGTCCGGCAGCGTGGCGAACTCGCGATAGTCGACCCGGATCACGTCCTCGGCGGCGCGGATGGGTTGGTACGGATCGTTGGACTGAGCGAGCGCCGGCATGGCGAGGAACACGCCAGCGAGTATGGTGCGATTCAGTTTCATCTATCCGACCTCGAGTCGATGCGGTAGCGGCCGACCACCGCCGTGGTGAGACGGGCAGGCGCGGGAGGATTCGTCATTGCCGGCGCACCTCACCCAGGTACCGGTCGAGCCACTTCAGCGACTCGGCCACCATCATTGTACGCGGGAGAAAGTGCCCACCATCGAAGAGGATCTGTTTCTTATCCGCCGCGGGCGTTCCCAACAACCGCATGAAGGGTCTCTGCGATGTCTCGTACGGGAACACGCTGTCGAACCGGCCGCTGAGCACGAGCACGGGGATGCGGATGCGTGGGAGGAAGTTCACCGCATCTTCCTCCGGGCGCCGAGGCGGCGCGCCGATCCCGGCGACGTTCAGCACCGCCGTGCGGAACCGTGGTTCGATCGCCAGCACCACGCCCGCGATCCGGGCGCCCCAGCTCGTGCCGATGAAGCCGAGCCGTGCAGTATCGATCTCCGCGCGGGTCGCAGCGTAGTCGATCGAGCGCCGCATCTCAGTGGTCCAGCGCAGCATCTGATCGCGATGCTCGATCGTCGCGCTGACGGCGTCCCCCTGCATGCTGCTCCCGCGCCCGTACGTGTGCTCGTAGATCGGGTAGAGCACGGCACGGCCACTGCGCACGAAGTAGTCCACATATGACATCGACAGTTTCTGGCGATCCCGCAGGATGAAGGCGTCTGACGCGGGCCAGACCACCAATGTCTGGTACGGCGCCTGCACTCGTTTCGGCAGGAACAGCACCGCCCACATCCGGCCGCCGCTGCCGGGAACATCGAACTCGATATCTTCCCGAACCCAATCGGGAGGCGTCGTGTCCCGCGCGACCACCTGCGCGTTCAGCGGCGTCCGGTCATAGTCGTACAGCGAGAGCAGACCGCGGAACGTCGCATCATCAACGGGCCGCGCGGTGTTGAAGTCGCGCGCCAGTCCCGGGATGGGCGCGCTTGCTCGCGCGAGGTCCTTCCCTTCCCCCACACGGCGCACCAGGCGGATGCCATTGATCGGCGACCGGTCGAACTCCGGCTGCACGTAGATCTCGGAGAACAGGTAGGCAGGATCGGTCCAGCCGCCGCCCAGGATGTACCGGCTCCCAGCCTCGCGCGCGTTAGCGGTCCACTCGCGCACGTTGCCCGCCATGTCGTACACGCCGCGCGGGCTCACCCCACGGGCGGCGCCGCCGTGGACCGGGCTCGTCGACTCATAGCGTCCGTGTGGCACGACCCACCGCGCCGCCTCGGGAATCGCCGCCGCATTCCACTCGATCACTGTGGGGAGCGTCTTGCCGGCGAAGCGCGCGTACGCGCGGGCCTCGTACCAGCTCACGCCGCCTAACGGAAGATCCTCGGTCCCGTCGGGAGGCGTCCCACCTTCCCACGACGAAGGACCCGGGCGCCCCGTCCGGTCGGTGAAGAGCGCCATCGCGGCGTCCCACGCGAGGACCTTCCCGTCGCGCGTGATCGTGGAGTCCCACCAGGTGCGGTTCGTGTATCCACCCGCGTCCACGAACGCCTTGTACTGGCCGTTCGTGACCTCGAGCTTGTCCATCAGGAAGTCGGCGAGGTCGAAGGTATCTTCCACAGCCAGTCCGTACAGCGTCCCCGCCAGGCGACCGCCGTGCAACAACACCATGTCGGAGTCGGGGTCGCTCAGCCGTCGAAGCGGCACGGGACTGGGGATTGGCACATAACTCCCGCCGAGACGCGCGCCCATCACGGTAACGGTTCGGTACCCGGGGAGCGTGTAGCGGTAGAACCACGCGTTTCGTGGGATGCGGACCGGCAGCGTCGGTGTCGTCCCCACGCGAATCCACCGCGTGGTATCGTCCACCGAGGCGCGGGTCACTTCGGCGCCCGGCGGCCCGCTGAGGAATGTCTGCGTCAGCGACAGCTCCGCCCAGGCCGCGTCGACCGTTGAATCGTTCGGCGCGCGCTCCGCCGCCAGTGCGGCCAACGCGAACGCCGAGTCGAGCTCGTCGGCCTCGGTGAGCCGCGCGATCTCCGGCAGCGCGGTCTCATGTACCCATCGCGCGCGCCGGTCGCGCACGATGTACATCGCGAGGGCGGCCACGGCGACCAGTGCTACCGCTCCGACCACCAGTGCTATCCGCGAGCGACCGCGCGACGCGGCGGTTGGTGTGGCGATCGCGCGCAGCTCGCCGAGGAGTGCCTCGGCCGAGGCGGGACGCGCGGCGGGATCGCGCGCCAGGCAACGCGCCACGAGTCGGACCAGCTCCGGCGATGCGGAGGAACAGCGCGCCGCTACGGACGGCGCGTCCTTCGCGACCTTGTCCATCACGATCTGGTGCAGCGTGCCGGAGAAGGCGGGCGCCCCCGCGAGCATCTCGTACAGCAGTGCGCCGATCGCGTAGATGTCCGCCCGATGGTCAGTGTCGTCACCGGCAGCCTGCTCGGGGGCCATGTACGCGGGAGTGCCCAGCGACATCCCCGCACTCGTCAGTGTATTCGTGTCGAGCGCCTGCCCGACCGCCTTGGCGATGCCGAAATCGACGACGATGGCGTGTCCTTCGGACAGTAGCACGTTGCCCGGCTTGATGTCGCGATGCACCACGCCGTGCGCGTGCGCGTGCACCAACGCCTCCGTCGCGTCCATCGCCACACGTAGCGCCTCGGCAATCGGCAGTGGGCCGCCGTGGTCAAGGCGGTCGCGCAGCGATTCACCGGTGGCGACCGGCATCACATAGTAGAGAAGCTCGCCGCCATTGGCCTCGCCCGAATCGAGCAGCGCGAGGATGTGGGGGTGGTTCAGACGCGCGGTGATCCCGATCTCCCGGAGAAACCGCTCGCCGGTGAGCGAGAGGGCGAGGTCGGGGTGGAGGACCTTGATGGCGACATCACGGTTGTGCTTGAGGTCGCGCGCGAGGAAGACGGTCGCCATGCCGCCCGCGCCGAGTTCCCGCTCGATGCGGTAACGGTCAGCCAGAGCTGCCAAGAGGCGCTCGCTGATCGCGGTCATTCCTTCGCCGCCGCGCGCCACGCGCGCCGCGCCTCGTCCGCCCAGTTGACCGCCACGAAGATGTCCGCCGATCCACGGATCGCCGATGCAAGTGCGAACGTCTTGCCGTCCGGCGACAGGTCGTAGTTGTCGCTCAGCGGGAAGCCCCGGATGGTACGACGCTGCACCACGCGGAGGGCCGGGATGGTCTCGACTTCGATCTCGATGAGCCCAAGCGGAATGTTGTAGTACAGGTGGCGGCTGTCTCGCCCCCATACGACCGGATTCCGGGTCGCCCCATACACCGACACCTGCAGTACGCTCGATCCCGAGAGCGATCGCACGTACACGGCCGACGTCGAGTAGTCGGTGTACGCGACGAAATGTCCGTCCGGCGAGACGCGCGGAACCGTCGGTCTGATACCACCGTGCCGGCGCTCGACGAGCAAGGTTTCCGCTCGCGCACTCCCGTCGATCCAGACACGGAGCAGCGCGATCCCCTCGCGGTTCGCGGTGATCTCGGACACGACGACCGACTTGCCGTCCGGGAGGGCCGTTGAAGAGACGGGATCGCCACGCAGTTCGACGAGCCGCGACGCACCGGAGCCATCGATCGCGACCGACCAGAGCTCCGCCTTGCCGTTGACGAGCGCCACGTAGACCAGGCGCTTGTTGTCCGGCGTCCATGCCGGCGCCGACGCCACGGGATTCGACGTCACGCGGGTCGGCTCGCCGGTTTCGGCATCGATGACCCACAGATCATACGCCGGCCGTTGGTCGGGCCGGCCGCTTCGCAGGCCGCTCCCGCCCATCCCCATGGCGAGTCGGCCGCCGTCTGGAGAGAACCGTAACAATCCTTGTGCGGCGAACTCTCCTTTCAGGGTCCTGATGGTCCGCCCTGACGTGTCGACGAGGTCGATGCGAGCGATGCTGGTCGCGTCCGACGGGCGATAAACGAGGGTGCCTCCCTCGGAGAGCCCGACGGCGGATCCGGTGGTGAACGCAGTGACGCGCGGCTCCAGGGGCACCGGGCGACCGACGTTCCGCATGCCGGCGACATCGAGCGCCACCGCCATCAACGTCCCGTCCTCGCGCGAATAAATCAATCGATCGTCGATCATCGCGAGAGGTCCAAGGCCGGGGAGCCCGAGCCGCACCCGTCGACCATCGGCCAACCGGTACATAACGAGTGTCGCTTCCTCGCCCAGCTCGGCGACGTAGCTCCCGTAAACGACGATGCCGGCGTCGCGCAGGACGAGCGGACGGCGCTGCGTGATTTCGCCGGCTGCCGAGTCGAACGGGATCGCCAGTTCCGGCCGGCCCCCGCTCGCCGCGACGCGCTGGATCCCGGCCGGTGGTCCGATCTGCTCGAAGAAGATCTCGTCGTTCGCGCCCCAGGCCAACGCGGCGGTCCGTGCATCAAAGCTCGTGACCGGGACGACGTCACCACCCGTGACGCGCACCTTCTTCAGCTCACGCAGCCCGGCGACGAACACGATCCACTCGCCATTCGGGGAGAAGGCCGCGTTGGCACCGGTCTCGGTTCCCGGGATCGGCCGCACGCGGGGATTGTCGATCGTGCGAATCCAGAGTCGTTCGCCCAGGCTGTCAGACCCCGTGAAGACGATGCTGCGACCGTCGGGCGACACCGCGAACGAGCGTGTGTACGCGGACTGGATGCGGACCGTCGGGTCGTCGGTGAGCGCGAAGCGAACCACGGCGGAATCGGGCGGCATCTCTTCTCGCCGAGCGGCGAGGCTGGCCACAAGCGCCAGTGCGAGTGCGGCAGCGAGCGCGCTCATCGCGATGGTGATGCGGTTCCACGATCGCGGCGTGCCGTACGCACCTGAGGTTGTGCTCACGCCGGAGCGATGCACGAACACCGGATTGGCGAGCGCCTCGACGAACGCCTTCGCGCTCTCGAACCGGTCGGCCGGGAGCTTCTCGAGTGCCTGCGCCAGCGCCGCCGCGACGTTCGGCGGCACCGACTTCCGCAGCGCCGTCACCGGTTGCACGGGCTCGGCGATGATCTTCATGATGATCTGCTGCGCCGAGCCACCGAGGTGCGGCGGCTGCCCGGCGAGCATCTCGTAGAGCACCGACGCCAGCGAGTACACGTCGCTGCGGCCCGTTATCTCCTTGTCCGCCGTCGCCTGTTCGGGGGACATGTAGTGCGGCGTCCCTAACGAGAGCCCCGTCTCCGTCATCCGGCCGCCCGCCGCTGCGCTCACCGCCAGTGCGATCCCGAAGTCGGCCACCATCGGCCGGCCGTTGGCCAGCAGGATGTTCTCCGGCTTGATGTCGCGGTGGATCACACCCTTGCCGTGCGCGTAGTCGAGCGCGTCGGCCACTTCCCGCGCGATGCGCACCGCTTCGTCGACGCCGAGCTGCGTCTCCCGGTTCAGCTTATCCCGCAGCGTCTCCCCTTCGATGAAGGGCATGACGTAGAACAGGAACCCATCCGCCGTCCCCGAGTCGAACAACGGGAGGATGTGTGGATGCTGCAGGCTCGCCGTCGTCTTGATCTCCACAACGAACCGTTCGGCGCCTAACACGGCGGCCAGTTCCGGCTTCAGGACCTTGAGCGCAACCCTGCGGTCATGCTTCAGATCCTGGGCCAGGTAGACGGTCGCCATGCCGCCCTGGCCGAGCTCACGCTCGATGCGGTAACGATCGGCAAGGGCCGCGGTAAGCCGCTCCGTGATCGTCATTCGAAGGGGTCCGTCCGGCTCACCGGGATTCCCTGGTCGAGGTGAGCTCGGCAAACCAGTTCAGGACGAGGACGAGCCGTTCCGCTGCCTCGCCCCGCATCCGCGTCATGATGAATCGCCGTCCGTCCGCGCTGACATCGTACATGGTCCCGGCAGCGAAATCGCGATTGTACGGAGCGCGACTGAAGAGCGGAGTCCGCGAAACCACGCGAATGGCAGGCGGCGCCGCCTCGATCCGTGCCGTCGTCAGCTCGGAATTCAGGGTCTGGTAGAACAACTCCCGGCCATCGGGCGCCCACAGCGGTTCCTCCCCGCCACTCAGCGAAACCTGCGTCCGCGACGCCGATGTGTTCGGGAATGGGCTCACGTAGACCTCACGCTGGCCGGACTCGCTGGACACATACGCCAGCCAGCGACCGTCGGGTGAGAGCCGCGGCGACAGTTCAGCCGCCGCCGATGCCGCCAGGGGGATGGTCGCCGTGTCGCCAGACACGCGCCGCGCGAAAATGTCTCTGCTGCCTGGCGCTGGCTCCGTCTGGTAGATGATCCACTGTTTGTCTCGGGTCAGGAACCCGTAGCCGATTGCGCGGTCAGTGCGCAGCAACGACTGCGACGCGGCGCTTCCATCCGCACGTCGCACAAAGAGGGCGGCCTCTCCCGAGTCACGCTCGGAAGCGAAGGTGACGGCGTCGCCATCGAAAGTCCACGCCGGACCGAAATTCGCTCGCCCCTCCAGCGTGAGCTTCCCCATCGGTCCGTGATCCAGCTCCTTCGTCCAGATGTTAGGGTTGCCACCGTCGAGCTGGGTAATGGCCAAACGACGCCCATCCTTCGACAACGCCAGGTCGTAGAAGGGACCCTTCAGGGTGGTGTCGATCACCTGCGCGCGCCCGGCGCGATCCACCCACTCCACGCTGAAGTCGCCGGCGGCCCTTCCTGCCCCATACAGGAGCGTTCCGTTGGCCGAGATCGCGAAGTGCGCCACCCCACGATCGCCGCGCACGACGTCGGCGACGATGGGAATCGCCGAGCCCCGTGTCTCGAGCACGTCGTCATCGAACGGAATCGCGAAGAGTCCACCGTCGGAGGTGGCATAAACGATGTGGCCGCTCGGTGCATACCGCGCGTACACGCCGCGAACCAGGACCCTCACGGCGTGGGACTTGAAATCGACGACCGCGATGTCGTACTGGTCGTCTCGCGCGCGCTCGATCGTGAACAACGCGCCCTTTCCGTTCGGAAGCACGTCAACCCATGCATGGGCCACTTCGCCGGCGGATCTGTCCAGGTGCGTGACTTCCTCGACTCCGCCGCCGCTCCGCAGCTGGCGGATGCCCCCGGTGCGCGTGAAGTAGATCGAGCCGTCGGGTCCCCAGTCGCCGCCAAGGGCGACCATCGAGTCGGTGACCAGCGTCTGCCGAGGCCCACCGCGCAGTGTGACGGTGAACAGGGCGTTCGGCGAGTTGCGATAGAACGCCACGACCTCGCCGTCGGGTGACAGGAACGGTGAGTCGCCGCCGTTGGTTCCCGGCACCGGCGTGGCCGTGAGTGCATCCAGCGGACGCACCCAGAGATCGATGTCGTTCTCACCGGGACCGGTGTAGACGATCTTCGATCCATCGTCAGTCAGCGCGAAGATGATGCCGAACTGGTTCTGCAGCGGCGCCCTCTCCGGGAGCGCGATCTGAAAGCGGCCCACCTGGCTGGTTGCGCGCGGTTGCGGGCGGAGCCATCCCCAGAGCGCGGCAACCAGGAGCAGCACGGCTCCGGCGACCAGCGGCACCGCCGCGCGCTCCTTCCACCGCGCCGCGGGGCGTGTGGCAACCGGCCCGCTCGACATCGGAAGCGTGAACGCCGTATTGGCCAGCGCGGCGCTGAATTCCGCCGCACTGCGGAAGCGGTCGGCCGGACTCTTGGCCAGTGCCTTCATCACGGCCGCGTCGACGTTAGGCGGCACCAGGTCGCGGGTCTGGCTCACCGGCGCCGGCCGCTCGGACAGGATCTTGGCGATGATCGCCTGCACCGAGTTGCCCACGTGTGGCGGCTCACCCACCAGCATCTCGTACGTCATGCACCCGAGCGAATAGATGTCGCTGCGGGCATCGAGGCCCTGGTCGCCCGTCGCTTGCTCGGGGCTCATGTACGCCGGAGTACCTAACGACAGTCCGGTCTGCGTCAGCCGGGTGCCTCCCGCCTGGCTCACCGCCAGCGCAATCCCGAAGTCGGCGACCAGGGCCTGCCCGGCTTGCAGCAGGATGTTCTCCGGCTTGATGTCGCGATGCACGACCTTCCGTTCATGCGCGTACTGCAGCGCCGCCGCCACGGCCCTGGTGATCTCGAGGGTTTCCTCCAGGCCGAGCTGGCGATCACGATGCATCTTGTCGCGGAGCGACGCCCCTTCCACGAACGGCATCACGTAATACAGGAACGTGTCCGCCTCGCCCGAGTCGTAGAGCGGGAGGATGTTCGGGTGCTGGAGGTTCGCGGTGACCTTGATCTCGTTCAGGAACCGCTCGGCGCCGAGGATCGCCGCCAGTTCCGGCTTGAGCACCTTGAGCGCGACCTTGCGGTCGTGCTTGAGGTCGTGGGCGAGGAAGACCGTGGCCATGCCCCCCTCGCCAAGGTGGCGCTCGAGGCGATACCGGCCGGCGACAGCGTTCGAGAGACGGTCGGTAATTGCGGTCACGGCTGGCCGCGTCCGACGAGAGTCAGCGCGCCGGCGGCATGTATATGTCTCATGGCTGCAATGGGATGCTCGATCCTGGCGGGCGTGATCTGGCGGGCTCAGCGTGACGAAGCTACGGCCAGACGTCTCAGGCAGCCAGCCCGCGAGTCGTCGTGGATCGATGGACCTCTGCTATTCGCTACCGCTTCCCTACTGTCGCCTTCAACTCGGCGGCCCGGTTGCGAATCACGCGCAGCTCCGGCGCGGCAGCCGGATTGGCCTCGAACATGAGGAAGCGTTCCCCGTCAGGCATCACGTCGAAACTCCGGTCACCATAGATGTCCTCGAGGAACGGGCCGCGGAAGAGTTCACGCGGCGCGCCGACTTCGAGCGTCGGCGACGTGCGGATGCTCACCACCATCATGCTCGCGCCTATTTCTGTGCCTTGGCCGTCACTGCCCGCAACTGGGCAAACCAGTTGAGCACGACGAGATGTCGCGACAAGGGCGCCGATCCTCCCGTGGAAGCGGCGGACGGGGGCGTCACATCCGGAACCGCGACGACGAACCGTTTCCCGTCCGGGTGCAGGTCCCAGTTCCGGGGCGAAATCGAAATGGCTGCCGCCAGCAGGAACTCGGGTGCCCGCACGACGATCGCCGGTGTCCGCTCGACGCGAACGCGAAAGAGCGAGTCACCCGACAAGGCCACTCTTCTCCAGAAGTACACATACTGCCCATCGGGCGACCATCTCGGCGCCTGACCGCCGCTCGATGAAACCTGCCACTTCCCGTGTGCCACAGGAAAATCGCGAATCCAGATGTCCGTGGCGCCGCCCTCGAACGATGTGAACGCGGCGAGCTTCCTGTCGGGTGAGACCTGCGCGTCCATCTCGTTCCACGGTGCGTCGAGATAGACCTGCGGCTTGCCGCCGCCCTTCTGCGAATAGCTGTAGATGTCGTACTGCACGGTCGCTGTCGCGCGGGACATGAAGAGGATCGTGCCGTCCTCCAGAAAGGTGACCGGGGACTGGTCCCCGGGCAGCGCAAGCAACGACCGCTCAGTGCCACTATTGTCGGCGGGTTTGACGAAGAGATCTTCACCGCTTCCGTCGACCAGCTTGGAGAAGACGATCTGCTTGCCGTCGGGTGCCCAGATGGGGTCGTCGTTGTCGCCGGCAAAGGTGACCCGCATATCGGTTCCGGTGATCAGATCAAACGTGTGGATGTCTGATTCGTTTCCGGGCCGATTGGTCCAGTGCTCATAGGCGATCGTCCGGCCGTTCGGCGAGAACCGCGGCGCCTCGCTGCGGGACGAGGGAAGCGGTAAGGGCTCGGCCTTTCCCGCGAAATCCATGATCGCGAGGCGATTGGGAACGGTGGCCCCGCTCGCGAGGTTGCTGGCACCTTCGCGATAGACCAGCACTCCGTTCCTCGAGACGGCGTAGCCACGCTGCCCAGTTGCCGCGGCCACGTGGTCGAGCACTCGTACCGGCGCCCCGGTGAGCCGATGAGTGCGCAGGTCAAACGGACGGGCAAACAACCCCCCGCTTTCGGCGATGTAAAGCAGGTGCCCCGTCTCTACGTAGGTTGGATGCACCGCATTCGCGACCAATACGGTGGCGGAATCGGTCTTGAAGTCGAGGACAGACACCCCGTTGTCGGTGCTGAACAGCACGCCGGAGCCGTCCGGGAGCAGGAACGAATAGCGCGCTGCTCCCGCGGTCTTCGAGAGGAACTCCGGCGTCCCGCCCTCGGCCGCGACACGAAAGAGTCCTGCCGGACCGCCCGAGTAAACGATTTGGTCCTGCGTGCCCCAGTGCAGGTAAGACGCGATCCCAACCGTTCGGACGATGGTTGTCGCGCCGCCACCCGACAGATCCACCGTCAGCAGCCCGCCCTCGCCGGCTTGCCCCCGGCGGAACGCGATCGATTGATTGTCGGGCGAGAACGTCGGCGACGCGTTCGCCCCTTCCGTGCCGGGAACCTTCCGAAAGTCAGGATCGCCGTCCAGGCGGCGAAGATAAATGACCGGCGACTCGGTCCCCACGATGCCAACAAACGCGAGCATTGAACCGTCGGGAGAGATGACGACGTCACTGCTGGGCAGGGGAGTCGCCGCGCCCAACGCGAGATCGAGTCGCGTGACGGGCGCCGGCGCCTCACGCCGAGTCCACGGCCAGACTGCCGCGACGAGCAACAGGATCGCCGCGACGCCGAGCGGAACCGCGGCGCGCTGCTTCCATCTCGCCCCGTGGGGGGCGAACGCCAGGCCAGGCGTCGCCCCAAGCGTGAACGAGGAGTTCGCCAGCGCCTCCCCGAAGGCCTGCGCGCTCGTGAAGCGATCGGCGGGCAACTTCTCCAGCGCTTTCGCCAGGGCCGCAACAACGTTAGGCGGCACCGTCTTGCGGTAGCGCGTCACCGCATCCACGGGCTCGGCGATGATCTTCATGATGATCTGCTGTGCCGAGCCGCCGA
>DATCIJ010000069.1:0-2447 GCA_036507855.1 Gemmatimonadaceae bacterium | reverse complement strand
TCCTCGACGCGAGCCTCGTCCTGCGCCTGCTGTTCTTCAACAGCGCCGCGCTCATCGACCGGAAGCTCGGCGCCATAACCCGTGCCGCGAATGCGGTCGACCAGTGCGGAAGCATTGACCACATCCGGGTCGAAGTGGACCGTGGCCGAATTGGTCATCAGGTTGACGGTGGCTTCTTCGACGCCCGGCGTGCGCTCGAGGACGCGCTGGACCCGCGCCTGGCACGCGGCGCACGTCATCCCGGAAACGGGGATGTTGAGCCGCGCTGCCTGACGAGGTTCAGGGAGAGTGGCGATTCCGCCATTCTCGTCACGCATCATTACGCGGCCTCGCTTGCTTCGTAACCGGCGTCGCTGATGGCGTCCAGCAGAGTGCCGACGGTCGCCTTGTCCTCGTCCAACGAGACAGTCGCGGACCCGATCTGGACTTCCTCGACGGTCACGCCGGGGACCGTTCCGAGGGCCTCGCGCACCGCGTGGACGCAGTGTCCGCAGCTCATTCCGGACACGTCGAGCTTCAGCTGTTTTGTCACGTGGCCTCCTTTGGTGGGCACCCGGATGGTGCCGCTCACCGGAGGAAGCTATTATACCCCCTCCCCCTATGTCAAACCAGGAGGACGAGGGCTCCCTACTCCGCCGAGAATCCGGCTGCGGAGAGGACCGCTATGACCTGGGAGCGGACGGCCGATGGCATGACGTGGCGGTCGCGGACGCGCTTCAGTGCCTGAATGAAGCGTTGGCCGAACTCGGCATGCTCGAGGCAGTGTCTGCACGTGTCCAGGTGCTGCTTCACTTCGGTCATTCGCTGGTCGTCCAGCTCGGCGTCGAGATAGTCCCAGAGCTGGCGAACGGCGTTTTGGCAATCGATCGCGCGGATGTTGTCAGGCATTTTCTCCCTCGCCCGAAACAGACCGGAGACCTGCGTCCATCGCGTGAACTCTCAGCCGCTGTTGCATCTGCCGGCGTGCCCTGAACAGGCGCGAGCGCACGGTGCCAATCGGTACCCCGAGAATCTCGGCGGCGGCCTCGTACGATTGGTCTTCTACATCGACGAGCTGCACGGCCGATCGAAATGGCTCGTCGAGACCGGCAAGCGCGCTGTCGAGCGCGGGGCCGAGGTCGACGGATGCCAGCAGGCGATCGGTTCCGTCTTCGATCATTGCGCGGTGTTCGCGGGCCGCCGCGATGGCCTCGGCGTCTCCGTCATCCACCTCGACCTCGAGGCGGTTCTGCTGGCGTGAACGCAGGAACGCGTTCCGGCAGATGGTGAAGAGCCACCGCCGACAGTCGCTGCCGGGATCGAAGGTGTGCCATGATCGATACGCACGCAGGTACGTCTCCTGGACAATGTCCTGAGCGTCGGACGGATCGCGCGTCAGGGAGAGCGCGAAGCGGTAGACGTCATCCATCCACGGGATAGCGTCGCGCGCAAAGCTCTCATCTTTCGCCCTTTCGTCGTCGCGGCCGTCCGCCGTCTGTTTCATCAAGCCAGGAATCGGGTACACGGTTCCCCGCATGCGGTGGCCGGGGCCTGTATGATAAGGTGAGGCCGCCGACAGCAGGACCGCGGGCCCGCGCCGGTTCCAGGTCCCAATCGAATTCCGAGGGATGTTCATGAGTCCATCCGATCTTCGCCGGGAGTATGCCATGGCCTCACTCGACGTGACCGATGTGAGCCCTGATCCAATGGCGCAGTTCCGGCAGTGGTTCGCGGAGGCGCAGCAGGCGGCGATCAGCGAACCGAACGCCATGACGCTCGCGACCTCCACGCCGGACGGCCATCCGTCGGCGCGCGTGGTGCTGTTGAAAACGATCGACGATCGCGGATTCGGCTTCTTCACTGACTTTCGGAGCAGAAAGGCAAGAGAGCTCGATAGCAACCCGAACGCGGCGGTGGCCTTTGCGTGGCTCGAGATCGAGCGACAGGTCCGCATCGAGGGCACGGTGTCGCGAATGGGAAGCGACGAGGCGGCCGCCTACTTCCGCACGCGTCCGTTAGGCTCGCGTTACGGGGCGTGGGCGTCGGTGCAGAGCAGTGTCATTCCGGGACGGGACTGGCTGGAATCGGCGGTCAAGGATGTCGAGGCCCGGCATCCGGATCATGACGTCTCATTGCCGCCGCACTGGGGCGGATTCATCCTCGCGCCCACCCTTTTCGAGTTCTGGCAGGGCCGCGCGAGCCGGTTGCATGATCGGGTGCAATATCGACTCGTCGGCGGCGCGTGGGTCATCGAGAGGCTGGCGCCGTGACTCGTGACTCGTGACTCGGCGGTGATCGCTCTGGCCTCTGGCCTCCGGCCTCTGGCCTAGTATTTCTCAGCCAACGTGGCCTCGCCAAGCAGTCGCTGGTACGACGCATAACGAGTAGCGTCCACCTTCCCGGATGCCAGCGCTTCCCGGATTGCACAGTCGGGCTCCACGAGATGACTGCAGTCGGCGAAACGGCAC
>DATCIJ010000068.1:0-11741 GCA_036507855.1 Gemmatimonadaceae bacterium | reverse complement strand
TGCTCGAGGGACGCGCGACATCGGGTCCGTATCCTCCACCGACTTTCGAGCAAATGAAGGCATTGCGCATCCCGACGTTGTTCGTTGTCGGGGAATGGGAGGCGCCGTATGCGCGCCTGGTGTCGGATTCGATGTCGCGCTGGATGCCTGACGCGCGCCGCGTGGTCATCGCCGGCGGCGGGCACGGCGTGCACTTCGCCGAGGCCGGGCGATTCAACCGGGCGTTGCTGGAATTCCTGCGAACGCTTCCCTCGCGGTCCCGCTGGTAGCCGTCACCGACGATAGACAGTGATGGCCGTGTCATCGAACACGCGGCGCAGTGCTCCTGCGGGAATCACATGCGTCTTCTCGTGCTCCACCGCCAGGACGCGCGCGAACCGGTTGGCCATCCAGTAGGCGATGACCCGATCGAGCATCCGCGAGCCATAGGGCGGATCGGCGAACACCAGGTCATAGGCGCTCTCGCGCAGGGCCGCCGCGAACGGGAGCGCGTCTTTCTTGAAGATCCGCGACCGCTCCTTCATCCGCAGCGCGACCACGTTGGCCTTGAGCGCATGAAGGCTCGCCGGTCGCGTCTCGACGAAGTCGCATCGCCTGGCGCCCCGCGAGAGTGCCTCGAGCCCAAGCGCGCCGGTGCCGGAGAACAGGTCGAGCACGCTCGCGTCCTTGAGGTCCGACTCCAGGACGTCGAGCAGCGCCGCGCGCACGTGCTCCGCGGTGGGGCGCACACGGAAGTCGTTGGGCGAGGTGAGGTCGCGGCCGGCGTATTTGCCGCCGACGATCCTCATGAGAACCGCTTCACGACGTCATCGACTTCGGGCCGGTGTCATCTCCCGACTATTTCCTGGTCAGCGTGATCTGTCCTGCCGCCTCGCGAGCCTTGAGCACCGACACCACGTCCGCCAGAGGCAAGGGCGTGAACTCCCCGGAGAGGAAGTCGCGGATCTCGAGGACCGTCAGCTTCTTCCCGAGCAGCTGGCTGAACTCGGCGTTGAACTCGTCCGGGAGGCGCGGACCCTGCGCGGCCCCGCCACGACCGCCGCCGCCACCACCGCCACCACCTCGCCCACCTGCGGCGCCGCCTCGCCCGCTGGCGGCGACCACGCCGACAGCGGTTGCTGCCGCCTCCTTTTCCTCGGGAGTCATGGCGGGCTCCGTCGCGGCGACCCCGCGCTGCGCGGCCTGCAGTTGGTAGGCCGCCTTCACTTCCTCCAGCAGGGCACCGGCGCGCTTATCGATCAGCGGACCGAACGTCGCGACCTTTTTCTGTCCCTCGGCCACGTTCGTCCAGAGGACGCTGGCGGATCGCACCACCGCCTGCTCGATCTTCGCCTGGTGCGCGATGGCGTTCTTCGCCTCCTTGTACGCCGTCACGAGCGACGTCGCGTCGGTCGCGTCCGCGAGGTAACCCATCCCTTTTGTGTGCGACTCGCCCATGCGCGAAAGCCCGCGTCCCACGTTTTCCTGAGCGACGCGCGCGGCCATCTCGTCGGTGCCGGTACTCAGCGCGGCGAGCGATCCCAGTGCGACGGCGGCGGCGCGCTTGTACTGCGTGGGGTCCTGCTTGTCGGGCGTGTCCTCCGAGGAGTGGTACCACATGTCGGGCCAGGTTATGAACATCACGGCCGGGATCCCGTGCTGCATGTAGGTCACGTGGTCGCTCGCGCCGTAGTGTTTGTCGACCTTGATGTAGAAGGCGTCCTTGCTCCCGCGCGGTGACTCCACCGGCTGAGTGGGCGCGTAGCCGAGGCTGCGGAAGCGCACCCGTTCGCGCGAGATGTCGGCGATGTACTCCATCATGCTCTGCGCGATGTCGTTGATGTACGACGGGAAGGTGTCAGGCGTGCGCTGCAGGATCCAGTAACTCCGGCTCATGGACACACGGATCCCTTCCATGTCGAAGTTCAGCGTGCCGATGATCGCCTTTCCCTTGTCCGGGTGCGCATTGAGGTACGCGTTCGTGCCGGAGATCTCGGGGACGAACTGGAAGTTGATCGTCCGCTTCGGCCGGGGGAGCTTGCCTTCCTCGATCAGCTTGATGTAGGCGCGTCCCACCTCGAGGATCAGCGCACAGCCGGAGTTGTCATCGTTGGCGCCTTGCTTGATCACGCCCTCATAGAGGTGGCAACTGATCGCCGTCTCCTGCGTCGTGCTGCCATCGCCCGGGATCTCGGCGTGCACGTACTCGTTCTTGAACAGCACCTGCTGGCTCTTCACGATGGAGCGCATGGTGATTCGATCGCCGCGGTTCAGCATCGCCACCAGGTTGCGCTGCACCTCGGGTGTGACGCTCCACGCCACCGTGCCGGGTTGCGCCGTCACGCTCGACGAGACGATCTGGTTGGGGAAGTCCTGCGAGCGCTGGAATCCGATTGCGTTGATGCCCAGCACGCCCACGGCACCGCGCTGGACCGCCTGTTGATACGTGGCGTTCGGCGTGCCGGCCGAGACGACGAACTTTCCCTTCACGTCTTTCCCCTCGAAGTCGGACGCGCGTCCGAGGCCCACGTCCACCAATTCGCCGGAGAAGTCGCCATTCGCGTTGAGCGAGGCGAGCGACAGGGCGATGTCGTTGAGGTCGAAGAGCTTTACTGGCTTCGGCGTCGTCATCCACAGCTCGCCCTGCGTAGGCTGCCAGGCCATCTGTCCCACCGCGCCGAAGGTTTCGACTGCGATGTTCGTGAAGCCATAGCGCTTCGCGAAGTCGGCGATGACGCGGGTCTCCCGATACGGCCCACCATACTCTTCCGGCAGCCGCACGCGCTGGTACGGCACCAGCTCGAGCAGGTGGTGCATCGCGCGCTCACCCGAGACCTCGTTGATGATCTGCGTCATTTGCGACTGGGAGAGCAGCGTGCGGTCCTCGCGTTCCTGGGCAAGGAGGGCGGGGGCTGAGGACAGGCAGAGCGCGAGGACGATCGCGGTAGTCGGGGTGTGCGTCATGGGGAGGTCTCTGGGGCGATGCGGCGCTGGACGTCGCGGGCATGTTCCAAAGTGCCTGTGCGCGCGGGTTGGTGCCAACGTACGAGAAGTGCGCCGACGGGTTCGACGTTGTCCACAGCTACAAACCTTGGACCAGTTCAGTGTGCTCCACCGGCGAAGTCGCGCTTTCGGCAGTCCTGCGACATTTGAGTCGCGGATCAAGACGAATTTCGCGAATCATCGCTGATGGCCCCAGACCCGCTCGGCAAGGGGGACGCACCGGAGACCGGAATCAAATGGGAGTCGACCCGCTCATTTTCGCGAGAATCCGCGACCAAAACGTCGCGTGGCCTCGCCCTGCGCCAGCCCTTGGTGCCTTCCGAGCCAAAACGGGGCACCCCCCGCCTTGAAAACCCGCCTACCGAGGGCGACAATGCGATATCCCCTGCGAGGATCATCGTTTGCGTCCGACGGACGTCTCGAATCCCCAGTACTACCATAAGGTTGTCGACTGCCAGTGGGCCTGTCCGGCGCACACCAATGTGCCGGAATACATCCGGCTCATAGCGACGGGCCGCTTTACCGACGCCTACATGGTCAACCGGGAGTCGAACGTCTTCCCGGGTATCCTCGGCCGGACTTGCGACCGTCCCTGCGAGCCCGCCTGCCGGCGAGGCCGAATAGACGGGAAGCCGGTGGCCATCTGCCGCCTCAAGCGCGTGGCCGCAGATCATCGCGATGAGGTCGGCCACTTGCTGCCGGCGATTCCAGCGCAGAAGAATGGAAAGCGCGTCGCCCTCGTTGGCGCGGGCCCGGCGTCGCTGACGGTCTGTAACGACCTGATGCCGTTAGGCTACGAGTGCGTGATCTTCGAGAAGAACGCCTCGCCGGGCGGATTGATGCGCATCAACATCCCCTCGTTCCGCTTGCCGGCGGCGGTGCTGGACGAGGAAGTGAACATGATCCTCGACATGGGCGTCGACGTACGCTACGACACGCCTATCACGAGCATGAAGTCGCTCCTGGCCGAGGGCTTCGACGCAATCTTCGTCGGCAGCGGCGCGCCCAAGGGGAAGGAACTCGAGGTTCCGGGACGCCACGACACGGATCGCATCCACATCGGCATCGAGTGGCTGGCGAGCGTGCACTTCGGCCACATCGACAAGATCGGCGAGCGCGTCCTGATCATCGGCGTCGGCAACACGGCCATGGATTGCTGCCGCACGTCCAAGCGGCTTGGCGGGAAGGATGTGAAAGTCATGGCGCGCCGCACCCGCAAGTTCTTCAAGGCCTCGCCGTGGGAGCTGGAGGATGCCGAGGAGGAGCAGGTCGACATCATCGAAAACCACGCCCCGAAGCGATTCATCATTGAGAACGGGCGCCTGACGGGAATGGAGTTCGAGCGGCTCCGCTGGTTCGAGGAGAACGGGAAGCAGAAAAGCGAAGTCATCGACACGGTGATCATCCCGTGTGACGACGTGATCCTCGCCATCGGTCAGGAAAACGCCTTTCCATGGATCGAGCGCGACACAGGGCTCGAATTCAACCAGTGGGACATGCCCGTCGTCGACAAGAAGACGTTCATGTCGACCCGGCCGGGCGTGTTCTTCGGCGGTGACGCCGCCTGGGGACCCGAGAACATCATCTGGGCGGTGGAGCACGGACACCAGGCAGCGATTTCGATTCACCAGCACTGCCAGGGGATGCCGGTCACGGAGCGTCCGCCGGTGGGCATGACGCTGGCGAGCACGAAACTGGGGATGCACGCCTGGCAGTACAGCAACGATTACAGCGCCGTCCCGCGACAGAAGATGGTCCACGCCGAGCTGACCCAGCGATTCAAGGCGCTCAACGTGGAAGTGGAGCTGGGCTTCACGGCGGAGCAGACGGCGCGGGAAGTGGAGCGATGCCTCAACTGCGACGTGCAGACGCACTTCACCGCCAATCTGTGCATCGAGTGCGATGCCTGCGTGGATGTCTGTCCGACGAACTGCCTGACGATTACGAAGGACGGCGAGGAAGTCGATCTGCGCACGCGGCTGTCGGCACCGGCGGTCAATCTCGCGCAGGAAGTCTATGTGTCCACGGCCCTGCCCCAGACCCGGCGTGTTATGGTGAAGGACGAAGACCTGTGCCTCCACTGCGGACTGTGCGCTGAACGCTGCCCCACCGCTGCCTGGGATATGATGAAGTCAGATATTCTGTTGCCGTATGCCGGGCTTACGAGGCCAGAGGCCAGAGGCCAGAGGCCAGAGGTAGCGGGAGTGCGTTGATCGCATCTCCCATCTCCCATCTCACATCTCATGTCTGGTATCAACGACTTCTGTTTCAAGATCGGGACCGTCAACGGAACCGGTTCGGCCAGCGCCAACGGGTTGCTCATGCAGGCGATCTTCCGCATGGGGATTCCGGTCGTCGGCAAGAACGTGTTCCCGTCGAACATCCAGGGCTTGCCGACGTGGTACGAGATCCGCGTCAACAAGGACGGCTATACGGCCCGCACCGCGCCGTTTGACCTGATGGTGGCGATGAACACAGGGACGTACGCGAGGGACGTCGCCGAGATCAAGTCCGACGGGTACCTGCTGTACGATTCGTCGTGGCCCATGGCCAAATCGCTCCTGCGCGACGACGTCACGGTCATCGGGATCCCGTTAGGTGAGATGTGCAACAACACGTTCACGGGCGACCGCGAGCGCACGCTCATGAAGAATATCGCCTATGCCGGCGCGCTGGCCGCGCTGCTGGCCATCGACATGGACGTGGTCCATGCGATGCTGCAGGAGAAGTTCGGAAAGAAGAAGCACCTGCTCGAGTCGAACTACAAGGCGATTCGCCTGGGCTTTGACTACGCCAGCGAACACTACGACTGCCCGCTGCCGTTCCATCTCGAGAAGATGGATGCGACGCGCGACCATATCCTGATGGACGGCAATACGGCCGCCGCGCTGGGTTGCGTGTACGCCGGCGCGACGGTCGGCGCCTGGTATCCCATCACGCCGGCGACGTCGCTGATGGAGAACTTCCGCGCCTTCTGTGAGCGATACCGCAAGGATGCCTCGGGGAAGCGCAACTTCTGCATCGTGCAGGCCGAGGACGAACTGGCGGCAGCCGGCATGGTGATCGGCGCCGGATGGATGGGGGCGCGCGCGTTCACGCCCACCGCCGGCCCGGGGATTTCGCTCATGGGCGAGTTCGTTGGACTGGCCTACTACGCGGAAGTTCCCGCCGTCTTCTTTGACGTGCAGCGCACCGGTCCCTCGACGGGCATGCCGACACGCACCCAGCAGGCGGACCTGTTGTCGACGGCGTACCTGTCGCACGGCGACACGAAGCACGTGATGCTCTTTCCGGCCAACCCGGAAGAGTCGTTCACGATGGCGCGTGACGCCTTTGATCTTGCCGAGCGATTCCAGACGCCGGTGTTCGTGATGATGGACCTGGACATCGGCATGAACGACTGGATGTGCCGCCGGCTCGAATGGGATGACAGCTACCGGCCTGATCGCGGCGAGGTCCTTGATTCGGCGGCGCTGCAGAAGGTCGAGAGGTTCTTCCGGTACGTGTCGGAGAACGGAGACGGAGTCGCTGCGCGGACGCTGCCTGGCGTGGATCCGAAGGGGTCGTACTTTACGCGCGGATCCGGCCACAACAAGCTCGGCGATTACACCGAGGACTCGGACGAATACCGCGAGGTTGTGGATCGGCTCGTGCGCAAGCTGGCGGCGGCGGCGGAGGCAGTGCCGGCGCCGGAGATCATCAACCAGGGCGGCGCCTCGGCGGCCGTGATCACGCTCGGGGCCTGTCGCGCGGCCGTGCTGGAGGGGCTCGACCGCTTGCGCGAGCAGGGCGTCGTGCTCGACTACATGCGCGTTCGCGGCTTCCCCTTCGGGGCGCCGGTGCGCGAATTCCTCGCTCGCCATGAGAAACACATCGTGATCGAACAGAACCGCGACGGCCAGCTGCGCTCCCTGCTCACGCTCGAGACCGGGATCGCGCCGGAGCGGCTGCTGTCGTTTCGCGATTACGGCGGATTGCCGTTAGGCACCAACCAGGTGGTCGAAGGCGTCCTTGGCCTGCTGCAGGGAGTGGAGGTGTCCGCATGACGTCGATCACCAAGCCGAAAGTCCAGCACCCGTCGTCGACGCGAAATGCGCTGGGGTTGACCCGCCGCGACTATGAAGGCGGCATGTCCACGCTGTGCGCCGGTTGCGGGCACGATTCGGTCACCGCCGCGTTGATCGACGCGTTCTGGCAGCTCGACATCGAGCCGCATCGCGTGGCCAAGCTGAGCGGCATCGGGTGCTCGTCCAAGACCACGGCCTATTTCATCAACCAGGCGCACGGCTTCAACGCCGTGCACGGCCGGATGCCGGCGGTGGCGACGGGCGCCAACGCGGCGAACCGTGAACTCTATTTCGTCGGCGTCTCCGGCGATGGCGACTCGCTGTCGATCGGGCTGGGGCAGATGTGCCACGCCATCCGCCGTAACGTCAGCATGCTCTACGTGCTGGAGAACAACGGCGTCTACGGGCTGACCAAGGGCCAATTCTCGGCGTCGGCGGATATCGGGTCGAAGTCGAAAAAGGGCGAGGCCAATGTCCAGCCGCCCATCGATCCGGTCCTGCTGGCCCTGACGCTCGGCGCTTCGTTTGTGGCGCGGAGTTTCTCGGGCGACAAGGCGCAGCTGATCCCCATCCTGAAGGCCGGGCTGAGGCATGGCGGCTTCGCCATGGTCGACGTGATCTCGCCGTGTGTCACGTTCAACGATCACGAGGCCTCGACCAAGAGCTACCTGTACACGCGGCAGCACTACCACGAAGTGGCACCTGTGGACTTCGTGCCGTTGCGCCGCGAGATCACGGCCACCGAAGCGACGGAAGGCAGCGTCCGGTCGGTGACGATGCACGACGGCAGCACGGTCCACTTCCGCATGCTGGCGGAGGACTATGACCCGACCGATCGTGAGGCCGCGTATCACTACGTGCGTGCGGCACATCAGCGGGGCGAGGTGGCGACGGGCCTCCTGTACATCGAGGAGGGCGCCGCCGACATGCACGGGGTCAACGGGTCGATCGAAGGTGCGTTGACGGGAGTGCCTTACGAAACGCTCTGCCCGGGGAACGCAAAGTTGCAGGAGTTGATGGAGGAGTACCGATAGCGAGGTCAGAGCTCCGAGGTCAGAGGTCCGAGATGTGCGCCCCCGCGGATTCCCGCGGGGGCGATTCGTTTCGCGACCTCGGACCTCGGACCTCGGACCTCGGACCTCGGACCTGGGACCTATTGCCAGTTCCCTGTGCGGCTCATATATGTATGACTGATACATAACGGACTGCCACATGCTCGACCTGGGAATGAAGAAGGGGAGCGCGACGCTCCTCATCCTGTCGCTGATCGAGCACCAAGCGCGGCATGGCTACGATCTCTCGAAACGGATCGCGTCGCTGTCGCACGGCGTGCTCAAGTTCCATGTCGCCAGTCTCTACCCGCTCCTCTACCGGCTCGAGGACCGGGGCTTGATCGAGGGGCGGTGGGTCGAAAAGGCGGGACAGCGCCGGCGCCGGTTCTATCGCATCACTCCCGCCGGACGGAAATACCTCAACGCCCAGCGCCGGAGCTGGGATGCGCTAGTCGAAGCGATCGGGCGCATCACGGGGAAGAGCCATGCCTGACTTCCGGGAAGAGATTCGCTCGCGCCTCGCCAGGCTGCGCATCGCCCCGGCGCGCGAAGCCGAGATCGTCGACGAGCTGTCGCAACACCTCGACGACGAATATCGGGAGGCTCGTTCCAGAGGGCTCAACGAGGAAGATGCGTCAGGAGCTGCGCTGAATGCGCTCAGCGACCATCCCGCGCTCGCCCGTGCCCTGGTCGGAACGGGCCGAGTGCGCGCTCGTCAGGCGGTGCCCGTCGGAGCTGCCGCTGGATCGCGACTCGCGAACATCTGGCAGGACCTCAGGTTCGGCCTGCGCATCCTCCGCCTGCGTCCCGGGTTCACTGCCGCTGCTGTCCTGCTCGTCGCGCTGGGCATCGCCGCGACCTCCACGATCTTCAGCGTGGTGAACACGGTCCTGCTCAAGCCGCTTCCGTTCCCGCGCTCCGATCGACTGATCGCCTACTGGGGTAGCGCGCCGGACAAGGGACTCGCCGAAGTCGACCTTCCCGACGGGCTCTTCACGTACCAGCGGGCGCACACGCAAACGCTGGTGTCGGTGGCAGCGTACGACAACGGCTCGATGACGCTGACCGACGGCGGCGATCCGGAGCGGATCGACGGCGCCTGGATCTCCCACGACTTCTTCACGGTCCTTCGCGTGCCGCCGGCGTTAGGACGAACGTTCACCCTGGACGAAGAGCGCCCCAGCGGCGGGCTCGTCGTAATCCTCAGTGACGCGCTCTGGCGGCAACGGTTTGGCGCGGATTCCTCGATCATTGGCCGTGCGGTCCGCATAAACGAACTACCGAACACGGTCATCGGTGTGATGCCTCCCGGTTTCGAGTTCCCCGCGCGAAGCCGGTTCTGGGTACCACTGCGGCTCACCGGGCAGGCGTTCAACTGCTGGTGCTTCACAACCGTCGGCCGGCTCCGCGACGGCGTCACTGTCGAGAACGCGCGGCGGGAGATGGCGCGGTTGAGCGATGACCTGGTGATCAGCCGCCCGGACATCTTCCCCAATGCGAAACCTGGCGGATCACTGGTCGTGGCGATGCCTCTGAGGACGCGAATCGCGGGGGACGTCCGGACGCCACTGGTCGTGCTCCTCGCTTCGGTCGGTCTCGTCCTGTTCATCGGATGCGCGAATGTTGCAAACCTGATGCTGGCCCGGGCCGCGCAGCGCACGCGCGAACTCGCCGTGAGGTGTGCGTTAGGTGCCAGCGCGCGCCGGATCCGGTCGCAACTCATGACCGAGGCCGGTCTGGTGCTGCTGCTTGGCCTGGGGAGCGGCCTGCTGGTCACCTGGTGGAGCCTGCGGCTCATCAGGACACTCCCTGCTGACCGCATTCCCCGGATCGACCAGGTGACGCTCGACCCGACGGTTCTGCTCTTCGGAATCGGAACCGCCATAGTCGCCGGCCTGGTGTTCGCGATCGTGCCCGCGTTTCGCGCATCGCGTGTTGACCTCCAGCCGGCTCTCCGGGATGGTGCACGAAGCAGCGGTGGCCCCGGCCACCGCCGGACCACGGATGCGTTCGTCGTCATGCAGATGGCCCTCTCCCTCGTTCTGCTCAGCGGCGCCGCCCTGATGATTCGCAGCTTCCGCAACCTGATGGCAGTCGAAACCGGTTATCGGATCGAGAACATGCTGACCGCGCAGGTCGCGCTGCCCGGCCGCTACCAGAAGGACACCATCGCACGGCAGTTCATGCGGCAGGCGCTCGAGCGGGTGGCCGCGATTCCCGGCGTCGTCCGCGTCGGCGCGGTCAGTCGCCCTCCGCTGGCACCAGGAAACCCGCAGGATAACATCATCGCCGAGGGCAGGGAGCCGGGACCTAACGAGCCGACCCTGGTGGCAAATATCCGCTATGTCACGCCTGGGTACTTCGAGGCGGTTGGCACGCCGATCGTGAATGGTCGCGCTTTCACGCCAGCCGACGGGCCATCGTCACTGCCGGTCACGATCGTCGACGAAAGCCTGGTCCGCCGGTACTGGCCTGGTGAGAACGTCCTAGGCAAGCGGATACGCCACGGCGGTGACCCGGCGCGCAACCGTTGGCTCGTCATTGTCGGCGTCGTGCCCAACATCAAGCACAACAGCCTCGACGAGGATGCGAGCCTGCAGGTGTATGAGCCCTTCGACCAGAGCACGATCTGGTCGATGCACTTCGTCGTCCGCGCCAGGGGTACGCCGGGCTCGCTGATCCCGTCGATCCGGGGCGCGGTCGCCAGCCTCGATCCCGCACTACCCCTCTTCAATGTGAGCACGCTCGAGGAGGCGCTGGCCCGCACGCTGGTGCCACGCCGCCTCACGAATGGCTTGCTGACCGGATTCGCCGCTGTCGCCATGCTCCTCGCCGCCATCGGCATCTATGGCGTCATGTCGCTCAACGTGAACGGCCGGCTGCGCGAGTTCGGCGTCCGACTAGCACTCGGCGCCTCACCGGCAGACGTCCTGAAGCTGGTCCTCCGCGGCGGAGCGCGCCTGGCGGTTATCGGCGTTCTCATCGGAGGCGTGGCATCGTACCTCGCGACGCCGCTCCTTCGCGACTTGCTCTTCCGCGTGGCGCCGCGCGATCTGCTCACGCTCACCGGCGTGGCGGTCCTGTTAGGTGCGGTTGCTCTACTGGCCTGCTATCTCCCCGCGCGCCGCGCGATGCTGGCGGATCCGACGGTTGCGCTCAGAACTGACTGACGGCGAGGTCAGAGGTCAGAGGCCCCCGCGGATTCCCGCGGGGGCGATTCGTTTCGCGACCTCGGACCTCAGACCTCGGACCTCGGAACTCAGAAACGGTAGCTCAGCGATCCGAAGTGCTGCATCATGCGTCCGTCCGCTCCCCGCTCCTGGTACGTCGAGAGCGTCAGGTAGACTGACCGGCCGATGCCCACGTCGAAGTCGGCGCCCAGCCATCTCAGTGTCGTCGGGGCCGCGCCATCGAGCGGACGCACGTCTCTTCGCGTTCCGCCGTTCAGGTCGAGTCGGAACCGGCCGCCCGGCTGAAACTCCAGCGACGCGGACCGCAACTCTCCATCCAGGAGGGCGCCGGTGTACCGAGTTGCGCGCAGGCGAATGCCCGCACCGATCGGCGTCAGGCGGGTGAGGCCCGCCGACGCGGTCCATGAATCAGACGCGCCGCTGGTGCCGCCCCGGCTCGTTCGCGCGTC
>DATCIJ010000067.1:0-19375 GCA_036507855.1 Gemmatimonadaceae bacterium | reverse complement strand
TGAAGTCTTGAACCTTCCCTCGAGCCTCGGCCCGCGGGCCTCGACCCTATTGAAACAGCCAGACCGCCGCGACGAAGCCGATCACAATCACCGTCCGCCTCACCCACTCCTGCGACACGCGCTGCGCGAGCCGGGAACCTGCGTAGCCTCCGGCAACAGCGCCGACGGCCATGGCAATCGCGACGGGCCAGTCGACGAAGCCGCGAATCGCGAACGTGGCCGCCGCGGTGACGTTGATGCACAGCCCGCCCCAGTTCTTGAGGCCGTTCATGCGGTGGATGTTGGTGAACCCCATGAATCCCAGCGCGGCCAGCATCAGGATGCCGATGCCGGCGCCGAAGTAACCGCCGTAAACGGCCACCGCAAACTGGAACAGGAGTAGTGGGGCGGTGGGTGGCTGGCTGGCCGGGTCCTCGCTGGCCTTCGTCCCGTCGTGCGTTCGATCCCGCAATGCCGCCATGAGCGGTCGCTGAACGAGAAAGAGCGCGGTCGCCCCGAGCACGAGCCACGGCACGAATTGGTCGAATCGCTCACCCGGCGTACGCAGGAGGAGCACCGCGCCCGCGAGACCGCCGACAAGGCTCGGCACCGCAAAGCGGATTGCCCATGCCCGAACCCCGGCGAGTTCCTCGCGATAGCCATACATGCTTCCCAGCGCACCGGGCCAGAGCGCGACGGTGCTCGTGGCGTTGGCGACGATGGCCGGGACGCCCAGGCCGATCAGGGCTGGGAAGGTCACGAGCGTACCGCCACCGGCAATCGCGTTGACTGCGCCACCGATAGCGGCCGCGAGCACAACCCAGATCAGCCTCGACTCATCCATGCTGACAAAGGGATCGGGGGGTTCCGGACGTAGAAAGGGGGGAGTCCCGGGGTGCGGGGCAACGCGCGGGAAACAAACGTGCCGTTATGACGTGCGGCAATATGACCGCCCGTGATGTGGTACTAACTTCAAGGCGGCCCGTCGCATTGCGGAACGAGGCCGACGACGGAGCATGATGCATGAGCGCGACCCTGACGCCCGTATCAACGATGACCGAAACCGATACCCTCGAGATCCTGGACAATCGCACCGGCCGTTCGTACACGGTGCCCCTCACTGACGGCACCATTCGCGCTCAGGATCTGCGTCAGGTCCGGGTGGACGATGACGACTTCGGCGTGATGAGCTACGACCCGTCGTTCATGAATACGGCATCGTGCCGGAGCGCCATCACCTATATCGACGGCGATAAGGGAATTCTCCGGTATCGTGGCTACCCGATCGAGCAGCTGGCCGGGCAGGCAACGTTCCTCGAAGTGGCGTACCTGTTGCGGCACGGGGAACTGCCGACCCAGGAGCAGTACGACACGTGGGTGCACGACATCACGTTCCACACGTACGTGCACGAGAACATCAAGCATTTCCTCGAGGGGTTCCGCTACGACGCGCATCCGATGTCGATGCTGGCGAGCTCGGTGGCGGCCCTGTCGGCGTTCTACCCGGAGGCGAAGAACATCACGGATGAGCAGGGCCGGTATGTCTCGATCATCCGGCTGCTGGCGAAGCTGCCGACGCTGGCGGCCTTCTGCTATCGCCATTCCAAGGGACTGCCGTTCGTCTATCCGGACAACGACCTTCCGTACAGCGCGAACTACCTGTCAATGATCGCTCGAATGAGCGAACCGAAGTACGAGGCTCATCCGGCGTTCGTGAAGGCGATCGAAGTGCTGTTCATCCTGCACGCCGATCACGAGCAGAACTGTTCGACGAACGCCGTGCGGGCAGTCGGTTCGTCTCACGTGGATCCCTTCAGCGCGATCGCCGCGGGCATCACCGCGCTCTATGGACCGCTGCACGGTGGCGCCAACGAACAGGTGCTGCGCATGATCGAGTCGATCGGAAGCGTGAAGAACGTCCCGGCTTTCATCGACGAAGTGAAGGGCGGAAAGGGACAGCGGCTGATGGGCTTCGGCCACCGGGTCTACAAGAGCTATGACCCGCGGGCCAAGATCGTGAAGCAGCTCGCCTACGACGTCTTCCAGGTCACCGGGATGGACAAGGATCTGGAAATCGCGCTGGAGCTCGAGCGGATCGCCCTGGCCGATGACTACTTCATCTCACGGAAGCTGTACCCGAACGTCGATTTCTACACGGGGCTGATCTACCGTGCGATGAAGTTCCCGACGGACTATTTCACCGTGCTGTTCGCGGTGGCCCGGACCGCGGGTTGGCTGGCGCAGTGGGAGGAGATGCTGCTCGACAAGGAGCAGAAGATCGCCCGGCCCCGGCAGGTGTACACGGGATACGACGAGCGGCCGTACCAGCACGTACTTGATCGGGTGCATCGGTTGAAAAAATAGGAAACAGGAAACAGGAAACAGGAACCAGGAAACAGGCAAGGATTCGAGACGTTCAGCATTGAGGGCCCGAGCTCAGCGAGGGCCCTCAGTCATTCCCTGTTTCCTGTTTCCTGTTACGCAATACCTCCGCACCGGACACTCCCCGCACCGCATGACACGCGCGGTGCAGACCAGGGCGCCCAGCTCCATGAGTGCCTGGTTGTGCGACCACGTCGCCTTTCCGGTGCGCGGGAGCAGAGCGGCCGCGAGTTCCCACAGAACTCGTTGTCCCTTCGACGATCGCGGCTCGATCCGCGGTGCAAAGGCGCGGCGCAGCACGCGCGCCACGTTCGTGTCGACCAGCGCGGCGCGTCTCTCGTACGCGAACGACGCCACCGCGCCGGCCGTGTACGCCCCGATCCCGGGAAGCTGGCGCAGGGCGTCCGGCTGGTCCGGCATGACCCCGTTACCGTTAGGCGGTGCGACCGCGCGCGCCAGTCGGTGGAGATTGCGCGCCCTGGCGTAATACCCCAGCCCGCGCCAGGCCTCGCGGACCTCGCCCGGCCGGGCGCGCGCCACGGAGTCCAGCGTCGGAAACCGGGTCAGGAATCGTTCGTAGAACCCGAGTACTCGCGAGACCTGTGTCTGCTGCAGCATCAGCTCGGAGACCAGGACGCGGTAGGGATCCCGGCTCGCTCGCCACGGCAGGTCGCGACCCCTTCGCGTGTACCAGGTGCGCAATCGCAGGGAGAAGTCGCGGGTGACCGCTGGCTCCGGTCGATGGTCGCGCCGCCGCCGGGCGCTCAGCGTGGAGTCCAGACGGGTGCGATCGAGAACAGTCCGCTCCCGCGATCGGTCAGGTCCGAAGCGAGGAGGACGCCGAGGATGACACTGGCGACTCCGGAGGCCAGCGTGAGCCACCGTCGCGCGTTCTTCACCCGCGCCATCGCCAGTGAGGCCGGCAGCGAGATCGTCGCCGTCACGATGATCATTCCGAGCACGGTGCCAAGGCCGAAAAGCATGAGATACAGCAGTGCCCAGAACGGGTCGCGGACCGTGGAGAGGACCAGCAGAACGACGGCCGCTGAACCAGCCATGCCATGCACCATCCCGACGACGAATGGACGCGCCGCGGAGGGCGCTGGCGGGTTCGCGTTGCGGGCGCTGGCCAGATTCTGGAAGCCGAGCAGAATCAGCATGAGCGCCACTGAAAGCTCCATCGCCAGCCCGACGCGTGGCGATATGGTGAGGCGGAGCAGGATGATGGCGCCGCCCACCGTGAGGATGGTCAGCGTGTGCCCGACGCCCCACAGCGCGCCCACGCCCGCTGCGCGCCGGAAGGACGCGGTTCGTGTTGCGATCGTGCTCACGGCGACCACGTGGTCCGGATCGACTGCATGGCGCACGCCCAGCAGGAATCCAAGGACGGCGATGGGGAGCGCGTTGTACACGCGACGGAATATACGGTCCAGCGCAAAGCGCAAAACGCAAAGCGCAAAGGGATTCCGCGGCCAGCTCTCGACCGTTTTCCCTTTACGCTTTGCGCTCAGCGCTCAGTACGTCGGTACCTTCGGGTCAACCTCCAGACTCCAGCGCTGGATGCCGCCGGCAAGATTCCACACGCGTTTGAAGCCGGCCGCTCGGAGCCGGCGCACGGCTTGGGCGCTGCGGCCGCCCATCTTGCAGTGGACCACGATCTCCCGTTCTGGAGACAATTCCGACAGCCGCGACTCAAGAGAAGCGAGCGGGATGAGACGTGCGCCGGCGATGCGGGCAATGGCCCATTCGTGCGGCTCGCGAACGTCGACGATATCCAGCAGTTCGCCCGATGCGAGCCTGGATGACAGGGTCGTGGGCTCAATCTCCGGAACGGCTGCAAACACGGCGTCGACGTCGGTTGGCCCCGGCACGGCGCACACCTCCTCGGAGTGCGAGAGATCCCGGATCTCGCGCGTACCGCAGGCGGGGCATTCCGGATCGCGCCGCAGCCGGACGACTCGTTGGCGCCAATGCAGCGCGTCGACCAGCAGAAGGCGGCCGATCAATGGCGTTCCGGCTCTGGTAATCAGCTTGATTGCCTCGGTTGCCTGGATGGTGCCGACGAGTCCGGGGAGTACGCCAAGGACACCTCCTTCGGCGCAGGCGGGGACCAGTCCAGCCGGCGGCGGTTGCCGATAGAGGCACCGATAACATGGCCCGTTGGCCGCGGCGAACACCGACGCCTGCCCGTCGAACCGGAAGATGCTGCCATAAACGTTAGGCACGCCGAGGAGGACGCAGAGGTCGTTGACGAGATAGCGCGTCGCGAAGTTGTCGGTGCCATCGAGGACGACGTCGAACCCCTCGGCGATCTCGTACGCGTTGTCAGCCGACAGCCGGACCGGGAATCCCTCGACGTGCACACCGGGGTTGATGTCGGCGATGCGGTCGCGCGCCGAATCCAGCTTGTGACGTCCGATATCCCTGGTGCCGTGGAGAACCTGGCGCTGGAGATTCGAGACGTCGACCGTGTCAAAGTCCACCAGGCCGAGCGTTCCGACGCCGGCGGCCGCGAGGTACAGAGCCGCCGGCGATCCGAGTCCTCCTGCGCCCACGAGGAGTACACGGGCGCGCCGCAGCGCGCGTTGGCCATCCACGCCGATCTCGGGCAGGATCAGGTGGCGGCTGTACCTGATGTACTCGCCAGGCGCGAGGTCGCCGGTTGTCCGGTCGGGAAGCATTGACGACGCCATGTCATCCTCCCGCCACTGCGGGCACGACCGAAAGTTCGTCAGAAGGCTGGACTGGTGCTCCGAATCCGCCGATGAAACGGATGTCCTCGTCGTTGAGGTAGATGGTCACGAAGGGGTAGGGTGCGCCGTGCTCGTCGCGGAGTCGGGGAGAGAGCGATGGAAAGCGCCTGGCGACGTCGTCGATCGCCTCGCCGACCGTACTTCCGACGGCATCAAGCGTGTGGAGGCCGTTCGCCAGCGGAGTGAGCACCGAAGGCAAGTTGACTGTGGGCATATGGGAAGGAGATGTCGGATGTGGGACGTCGGATAAACTGCCGGCCGATCAGAGCGGAGTTGATTGGGCCTGGTGCGCGACAATTGCGGCCACCTCTGAGAGCCGCGGGTTGATTGGTTCGGGCAGCGCCAGACAATCTGAAACGGCATCCGTGGTCTTGAGCCCGTTCCCCGTTATGCAGAGAACGACTTCATCATCGGGAGAGAGCCTTCCGCTACGCGCGAGTGCTCGGGCCGCCGCCACCGTCACCCCCGCCGCGGTCTCACCGAAGATCCCCGTCGTTTCAGCCAACAGGCGTATGCCCTCGACGATCTCGACATCGTTCACGGCCGCCGCCCATCCGCCTGACGAGCGGATCAACCGCGCCGCGGACAGTCCATCGGCCGGAGTGCCGATTGCGAGTGACTTGGCGATTGTCGCTGGCTTGACGGGAATGAGCGTGTCGTCGCCCCGCTCCACGAGGCCCACGATCGGCGCGCATCCCTCGGCTTGCGCCCCGTAGAGGCGCGGCGGTACGCCGTGCACCAGTCTCGCATCGAGGAATTCACCGAATCCCCTGGCGAGCTTAGTCACCAGCGAGCCGCCGGCCATCGGCGCCACCACCGCATCGGGCAGCCGCCACCCGAGCTGTTCTGCGATCTCGAAGGCGGCGGTCTTCGAGCCTTCACCGTAGTACGCGCGGAGGTTCACGTTCACGATGCCCCAGCCGAAGCGATCCGCGACCTGAGCGCAGAGCCGGTTCGCGTCGTCATAGGTTCCGCGCACGCGGATCAGCCGCGGCCGGAAGACCGCAGTCGCTGCGACCTTCGCCGGTTCGAGATCGTGCGGGATGAAGATCCACGCCTCCAGGCCCTCGCGAGCGGCGGCGGCCGCGAGCGCGTTGGCCAGGTTCCCGGTCGATGCACAGCCGACGACGGTGAGGCCGAATGCCTGCGCGGCGTTGAGCGCGGTCGCCACCACGCGGTCCTTGAAGGACAGCGAGGGGAACGAACCGGCATCATGCTTCACCAGGCACCGTGACACGCCTAACGCCGAGGCCAGCCGGGGTGCGTCGATCAGGGGCGTCCAGCCCGCGTGAAGGCATCGCACCGGGCGCCCGGTGAAGGGAAGCCACTCGCGGTAGCGCCAGAGCGAGCGCGGGCGCGCCGCGAGTTCCGTCCGATCGGGAAGGGCGCGCGCTGGATCGTAGACCGGTTCGAGCGGCCCCAGGCAATCTGGGCAGACATGTGCTGGCGCCGCCTCATGCGATCGGCCACATGACGCGCAGCGCAACGGGTGCGCGACCAGCGCGTGGCTGGGACGAGTCATGACGCTCGTCATGCGGCGGCCTTCGCGCGCAGCCTGCGCAACGCCTGACGCGCGGCCGACAGTGTGTCGCCCACGAGCGCCGACGCCGTCGCGGCGCCGCCGGCGCCCGCGCCGCTCCACGTCAACGCGCCAGCCAGCGCGGCCTTCACCTCGACCACGTTGACGACTCCGTGCGCCGAGGCCAGCGGATCACCGGCCTCGAGCCGCTCGGGCCTGACCGTGGCGCGGATGTGATCGCCGTCGCGCGTGGCCGTGGCCACGAGTCGCCACCGTCCCTCACGCGCGACGGGGAGAACTCCCGCAATTCCGGTGACCGTTACGTGATCGGCGAGCACCGGCGTCCGCCAGGCGACCGTGCAGAGGATGGCGATCTTGGCGGCCGCATCGCTGCCATCGAGATCCGCGGTGGGGTCGGCCTCCGTGTATCCGAGAGACCGGGCGTCGGCGAGCGCGGCGTCCAGCGTGGAACCGGCTTCCAGTCGGGTGAGGAGGAACGTGCTGGTTCCATTCAGCACGCCGCGGATTGAGTGGACTTCCTCGCCGGCAAGGGACTCGCGGAGTGCACGGACAACCGGAACGCCTGCGGCGACGGCGCCCTCGCACCAGAGCCGCTGGTCGCGCCTGACCAGCCGCTCGAGCAAGGCCGGAGTGCGCGCGACAGCCTGCTTGCTGGCGGTGACGACGGTGGCGCCCCGGCCGAGCGCACTTCGCAGCCATTCCGCTGCCTGCGAAGCGCCGCTGGCTTCGATGACGACGTCGATGTCGGGATCACTGGCGATATCAGCGGCATCGTCAGTGAGTGCTGTGCGCGGCACCGGCCGTTGTCGCGTCGTGTCGCGAACCGCGACACGCGCCAGGTGAAGTCTCGCGCCGAGTTGCCGCGCGAGCAGCGGTTCCCGAAGCAGCAATTGTTCAGCGAATGCCGATCCGACGGTGCCACAGCCGATGAGGCCGAGGCGCACGATGGGTGGAGCCATGTCCAGTTCTCCCCCACTCATCCGCCGGGCATCGCTGCCGGAGACAAAAAAATCCCGGCCAGCGAAAAGCCCCGGGATGAGTGGCTTTTTAGCGTTTGTTTAGCGTGGCCGCAATACGCCGCAAATGACCACGAATTTCAATTGTGTGGCTTAGTGTACGAGTGAGCCTTCGAACGCGCAAGGGGATCGACCTCAGGCCAGAGGCCAGAGGCCAGAGCTACGGCAGTGCCGAGTCACCAGTCACGATCTTATCGTCTTCCGCTTCAGGAAATCCATCAGGATGAACTGCCCCAGCGTCACCGTGTTGGTGAAGTACGCCTTGCCGCGGCTCAGCGCGGCGACCCGCTTCACGAACTGCACCAGCGCGCGGTCCCGCGCCAGCATGAACGTGTTGATCACGATGCCGGCACGCCGGCACTCCGCGACCTCGCGCAGGGTGGCGCTGATCACCTCCGCGTCGAGCCCCATCGCGTTCTTGTAGATCGACCCGTTAGGCATCGTCAACGCGCTTGGCTTCCCGTCGGTGATCATCACGATCTGCCGCATGTCCTTGCGCTGGCTGAGCAGGATGCGGCGGGCCAGCCGCAGTCCCTCGGCGGTGTTCGTGTGATACGGGCCCACCTGGGCGTGGGCCAGCGTGGCCAGCGGGATCTCTTCCGCCGAGTCATGGAACAGGACCACGCGGATGGTATCGCCCGGATACTGCGTGCGGATCAGGTGCGTCAGCGCCAGCGCCACCTTCTTGGCGGGCGTGAAGCGATCCTCCCCGTACAGGATCATGGAGTGCGACGTGTCGAGCAGGAGGACGGTCGCGCACGAGGACCGGAATTCGGCCTGATGCACCATCAGGTCCGGATAATCGAGGTCGAGCGGGAAGGAGATGGAGCCGGTGCGGGCGAGCGCGCGCCCCAGCGTCGCGTTGACGTCCAGGTTGAGCGTGTCGCCGAACGCGTACGGCTTGCTGGCCGCGTCGGCCTCGACGCCGGTGGCGAGGTGCGGGGTGTCATGGCTGCCGATGCTGCTGCGACCTAACGATCCGAGAATGTGGCGGAGCGCCTTGTAGCCCAGGAAGTCGATGCCCTTCTCGTTGAGCCGGAACTCGACATCACGCGAGGCCGCCTGCGCGATGCTGCCCTTGCCCTCGAGCGGCTGATAGGCGTCCGCCACCCGCGGAGGCGCCTGCAGCGAGAGGTAGTCCTGCTCGACGAGACGCTGGACCAGCCGGTCGAGCAGGTCGGACAGCTGCGCTTCCGACTCCGGGTCGCCCTCCCCCCGCATGGCGGCCAGCATCTCGGGAGTGAACTGGCCGCTCTCGATGAGCGCCTCGAGGATTGCCCGCTTGAGCGCCTCGAGGGACCGGTCAGCTTCGTCGCCCACGTCTCCCCACCAGGGGTGCGTCGTCGACCCGCCGGCAAAGCCCGACTGCAGCAGGAAGTCCGCCAGCCGCTCGAGCAGGGCTTCGAGATCAACGGCGTCCCCGTCGCCCGGGACAAAGCGGGAGTACGTGTGAGAACGCATGCCTCAAACTACGCGGGCGGCGGGCTGCGGTCATCTTCAATCGGCTGCGCCTCCCAGCATTCGCGCGACGGTCGGTACTTTTCGTGGCCCACCATGGTCGCCCTCACCAGGTTCAACCCGTTCCGTGTGCTCATCACGCACCGGAACTTCCGCTCCTTCTGGATCGGGCAGACGCTCTCACTCGTCGGCTCCTGGATGCAGTCGATGGCGCTGGGTTGGCTCGCGCTGGAACTGTCGGACAGCGCGTTCGTGGTGGGTGTCGTGGTTGCTTCGGGCTCGCTTCCCATCCTCGCGTTCTCGCTCTACGCGGGGGTGCTGGTCGATCGGTCCGACAAGCTGCGACTGGTGACCATCGCGCAGACCCTGCTGCTGCTCGAGGCGGTATTCCTCTGGTGGCTCACCTGGTCGGGCCACGTCACCGTGGGCGCCTTGATCGCCATGGCGGCATTCGGCGGCGCCGTGGCGAGCGTCGAAATCCCCGCTCGTCAGGCGCTGATGATCGATCTCGTCGGGCGCGATGACCTTCGGGATGCCATCGCGCTCAACTCCAGCGGGTTCAACCTCGCCCGGATCATCGGTCCGGCGGTGGGCGCGTTCATCATCGCCAACGCTGGCATGGCCTGGTGCTTTGCCGTCAACGCGTTGAGCTACCTCACGGTGCTCGCGGGGCTGGCACGGGTCCGGTTGCCGCCCTGGCAGGCGCCGCGAATGCCCGGCGCTCCGCTCCAGCAGATGCGCGAAGGACTGACATACGCGCTCCGCGATCGTCCGGTTCGCGCCCTGCTGGAACTGGTCACCGCCTTCTCGGTGCTGGGCATTCCCTACATCGCGCTCATGCCCGTGCTTGCTCGCGACCGTCTCGGACTCGGGGCGGGAGGCTATGGGGTGATGCTATCGGTGCTGGGCATTGGCGGACTGACTGGCGCGCTGGCGCTCGCCGCCGCCGGTCTGCACATCCGCCGCGGGCCACTGGTCGCGCGCACTGCCACGACGTACGCCACGCTGCTGCTCATCCTGTCGTTCGTCCGCCAGCCCGCGGTTGCCTATCCGATCCTGCTCGCCACCGGGTTCCTCATGATCGTCAACAACGCCATGGTGAACGGCATGCTCCAGACGATGGTGCCTGACGAGTATCGCGGCCGACTGATGTCGATCTACTCCATGATCGTCGTGGGACTCCCCCAGGTCATTGGAGCCTTCTCGGCTGGCGCGGTGGCCGGACTCGTTGGCGTCCAGTGGGCGATCGGCGGCGCCGCGCTGGGGATGCTGGCCTTCAACTGGTTGGTCTTCCGGCGCAATCCCGAGATCCGCGAGCTCTAGTGCCGTTCCAACTATTCTCGCCGAATACATCGAGCCGAGCCAAGCCGGTACGGGCTTGGCGAAACAAGTTGGAACGGCACTAGCGAGGCGTCACAGGACGCGCGCCGAGTTTCTCTCGCGCGAGATCGAGCACGAGCGCAACGCATCGATCCATCCCGAGCCAGGCCGTATTGAGCATGATGTGATAGTGCTCGGGAGCGAGCCAGGCGCGACCGAAATTCCGCTTCACGTACTGCTCCCGCTGCTGGTTCTTCTCCCGGACGAGCGTGTCAGCCTCATCGCGGCTCAAGCCGTCGCGGGTCATCACGCGCTCGACGAGCGCCTCGTGCGGCGCATAGCAGTTCACGTGGATCACGTCCGTGCGCTGGGCCAGGTACGCCTGCGCGCCGCGGCCAACCACCACGGCCGGACCGCGGGCGAGCGCCTGGTCGATGACCTCGCGGGTCACGTCGGCCACGCGCTGCTCGGTCGGAGGCATCGGCGTCGCGAGTGAGGCCGACACGACTTCGCCGCCGCCGAGGGCCAGCGCGTCGGCGAGGCGCTCGGCCAGCGAAGGGGCGCGCTCATCGATGGTCTCCACGACGGCGGGAGTGGCGCGAAGTCCCCGGGCGATGGCGTCGATGAACGCGTTGTCGACCAGGCGCCATCCGAGGGAATCCGCAACCCGGCGCGCGACCTCGCTGCCGCCGGAGCCGAAGAGGCGCGTCACGGTGATCGCGGGCATGTCAGGCTGGAGGGACGGCGCGAAGGTAGAGTAGTTCCGCGGGCCTGAAGCCGAGTGATTCCCAGGCCCGGCGTCCCACGTCGTTGGCAAGGGCGCACTGCAGCCGCATGCCCGACAGCCGATGCCGTCGGCACCAGCGGTCAGCGGCGCCCAGCAGGGCACGCAATACTCCGGATCGGCGTTCCGACGGCAGCACGTAGACCGTGCTCACGACTGCCTGACGAGCGTTCGCCACCAGCGGTGTTCGTCGAACCGCGCGGCACCGCAGCATGCCGACGACGTCGTGGTCACGCATGGCCACCAGTAACACCTGATCCGGCGCGGCGCACTCCGCGTACGTGAGACGTGCGGCTCGCCGTGCTGCGTCCGGATGCGGCTCGGCAAAGAACGGATTCCGCCTTTCCCCGCGAAGCAACGCCAGCCGCAACTCGACGATGGCCGCGAGATCTCTGGCCGTCGCCCGTCGCACGACGATGCCCGGCACCGGCCGGCGTGTGGCAACGGCCGACCCCCCGCCACGACGGGACGTTGCGTCAGGCACTCAGTCCGCCGCCGAAGAGGTCCTGATCGGGCCGGCGACGCCCCTCGGGGTGCGCGCGACCATACTGGCCAGCGTCGGACCGGGCGATCTTCCGGCGCGCGACCAGCGCCTCGAGCACCAGCTCGCACGCCGCCACCGCGGTGGCCAGGTCCTTTTCGCGGGCGAGCCCGACGTGGTGCACGAGTGTCACCAGGCCCGGCACGGTCTGGAACGCTTCGTACATCGACGTCGTGTCGACCTCATCGGCGACCTGCAGCGCGCCGCCTTCATCGAACCACATGACCGGTTCATCGGTGATCGCGCCACCGGCGCGTGCGCGGTACGTCGCTTCAGCCGCCCGCCGGATCAGTTCGCGCGCGATTGCCGCGGCGCCGACCAGCTCACCTTCGTATTCGAGCTCGATCTTTCCCGTGATGGCCGGGAGCGCCGCGTACAGATCTGACAGCCGGGGCACCGCTTCCTTTTCGCCAAGCTGGATGGCGCGTCGCTCGGCGTTGGAGATGACGCCTTCCAGGAGCGAAATGGGCATTCGCTGGGAAACTCCCGAACGACGATCGACCCGCTTGTCCGTGCGGGCTTCGAACGCGACCCGTTCGATCACCTCGGCGACGAAATCGGGAATCCGCACGGGAACCATCCCGCGATCGGCCCATGCTTCCTGCGCCGTTATTCGCATCCCCAGTTCGACGCTGTCCGGGTAGTGCGTGGTGATTTCGCTTCCGATGCGGTCCTTCAGCGGCGTGATGATCTTCCCGCGCGCGGTGTAGTCCTCGGGATTCGCGGTAAAGCAGAGCAACACGTCGAGCGGCAGGCGAACGGGGTAGCCTTTGATCTGGACGTCGCCCTCCTGCATGATGTTGAACAGGCCGACCTGCACCTTTCCCGCGAGGTCCGGCAGTTCGTTGAGCGCGAATATGCCGCGGTTGGCGCGCGGCAGCATGCCGTAGTGCATCGTCAGTTCGTCCGACAGCACATGACCGCCCCGGGCGGCGCGAATCGGGTCGACGTCGCCGATGATGTCGGCGATGGTCACGTCAGGCGTCGCAAGCTTCTCCACGTAGCGCGCATCGCACCCGACCCAGGCAATCGGCGTGTCATCGCCCGCTTCCTCCAGCCGGTTGCGGGCAAAACGGGAGATGGGCGCGTAGGGATTGTCGTTGACCTCGCTTCCCTCCACGATCGGGATGACGTCATCGAGCAGTGAGGCGAGCGCGCGGAGAATGCGCGACTTGGCCTGGCCGCGGAGCCCGAGCAGGATGAAGTGGTGGCGGGCGAGGATCGCGTTCACGATTTGCGGCACGACGGAGTCGTCGTAACCGACCACGCCGGGAAAGATCGGGGTTCCTTCGCGCAACCTGGCGATCAGGTTCTCGCGCAACTCGTCCTTCACCGATCGAAGGACCCGAGCCGGCGCACCGGCTGGTATTCGGCGCAGGGCGCCGAGCGTGCGGGGAAGTTGAACCACGGTACGAGACATCGTCTGTCGTTAGGCGTCGGCGCCAGCGGGCACGTTCACGATGGAGCCTACTTGCCGGAACCGGCGAAGGGCAGGGCAGGCCTTCACCGCATCACCGGGACGATCAACTCGCGTCTCGGGAGCCGCAACGAGCTCAACGCGAACCGAAGGCGCGAGAAACGCCAAAGCCATTGTCACTCTTGAACTTGGAACCATTCTCGTGCTTGACATATGGTCACTCGAGGGTAGATTGCTCCCGCCTGCTACCTGCGCGATCCGCGCCCGCGCGTCGCCCGCTCCCCCCTCCCCCCTCCCCCCTGCAACCGGAGTTTGAAATGAAGCGCCTGGTTCTCGCTGTCGCCGTCATCGCGTTCGCTGCGTGCGCGAAGACCGAAGAGGCCCCAATGGCCGATTCGCCTGCCGCCGCCGTGGCTCCCGCGATCGATTCGGCCGCTGCCGTCACCCCGACGGACAGCACGATGAAGACGGATTCGGCGAAGAAGGACACGACCAAGATGTAAAACGGTCGGTCCACGACCGTATCACGGGGCGCGACTTGTTCGCGTCCCGTTTTTTTCAGCCGGAGAACGGCAGCGATTCGACGCGCGCGTCGAGATCCCGACCTGGCCAGGCCGCCCGCAGGACCGTGCCCGGTTCGACTTCCCGGCGTACGACGCCCAGGGCGATGGCGCCGTGACGTGGCGACAGGGCTCCGCTTCTCACGGTTCCGATCACCTTGCCCTCGGCATCGAGCAGCTCGGTGCCAGCGGGTGGGACCGCCTGTTCGCTGAAGCGCAGGCCGCGCAGCAGGCGATTGACGTGGCCGCGATAGTGGACGCGCGCGACCGTCTCCTGTCCGGTGTAGCAGCCCTTGGTGAACGAGATCGCCTCCAGGCGATCCAGGTCCACCTCCTGCGCCAGCAAGGTGTCATCCATGTCGACACCCCACTCCGGTCGCCCGGCCTCGATGCGAGCGATCAGGAGCGCATCGCCGGTTTCACTGATCGCGCCGGCATCGGCGAGTTTCGCGCGCACTGCGTCAAGCGCCACCCGCGGACCGATGACGTCGTAGCCGTCGACGCCGAAGTCGGGAACCCGGGTGACCATGACCGACTCACCAGCGATCGGGACGGTGAGGTGGCCGTAAGGCGGCAGGTCGGTGAGGATCGCATCGATGCCGAGCGTCATGCGCAGCAATCGAGATGCAGCGCCTCCGAAGAGTCCAAGATCACCCGTCGGCTGGCTGAGATCTTCGTACTTTGCGAGTCGAGGGTTCACGAACTTCCGGATCATCGAACTCCAGCCCGGTCCTGCCGCAGCGGCGACATCCACCATGAAACCATCGTCGCGCGCAAAGATCCTGATGTCGGCGAGAACCTTTCCCTTCGGCGTGAGCGCAGCGGCGTACTGCCCGCGGCCGACGGAAAGTGCCATGACATCGTTGGTCACGAGGCCCGTCAACGATTCGGCGGCTTTGGCTCCGCTGAATCGCATTCGAAGCCGGTCCGACCGATCAACAAGGAGCGCACCCTGACGAAGCGCCTGGTAAGCGCGCTCAGTGACGGTCGTGGTGGCGAATGCGCCGGATGCTTCCACGTTCATGGGCCGGCCTCGTTCAGACGATCGGCTCGATCCGCGGCGCGACCAGCGACAGGAGCGACTCTGCTGTGAGTCCGGCAATCGAGGCGACATAGCCGTCCGCCTCGAGCGCCACATGCGCCGGAACGTCACCCACCACCACAGTGGCCAGGCCCGCGGCGCGCGCCGATCGGATGCCGGGAAGTCCGTCTTCGATGGCAACGACGGTCCCGCGCACGACGCGCGCGCGTGCACGCTGCAATCGCGCGAGCGCCAGGCGATACGGTTCCGGCGAGGGCTTTGGCGGCGCATCTTCAGCGGCCACGACGCAGGTGAAGAGATGCTCAACGCGCGCGAGCGAGAGCACGAACATGGCGTCATCGCGTGGCGATCGGGTGACCAGCGCCAGGCGGACGGAGTCGTGCAGGCGTTCCAGCGTCTCCCGCGCCCCTTCGACCAGCGTCAGCCCTTTGCCGATGTACGCGCGATAGGCGCGCTCCGCGCGGTGCGATGCCAGAGCAATCGCCGTGTCATCCCGCGGGCGTCCGACGCTTCTGAAAGCGGCGCGCACCGCTTCCTCGAACGACAGGCCGGCGCACAGGTCGCGGTATTCGGCTGGCTGCAGCTGAATGTCATCAGCGCGGAGCGCGGCAAAGACGGCGTCGCGTCGCGCCTCGCCGGTATCGGCGATCACACCCTCGAGCTCGAGCAGCACGGTATCGAGCATACCGATACCTAATGATTCGCGCGGCCTAACGGTATACCGATTCTCGCGGATAAGGCGGACACGGATGACGCGGGCTACGCTCACGGATGATCACTGGTACTGCTTGGTGAAAGCCGGGACACTCATTTCAGGATCTCTCTCCGGACCTCTGGCCGCGTTCGTGTCCCGGCTTTCACCAATGAGGTATCGGTGCTTATCCGCGGCATCCGCGTGATCCGCGTCCGCCTTATCCGATCTGATCGCTGTAGGAGTACTCCAGCAGTTCCACAGGATGCACGCACCGCACTCGCGACCCGGAGAGGATCAGCCCGGCCCCGATTTGCATGTGGCACCCCGGATTGCCGGTAGCGACCAAAACGGCGTCGGTCGCTCGAATGTGGTCCAGCTTTGGCTGCAGCACCGCTGCCGCGACATCAGGTGTCACAAGATTGTAGATCCCGGCCCCACCGCAGCAGCGGTCGGAGTCGGTCAACGGCACGAAGTCGAGCCCGGGGATCGCCCGAAGAATGGCGAGCGGCGCGTCGGTTATCCGTTGCGCGTGATGAAGGTGGCAGGGCGCGTCGTACGTCACGCGGAGGGGAAGGCGTCCGCCGGGCGCCGGTCCTGCCGCCACAAGCAGCTCGCTCACATCGCGCACGCGAGCGCTGACCTGGGCCGCCCGCTCCGTCCATGCGGGGTCATCGCGCAAGAGGTGACCGTAGTCCTTCATCATCGCGCCGCAGCCCGCCGCGTTCACGGCGATCCAGTCGGCGCCGGATCGCTCGAAGGCGTCGATGTTGCGGCGCGCCAGCTCCTGAGCGCGAGCCTCTTCACCGGCATGCGCGTGGAGCGCGCCACAGCATTGCTGGCCTGCTGCTGCCACCGGCCGGTAGCCATTGCGCGCGAGCACGCGCTCGGTGGCCCGGTTGGTGTGAGTGAACAGCCCTTCCATCACGCAACCGTCGAGCGTGGCAACGGAGCCGCGCGGGGCAGCGTTTGCCGACGGATGAGGGTGCGATGTGAAAGCGGGTCTCGTGGACTCCAGCATCGCGAACGCGAATCCGGCGCGTCCAGGAAGACGCGCCAGGAGTTTCGTCAGGCGTAACGCACGCGCCAGCCTGGCCAGTCCGAAGACGACGCCGCGGATCGACGCATTCGCCATGGTGGCAAGCACCGCGGACGCGACTCGCCCCAGCGGACGGCGCATGACGAACGTCGCCCGCGTCGCCTCGAGCAGGTGACCGTAGGGGACGCCGCTGGGGCACGCGGTCTCGCACGCCCTGCAGCCGAGGCACCGGTCGATGTGCGTCGTGAGGGAAGGATCGTCGATGGCGATGTTTCCCTCGACGGCTCCCCGCATCAGCATCAATCGCCCGCGCGGGCTGTCGTTCTCGTCCTCGAGCACCAGGTACGTCGGGCACGCCTGCATGCAGAAGCCGCAGTGGACGCAGAGGTCCAGCCCCGAAGCCGCGTTGCCGAGCGGCGTCCCTGCCAGCGCCGTCCGCGCCGGCGCACTGCCGGGAATCACGAGGCCTCCTCGCCGAGTATCCCCCGGTTCAGGATCCGGCCGGGGTCGAACGCGTCGCGGAGGCGGCGGGAGATCGGGTCCGATGGCGTATGCGACGAACTCATGGCGTCTCGCCAGGCCGGCGGGACGGATTCGATGACCCGCCGATCCTCAGCGTCGAACGCTCCGAGCGCGGCGCGCTCGGCACTCGTCAGGCGGAGCCGCACAATGCCGCGCGCCAGGGTGGCGTGGGCATCGATCCCCGGAATGGACATTGCGGACGACCACAGGCGGCCCAGCTCCGATGGGCGCCGGGAAACGCGCACGACGGCGCGGTCCGCCGGATCGGATTGCCGGAGTCGTGACCACACCTCCGCCGACACGGATTCACACGCGGTGAGTTTTGCCAGCGTCGAGCGCTGGTGAAGAACGCCGATGGCGTTCCCGGCGAGGCGGACGAGCATCACGCCCCGGTCTCCGAGAGCGCATCGCGCGGCGCATGCGGGGCTCAGCAACTCCGCTGACAGCGGTTCCACGGAGGCGGCGCGAACGGTGGACAACAGCGTCGCCAGGGCATCGCGTTCGGTTGGCAGCATCAGTGCCACCGTCTCGTCGGCTTCCGGGCGCGCGCGAAGGCGCACGGTGGCTTCGGCGATCACCCCAAGCGTGCCCCACGCGCCGATCGTCAGGCGCACCAGGTCGAACCCGGCGACGTTCTTCACGACGCGTCCGCCGCCACGCACGATCTCGCCCTCTCCGGTGACGAAGGTGACGCCCACGGTCACGTCGCGAGGAAGGCCGATGCTGCCGCCCAGCGGGCCCGCCGATGCCGTCGCCAGCGTGGCGCCGAGCGTCCCGCGCGGATCGCCAAAGGCGTCGAACGGCAGCCACTGACGGTGAGCCGCGGTCGCTTCCTCGATTTCGGCGAGCGTGGTTCCCGCGTTCGCCGTCAGTGTGAGGTCCCCCGGGACATACTCCACGATTCCACTCAGGCCGGAGAGGTCGAGCGACCGCGAGGCCTGGACCGGATGCGCGGCGTCGAGCCAACGGCCACCGCCAACGATGCGCAGCGGAGTGGCCTCGCGATGTGCGGTGCGCACGGCATCGGCCAGAACGCTCACCGAGGGTGGCGCCAATCGCCCCGAGGAAGCCATCAGCGCGGTCGCGTCGCCCATGCGCTCGTCAGGCATGATCGCCCTGGCGGCGGGTCGCGGGTACGCCGGCCCACTCACGGCAGGACCGCATGGGGACGACCTTGCCCGGGTTCGCGCGCCGTTCCGGGTCGAACACTTCGCGCAGGCGGCACATTGCCGCGAGTGTGTCCTCGGAGAAGATGAGCGGCATGTACTCGAGCTTGTCCAGCCCGATCCCATGCTCGCCGGTCACGCTGCCCCCGGCATCCACGCAGAGCTTCATGATGGCGCGCATGGCGTCGTGGACGCGCGCTGACTCATCGGCATCGCCGGCGTTGTAGGCGATGTTGGGGTGCAGGTTGCCGTCGCCGGCGTGAAAGACGTTGCACACGTTGACGCGGTGCGCCGCGGCGATGCGTCCGATGTCGGCCATCACGGCGGGCAGTTTTGTGCGCGGAACAACGGCGTCCTGCACGATGAGATGCGGCGCGATGCGTCCCATGGCGCCGAACGCCTTCTTCCGGCCCTGCCACAGGCGGGCGCGCTCGACATCGTCGCGCGCGACGCGCACCGTACGCGCGCCATGCTGGCGGCAGATCGCGTCTATCCGGGCGACGTCGGGTTCCATTCCGACGGCAAGGCCGTCGATTTCGATGAGCAGCACCGCGGCGGCATCCACCGGATAGCCTGCCGCGTAGATCGACGCCTCGACGGCGACGATCGTAGCGCGGTCCATCATCTCCAGTGCGGCGGGAACGATGCCGGTCGCCACGATGGCCGACACGGCCTGCGCCGCGGCATCGATGGACATGAAGTCCGCCAGAAGCGTGCGCACCGCTTCGGGGTTTCTCGTCAGGCGCACGGTGACGTCGAGCGCGACGCCAAAGCAACCCTCGGATCCGACGAAGGTGCCCACCAGGTCATATCCACCGGCTTCGCCATCGGACGATCCCAGCGTCGTCACGGTGCCGTCGGGCAGGACGACCGTGAGCGCGACGACGTGATTCAGCGTCACGCCGTACTTGAGGCAATGCGGACCGCCCGCGTTCTCAGCGACATTCCCGCCGATGGTGCACGCCGCCTGGCTCGATGGATCGGGTGCGTAATGCAGGCCGTGGCCCGCGGTCGCGCGCGACAACGACGCGTTCACGACGCCCGGTTCGACAGTCGCGATCCTGTTCTCGGGGTCGATGTGAATGATGCGACGCAGCCGGTGCAGGCCGAGCAACACGGCGCCATCAGCCAGCGCGCCACCGGAGAGGCCCGTGCCCGCGCCGCG
>DATCIJ010000066.1:0-5003 GCA_036507855.1 Gemmatimonadaceae bacterium | reverse complement strand
AGTCCCGACATACACGATGGACCGGCCGTCGGGTGACACCGCCAACGGCGCCGGCGAAAGGTCGAGGTGCTCCGATTCAAACTGGATCGTGAACGAAACGACGGGTCGATCGCGTCGCAGTGCGAGCAACCAGCCCCAGATAGCGGCGCCGGAGAGTACCGCGCCCACAGCGATCGTCAACGCCCATCGAAAGCGCGCACGTGGAGCGGTTGGCGCTACGGCGCGCCTTACCGGCGAGACACTGCCCACCACGCGTCCCTGAAGGGCCTCACTGAATTCGCGCGCCATCGCCCATCGGTCTGCCGGTAGCTTCTCCAACGCCCGTTCCACCGCGAATGCCACGTGATCGGGCACGGTGGGTCGGAGCACCTGCACGCTTTGCGGCCTGTCCGCGATGACGCGTGCGAAGATCGCCTGCACGGTCGCGCCCGTGTGTGGCGGCTCGCCGGTCAACATCTCATGCAGCACGGCTCCGAGCGCGTAAACGTCCGCGCGACCATCGATCTGTCGGTCACCCGTGGCTTGCTCGGGCGACATGTACTGCGGGGTGCCGAGGGAAATGCCCGTCTGCGTCACGCGTGGGCCGCCGGCGTTCGAAACGGCGAGCGCTATGCCGAAATCAGCCACCACCGGCTCGCCGGCCTGCAGCAGGATGTTCTCGGGCTTCAGATCGCGATGAATGACTCCCTGTGCGTGCGCGTAGTCGAGCGCCAACGCAACCGCCGCGGCGATGTGCACTGCGTGCTCAACGGGCAGTTGCTTCTCGCGATTGAGCGTCGTGCGCAGCGATTCGCCTTCCACATACGGCATGACGTAGTACAACATCCCGCCGGTCTCGCCTGAATCGAACAGCGGAAGGAGATTGGGGTGCTGGAGCTGCGCCGTGACGCGAATTTCGGAAAGGAATCGCTCGACGCCCAGCACGGCGGCAATGTCGGGCTTCAGGACCTTGAGTGCGACGCGGCGATCGTGCTTCACGTCGCGCGCGAGGTACACCGTGGCCATGCCACCGATGCCGATTTGTCGCTCGATTCGGTATCGGTCCGCCAGTGTGCTACCTACGACGGTAGTCGCGGACATTGAGGGTGGCCTGAGCTGGAGCCAAGGTAAGCTGCCCCGACCATTTGCGCAGCATGCATCGAACGTGCGCGGGCCAGGTGACGAAGGTCCCATCCGGGCGGGAGCCCCTGTCGGTGTCGATCAAGTTCAAGTGCAGGTGCGGGTGCCAATTCGCGAGCGAGCCATGTGCCTGGATGCAGGTCACGATGTCGATCACGAGCTCCCGGTCGCCGGTGAGCAGACGGATCGCGGCAGTGTTGGTGCGGGCGCCCAGGCGGCGCTCCAACGCAGAGGAGCTCGTGTCATTGGGCCATCCGGCACGACGTTCGTCATCATGCAGTTGCACCAGAGTATCGCCATAACGCGAGCATTCCGCGTCGGCCTTGCCGAGGAACTTGCTCCAGTATCTACGCTGCGGAGCAGACGAAGGGCGTTGGTGACGTGGTTGCGCAGCGCACCTGCCTGGCCAGAGTTCAGCGCCCGGACGTCTCGAGGGCATCCACCTCCGCGATCCAGGCCGCGAGGGCGCTGCGCACATCCGCTTCGCCACAGGGCGGCCGCAAATGCGGCCGGCCACCAGAATTCGATGAGTCAGCACTCTGTCGCCAACTCTGCGGCCAATGTCGGCGACCGCACCCCTGGCCCGTGCGGCGCGCGGCGCCATAACCCATTGTCCCGCAAGGCGGAGGGCACAGGACTCGAACCTGTAAGCGCATCTCTGCGCGGCGGTTTTCAAGACCGCTGCCTTACCAATTAGGACTAGCCCTCCCAGCCAGAATTTAACATCCGCTGAGTTCTTATTGGTGGGTGCCAGGGTTATTCGCTGGAACTGGGGCTGGAACCCATCGGCTCCAGCCCCAGTTCCAGCAAATCGCCCTAGCACCCAGTTCCAACAACTCAGCTTTGTTTGTCAGTTCCCGGTATCCTTCTTCCCCGGCGGCAGACTCGATGGCACCGGCAATCTCGGCGCGGTATCGCCGGTGATGGGAAGCGGAACCCCTCCGCGCTGATTGATGAAGCTGAAGAATTCATCGATCCGAGTGGCGCGCGCGACCTGCTCCGTTCGGGACAGGACCTTACTCGCACCGGCGCGGTCACCGAGATTCTCCAGCGCCTCGCTGAGTATGAGCCCGCTGTTCACGTACAGCGCCGGAATCCCGACTGACGCTCGATCGGGCCAGCCGCCTTTTCTGATCAGCGCTTGCGGCCCTTCAAAGATGTCATTCCAGAGCGCGAGCGATCGCGGCATGTCCACCCACCCCTCGCCAGGCACCAGCAGGGTATCCCGTGACGGCGTCGGCACCTCGGGCAGGAGCTTTCGCGCCAGCCCCTGCATAACGAGATACGGCCCGAACCCGAGCTCGTGCCCGTATCCTCCCGATGTTCGCGCGAAGTACACGGGACGATCAGGATTGTCCCGGATCATGAGCAGCACGGCGTAGTCGGCCTTGGTGTAGATCCGCGGCGGAATCACGGCCCGGATCTTTCCCGCCTGGAACAGCACGGTGTCACGTCGCTCCTCGGCCAGCGGAATCGCGTCCGCCTCGTCAAGCGTCAGGCGCAGCGCCGGCGTGGTCGGCCTGGTCCACTGCTTGTCGCGGTAGATCGCCGGGCCCTTCGCTGCTTCGTACTCGTGAATGGGCGACCGGATGATCTGCCTGACGTACCAGTCCGTGTTGAGCAGCGACGTGTTGGCGATCACCACGTCGCGACGAATCCCCTCGACCTCCTGCGCGTACCAGAGCGGGAAGGTGTCGTTGTCGCCAACGGTCACCAGGATCCCGTACGGCTCGACGGAGTTGAGCAGGTCGTGCGCGAAGTCACGCGTGGTGGTATCGCCGCGCCGCGTGGCCGGCGTCCAGTTCGCAACGAGGGGGATCAGCGCCAGCGCCAGCACGGGTGACGCGATGGCCCAGCTCCGCTTCGTGGGCAGGCTCAGCGTCTGCTTGCCGAGCTTCACGCCCTGCGTGCCGACCATGGCCGCGATCGATTCCCAGACGAACACCAGCCCTAACGCGGCCCACACGCTCCACGCCGAGAAACTCCAGAGGAAGAAGTAGTCCCGGTCGCGGACTTCGCGATCCACCGTTTCGCCGAGCGCGGGCGCCTGGGAGTGGCCGTATCTGAAGTTCAGGTAGTAGATGAGGACCAGCGTGACCGTGGCCATGAGCGGACCGAAGTACCAGAAACTTCGTCGGTCTCGCTGGTAATGGACCCACCCTCCGAACAAGCCGAGTACGAGGAACAGCGCCGCCAGCACGGCCTGCATCGCCTGCTGCTCCAGATAGGCGTCGCGCAGCCACTGCCAGCGGAAATACAGCCACCACATCCCGATCTGCGCGCCGATCGGCGCCTGCCGCTCGGCCACTGCCGGCTTGCCGTACTGCTCTCGATTGAAGTTGTACTTGAACGCTTCCCACGTCTGGGCGCTGAACGTGCAGTCCCAGTTGAACTCGGTCCTGCAGCCGGTTGGTTCGCCTTCATTAATTGCGGGGAAGTAGGCGGCACGGATCGGCTGTGTCGCGAATGGAGTGAAGCCGATGATCAGCGCTCCTGCGCCCGCGAGCAGGAGGCGCCAGCGGAGCAGCGTGGTCGGCCGCCTGACGAGTACCGCGATCGCCACGGCGGGTCCCGCCACGAACCCGGCCATGTGGTTCGAGTAGCCGAGACCGAGGAGATAGGCGATGAGGATGAGGATCCTGTCGGCCCTGGGGCCGTCCGGATCGTCGCACCACCGCACGGTCAGCCAGGAAATCATCGCGACACCGACCAGCGATACCGTGTACACCTTCTCGTTCACGACCGCCTGACTCCAGACCGTGAACGCCGTCGCGCCGATGAGCGCCGCCAGCGCGCCACCCAGCACCCGCTGCCAGCGCTCGGAGAGCCAGCTGACCAGCACGCGTTCGGTGATCAGGAACCAGAATCCGGCCGAGACGGCGGCACACGTTGCGGCCAGCATGTTCACCCAGAACGCCGGATTCCCGCCGGGCATGATCGAGAAGACTCGGCCAAGCAGGACGAAGAACGGGTTTCCCGGCGGGTGCGGCAGGCCCACGACGTACGCCGCCGCGATGTATTCGCTCGTGTCCCACATCGCGGTCGACGGACCGAGCGTGATGATGTAGAGGAGCAGCACCAGTGCGGACGCGATCGCCGCCGCGCGGTACGACGGACGGTAGTCGAGTTCGGTCGTCGAGGGTGCGGGCATCAGGCAGGGGCGGAGGTCGTCAGTTGGTCACGAAAACGCTAAGCGCGGTTGCCGGCGAAAGATGGCGGCTTGGGGTGGGGATGGGGAAGGCGAGAGGCGGCTGCATGCATCTGCGTCGGCGGCTGCATACCGCATACTGCAAGCAGCACCAAACCGCCTAGTGTCGAAAAAGCCTCCGCCCCGTAAACACCATCGTCATCCCCCGCTCGTTGGCCGCCGCGATCACCTCTTGATCCCGAACAGACCCGCCGGGCTGGATGATCGCCGTGACCCCAGCCTCGGCCGCCTGCTCGATGCCATCGCGAAACGGGAAGAACGCATCCGACCCAAGAGCTGCGCCCTTGGTTTCGTGTCCCGCCGCACGCGCCTTGTGCACGGCCATGAACGCGGCATCCACGCGGGACATCTGGCCCGCGCCGATTCCGATCGTGGCCTGATCGCGCGTGAGCACGATGGCGTTCGACTTCACGCTCGCCACCGCCCGCCAGGCGAACGACAGGTTGCTGCGCTCGTCGTCGGTCGGGGCGCGATCCGTGACCACCTTCCACGATGACTGATCCGTGAGCGGTGGCGTGCGTTCCTGCACGAGGAACCCGCCGCGGACTCGCTTCACGTCCAGTGCGTCCTGGCCCCATTTCGCGACGCCCTCGAGCACACGAAGGTTCTTCTTGCGTCCCAGGATTTCGATCGCCTCTTCGGCGAACGAGGGCGCCACGATGCACTCGACGAACAG
>DATCIJ010000065.1:0-27166 GCA_036507855.1 Gemmatimonadaceae bacterium | reverse complement strand
ACGGTATCCAGCACGCCTTCGGGAAAGACCAGGCTGGGACGAGAATGCCAGTACCTTCGCACCTCGGCGATAGATGGCAGGAACCACTCGTCGCTCGCCTCGTTGAAGAACGCATACACGACGGTCTGAGAGCTTGCCCGGGCGCAGACGGTCCTCATTCGCGCGGGGAAGTCGGACTGGGGCAGCATCGAGTTCGGATTGGCGTGCCGGGGAATTCCGAGCACTTCGCGTCCCGCGCGATACGCGATGGCGCCAGGAGCATTGGTGTAGATGATCGCGCTCGGCGGGAGCGACGTAACGGCGACGACGAGTCCTGACCTTTGCCACGCCAGCGAGTTATAGCCCAGACCATCCCGCCGAGCCTCGGTGATCCACACGGCTTGGGAGACCGCCGCGCTCACGCCGAGCGCGAGACTGGTCGAGACCGCTGGGCGTCGCGTCTCGACGGAGGCCATCCGCGTCACCAACTCTCCGATCAGGAGGATCAGAACCACAGGCAGGATGGGCGAGAGCAGTCGTGAGTTGGGCGTCGTCTGGGCATCGGCAAACGTGATCGACAGGAGCAGGAAGACCACGTAGCCGGCGGAGTAGACGAGCAGGACGGCCCTCGCCTGACGAGTCCTCCCCTCGAATGATGCGGCTTGACGCGGCGCCCGGATGATGGACAGGATGAACACGGTCGCCGTGACGGCTACCGCCAGGACGAGAAGCGCCTCGAGCCAGTCGGGTCCGGACACCGGTATGAACCAGGAGTACAGCGCGCGCGCTCCTATGCGGAGCTGACCCGGCACGGGCGGATGAAACGCAATGTCCCGATTGGTGGCGCTGGTCCCGGCCTGCACGTTGCGCAACAGGAGCAGGCCAATGGGCAGGCAGGCGATCAGCAGGAAGGCAACCGCCCGCAGGCAGCGACGGCCCAATGGCGCCACGCCGATCACCAGCAGCGAGAGCGCACAGGCGCCAATCAGTGCCAGCCCGACATATCGTGTCGTGCTCGCCAGTCCGGCCAACACGGCAGCGACGATGAGGGCAGGCCATGCATCCGTCTCGATCGAGCGAATGATGGCCAGAAGCGCTGCGAGTCCCAGGGCAATGAAGACGGCTTCCGACCAGATCATCGCGTGGACTGACAACACGTCTCGCGCGAGGGGGACGGCAAAGGCGGCCGCGATGCCCGCGGCCATTGAACCCCCTGCGACGCGGCGTGTGAGCGCGAAGGCCAGCGCCGTGGTGACAGCCAAAGCAAACAGGTTCACGATGAACGCCGCGGTCTCCGGGGCCAGTGCCGCCCGCATCAGGCCGGCCAGAACAAACGGAAACCCTGGTGGAAAATGCGTGAGTGGCTCCGAGCCCTCATTCCACCAGTGAACTCGCAGGCCGTCACCAGCGAGCAGATTGCTGGACACCGAGAGGTACTGCGTTGAATCCGGCGTGACGCCCATGCCGTGGGGAATCGCTGCAACGAGCAAGGCCGCTGCCAGCACAAAGGCGGCGCCGACGAGCGCTATGGTTCCCCCGGTGCCGGGTGCAATGCCGAGCCCGATGTTCTGGTGCGATGTGTGGTTGTGTTGCACGAGTTCCCTTTCCGGCCCGGTCGTACCAACAGTGGAGTATGACGATAACAGCGGGCGCAGTGACTCTGCATGCGCGATCGAGGCGGACACAACACACGCAACGCTCGAGTTCACTTGGCTGGTCTCGAGTCGCCCGGCGACGGCGCAACAGGACCGGGCCCCGCATCCTGCCAGGTGCAAGCAGAAGCGGCGGGAGCTTTCGCCCCCGCCGCTCTGCAACTCAGGAAGTCTGTCTTACTGAACCGCGTTGATCATGTCGAAGATCGGCAGGTACATCGCCACCACCATGCCGCCGACGATGACGCCGAGGAACACGATCATGATCGGCTCGAGCAGGGAGAGCAGGCCGCTCACTGCCGCATCGACTTCTTCGTCGTAGAAGTCCGCGATCTTGGAAAGCATTTCATCCAGGCCACCGGTCTGCTCGCCGACGGCGATCATCGAAATCACCATTGGCGGAAAGACGGCCGACTTCTGCAGCGGGGCCGCAATCGTATCGCCGCCCGCGATGCTCGACCGCGACTGCATGATGGCGTCCTGAATCACCCGGTTGCCGGCAGTCTTGGCGGTGATTTCCAGCCCGTCCAGGATGCTGACGCCGGAGCTGATGAGGGTGCCCAGTGTACGCGTAAACCGTGACACGGCGCTCTTCCGCAACACGTCGCCCAGGACCGGGAATCTCAGCAGCAGTCGGTCGATGTTGAGCTTGCCGCCTGACGTGGCGTAGTAGCGCCTGAGCAGCCAGACGCCGGCGGCGATGGTGGCCGCGACTGCCCACCAGAATCCACGCAGGAAGTCAGACGCGCCAATCACGATCCGGGTTGGCAACGGCAGGGCAAGTCCGACCCCGGCAAACATGTTCTCGAAGACCGGGATGACGAAGACGAGGAGCACCGCGATCGCGATCGCGGCCACGCTCATGATGACGGCCGGATAGATCATCGCGCCTTTCACCTTCCGGACCAGGGCGTCGTTCTTTTCCATGAACGTCGCCAGTCGCATCAGAATCGTGTCGAGGATACCGCCGGCCTCACCGGCGGCGACCATGTTCACGTACAGGTCACTGAACGCCTTGGGATGCTTGGCGAGGGCGTCGGCTACCGTGTGACCCGATTCGACGTCGAACACGATGTCGCGGGTAGTCGCGGCCAGCACCTTGTTCTCGGTCTGCTTGGCCAGAATGTCGAGCGCCTGCACCAGCGGAAGACCGGCATTGATCATCGTCGAGAATTGCCGCGTGAAGATGACGATGTCCCGCATCTTGATGCCGCCCTTCATTTTCTTGGGCTTGGCGTTCTCGTCGACCTTGACGACGGTCATCCGCTGCCGTCGAAGCTGCGCGACCACATCCTGCGCGGTGGCGGCTTCAACCGTTGCGGTCCTCAGTTCCCCCGCGGCGGTACGAGCTGTGTAGGTATAAGCGGGCATACTTCAGATGGGAGATGGGAGATTTGAGAAAAACTGCGAGGCGATGAAGATCGGATGTCGTTGGGAAGCGGAGCCTAATTCCGTCTCCGGCCTCCCAGCCGCCATCTCACCTCTTTCCGCCAACCGCCTGCAATGGACGCCGCTCGTTCTCCTCTTCCTGAGGCGAACGGCCGATCATGCGCAGGAACTCATTCGGATCGCTGGACACGCGGAGGCACTCGTCTTCGGTCACCTCGCGCGACTGGTACAGCTGATAGAGGGCGTCGTTCAGCGTCTGCATGCCGAACTTCTTCCCCGACTGCATCATGGAGTAGATCTGGTGCACCTTGTCGTCACGGATCAGCGCGCGCATGGCCGGCGTGATCACCAGGATTTCCGCCGCCATGCAGCGACCGCGGCCACGGGCACGCGGCAGCAGCGCCTGCGTCACGATTCCCTCGAGCACGAACGCCAGCTGGGCGCGAACCTGCGACTGCTGGTGGCTGGGGAACACGTCGATGATGCGGTTGATGGCCTCGGCGGCCGAGTTGGTGTGCAGCGTGGCAAAGACGAGGTGACCCGTCTCGGCGATGGTCAGCGCCGCCTGGATCGTTTCCAGGTCGCGCATTTCGCCGATGAGGATGATGTCCGGGTCCTCACGCAGCGCGTACTTGAGCGCGTTGGAGAAGCTGTGCGTGTCGCTTCCGACTTCACGCTGGTTGACGATGCAGCTGTGGTGGCGGTGGATGAACTCGATCGGATCCTCCACCGTGATGATGTGTCCCTTCCGCTCGCGATTGACCTTGTCAATCATCGCCGCCAGCGTCGTGGACTTGCCTGAACCCGTTGGCCCGGTCACCAGCACCAGCCCGCGAGGCTTCTCGGCCATCTTCGCCACCACCGCGGGGAGACCGAGGTCCTGGAACGTGCGGATGTTGAACGGGATCTGCCGGATGGCCATCGAAACACAGCCGCGCTGCTTGAAGCAGTTGCCGCGGAACCGCGCCAGGTTCTGGATGCCGAACGAGAAGTCCAGCTCGTCGTCCATTTCGAATCGCTTCTTCTGGTTCTCGGTCAGCACCGAGTAGGCCAGTTGCAGCGTGTCCTTGGGCGAGAGGATCGTCTCGATGTTCGAGTTCACGATGTCGCCGTCCACGCGGAGCTTGGCGCGCTCGCCCGCCGTGACATGCAGGTCGGATGCGTCGCGCTCGATCATCTCCTCGAGCAGTGAGCGCAAGCTGATGACTGCCCCGGCGGCGGGGGAGATTGTCGAACCAGTAGGTGCAGTCGTCGGATGAGACATCAGTCGTCAGGCGTGTATTGCTGTAGGTCGGGAGAGGGCATGTCCAACGGCCCCACACCTATGCGAGGCTGCGCCCCGCCCGGGAATAGCCACTGTTGAGACGGCCCAACACTGCAAGCCGTCACTGGAGAAGGCGGGAAGGCGCCAGCGGGTGGTCATGGCGACCTCCCACATCCGACATTCCTGATCCGCCATCCCGTCATCGTGTCGGCGATCACGATGCCGACGTCTCTCGAATCACCTGGTCGAGCTGCACGATGCCTTTCATGACCTTGAGCCAGCCATCCATTCGAAGCGTGAGCATGCCCCCCGCCACGGCCGCATCCTTGATTTCCTGGCCGGACGCGTTCTGCAGGATGTGCCGGCGGAGCGATGGGGTCATGAGCATGACTTCGTAGAGTCCCTGCCGGCCCTTCATGCCCATCCCGGCGCAGTCATCGCATCCGCGGCCCTTGAAGAACGGGAGCTCACCGATCGTCGTGTCGAGAGACACGTTTTTCAGGAGTGGCACTGCCTCGGCCGACGCCTTGGCGATTGCGTTGTCCAATGCCTCGGTCGTGAATCGCAACTCGCCCAGCGTGGTGCCGGCCGAGACCTTGGCGCCCGCCAGTTCCTCGGGCGTGGGCTCGTGACGCTGCTTGCATCGCGGGCAGATGCGGCGCACCAGGCGCTGCGCCACCACCAGGTTGAGCGCGCTGGCGACGTTGAACGGCTCCAGTCCCATGTCGAGCAGCCGCGTGACCGTCTCCGGCGCCGAGTTGGTGTGCAGCGTGGAGAGCACCAGGTGACCAGTGAGCGCGGCCTTGATGGCAATGCCGCCCGTCTCCAGGTCGCGGATCTCGCCCACCATGATGATGTTCGGGTCCTGGCGCAGGAACGCCTTCAGCGCCGCGGCGAACGTCATGCCGATGTCGGTGCGCACCTGCACCTGGTTGATCCCGAAGAGGTTGTACTCGACGGGATCCTCGGCCGTCATGATGTTCGAATCGATCGTGTTGATCTTGGACAGGGCCGAGTACAGCGTCGTCGTTTTTCCTGAACCGGTCGGCCCGGTGACGAGCACCATGCCGTACGGGTTCAGGATCGCCGTCATCAGTTCTTTCTCGGCGCGCGGCTCGAGTCCGAACTTCTCGAGGTCCAGCGTGAGGTTGCCCTTGTCGAGAATACGGAGCACGACCTTCTCGCCGAACAGCGTCGGGAGCGTGGAAACGCGGTAGTCGATGACCTTGTTGCCGATCTTCAGCTTGATGCGCCCGTCCTGGGGCACGCGGCGCTCGGCAATATTGAGCTGCGACATGATCTTGAAGCGCGAGATGAGCGCCGCCTTGAGCTTCGGCGGCGGTTTCATGACTTCCTGCAACGCGCCGTCGATGCGATAGCGAACGCGGAGCTCGTGCTCGAAGCTCTCGAAGTGGATGTCGCTGGCACCTCGCTTCACGGCATCGGTGAGGATGGCATTGATCAGCTTGACGACGGGCGCGTCGTCGACCGCGGCGGCCAGCGCCGCCGCGGACATGTCCTCTTCCTCCTCTTCCAGGACCTCGACGTCGCCTTCGGCGGCGATGTCCTTGAGGAGGGAGTCCATCGCCACGTCGCCGGAATCGTACGCCTTCTCGATGACGTTGCGCAGGGTGGACTCGCCAGCGAGTACCGGAAAGATGTCGTAGCGGGTAACGAACTTGAGATCCTCGAGGATCTCCTGATTCGTCGGATCGGCCACGGCGATCGTGAGCGTGCGGCCCTCACGCTTGAGCGGCAGCAGGGTGTGGCGCGAGGCGAGATCGGACGGCACGAGCCGGAGGATCCTGGGATCGACCTCGAACTTGGTGAGGTCGACGGCCGGCATCTTGTACGTGCGGGCGATGATCTTCGTGAGCTCGACTTCGTCAATCGCGCCGCTGCGGATCAGAGCGAGCGTCACCGTCGTGCCGTTCTGTTTCGCGTCGCGCTGAGCGCGCTCCAGCAGCTCCCGGGAGACGAAGCCCTCGTTGAGCAGAAGCGCGGTGATGCGCTCGGGCAGCGCGGCGACGGTGCTGGCCATTCCGGTTGGAAGCGAGGAAGAGTTGGCGACGCTACGACGCCGCGCCCCGCGGCTGCCGGCCGGGTCGATCACGACCGGCCTTTCCGGTGGGGCGCGGCGCCCTTGGCGGAGGCCGAACACGCTGGTGCCCGTTCCGCATCCTTAGGACGGGAGGGTGTGGAAAACGTCACGTGTGGCGCGAGTCGCCGTGACATGCCTTCTCCAATGCCATACACGCGTGTCAGCGCTTCCATGGAACCGAACGGACCGCATCGTTCGCGGCTTTCCACGATGCGGGCCGCCAGGGACGGACCAATCCAGGGAAGAGACTCGATTGTCGCCGCGCTCGCGGTGTCGAGGTCGACTGGCGGACGAGGCATGACCTCACGCGCCGATTGTGACGAAGGTCGGGTTGTGCGGGATTCGCCGGCCGCCCCCGTCCTGGTGGCGCGTGCGGGCCCGCCAGCGCGCCGTCCTGCGCCACGCGCACTCTGGACGCGGGCGATCTGGGCGTCGAGCGCCAGGACTTCGGCCGCGGTGGGGACGGGTCGCGCGTGCCGCGACTTCACGATGCGGGCGACGACGCCGAGGGCGGCTATCGCGGCAACAACGGCCAGTGCGCGACGTTCGGCGGGAGTGGAGGACACGGGCCGAAACTGGCGACGCGCGCGGCCAGGTACCTAACCACCACAGTGCGTGCGGAGCGTATGAACGCGGGGTTGTGGGTCGGGGGTCTGGGGCTGCGCCCAACGACCCACGACCCCCGACCCTATCTCTGCAACAGCCTCCACGCGACATCGCCCACCGCCTTCAGCGATCTCGCCGAGACCTTGTCGATCGTGTCGTCCACCGAATGGTGGTACGCGTATTCGAGATCGATCACATCGATCACCCGGAGACCCTTGTTGAGCAGCGGCAGGTGGTCATCCGTGATCTCGAAGGTCGTCGACGGGACGAAAATGTTGCCGTGACCCATGTCCGCCGCCACGCGCCAGACGCGTTCCACCACCTCGGGCGCCCGATTCAACGAGTGCCCTTCCTGCAGGATGCGGAGGTCCGTCTCGCCGATCATGTCGAACACGATACCGAACAGCGGCTGGTAGTTCGCCGACGGCAGGTTGTTCGCGAACCAGGTCGATCCGAGCAGCACGTCCACGTCAGGCGTGAACGTGCCGTAGTCTTCGCCATCCACGAAGAGCAGGTCCAGCCCGATCTCCGGCGGCGTGGCCCTGAGCACGTCGCCTAACGCCAGGAACAGGCCGACGCCCGACCCGCCGTCGTTCGCGCCGGGCGTCGGGAGCTTGCGCTGCTCATCCGTTGACGACTTTTCGGAAATCGGCCTCGAGTCCCAATGGGTCACGTACAGCAGCCGTTCCTCGGCCATGGGCCGGAACCGCGCCAGGATGTTGCGCAGGGGAATCGAATCGCCGGCCTGCGTCCGGTGCGTCCAGACCTGCTCGATCACCGTGTCGGCGCGCTGCCGCATCTCGCTGGCGATCCAGTCGCCGGCGCGCCGGTGCGCCTCGGACCCCGGAACGCGCGCGCCGAACTCCATGAAGGTGCGCACATAACCCAGCGCCCGGTTGCCATCGAACGGACTGGGCACCGTCGCCTCGCCGCTGGCGCACCCCATCAGCGTCGCCAGCAGGATGGCGCAGACTGTTGCCATTCTCACCTCACAACGCTCCACCGAAGAATTGGATGTTCAGCACGGCCGAGATCAGCGTTTGCGTGAACCGCCGGTTGAAGTTCCGGTCGAACGTCACGACTCGCGAAGCCTGCAGGCTGAACGAAATGTCATCGGCCAGGTCAGTGTCGGCATTGAGACTGATGGCGCTTCGGCCGTTGTCCGTGAGCCGGCTCCGCAGGGACGACGCCGCCAGGTTTGAAACGTAGCTCCTCGTCTCCGTTCGCTGGTAGGAGAGGCGGGTGCGCAAGCCACCGGGAAGTCTCCATGACGCGGGCAGGGGGAAAGCCTTCGTCACGTCGGCGGTGCCGTCCGTGGAGCGGGACTGCCCGGCCGAGCCCGGAAGCGAGTCGCTGCGCTCCGACCTCGTGAACCCCAGCGTGAGGGACAAGTCGTCGCCCGGCCCGTTCAACGTGAGGGTGGCCGGGTAGGTTCGCAGCCGGGTCGCGCGGCGCTCCATCGCCCCGCCCGGTGTCTCCGGCGGCGAGACGAACGCTTGCAGCGTATGCACGGCGCGGACCGTCGCCGAAACGTTCGAGAGCAACCAGGTGAGGGCCATGGGTTGGCCGCTCCAGCGGAATGTCACGTCGGGGTAGATCACCTGCTCGCCATCGACCAGCGTGACTCGGTCAACGAGGCGGCGCGAATAATGCCGCGAATCGGTTTTCTGCATGCGTTGCGCGATCGACGCGCCAAAGGGGAGGGTCAGCGTGTTCGACGCGGCGTAACGCGTTCCGGCGCCGGCGGTGGTGGCCAGCACGTCCCCGATCGCGCGGACATCATTGAACTCCGCGAAGCCGAACTGGTACCGCCATCCTGGAGTCAGCGGCGCCGCGTCGTACGCGCTGAGCTGGTCACGTCCCACACTCACGTCGATCGTCCCCAGGAAACGGGCCACGCCCCTGGCCAGCGACTGTTCCGGCAAGCCCGCGGTGACCTTCGGCAGGTCGAATACCGCCGACGCTGACGCGCGCTGGGAGTTTCCAAAGCGGCGCGCCAGGCGCAGTCCGTCGGCGCCCGGCGCCGAAACGCCCGGCGCGTTGGGATCACGAAGCATCGAGTACCCCGACGCCAGCTCGAACCGCGGTCGCACCCAGGACTCGGGCGCCGGCGCGATGCGAATCGTCGCACCCAGGGTCCGCTCTCGCTCGAGTCCCACATCGACGCCGGCCCAGGCGACGCGTTCGCGGGCGGCGGCAATGGCATTGGGACTGACGTTTCCGTAGTCGCGCAAGTCGCGGAGGCTCAGCGCATCCCACCGCGCCGTCACCGACGGCAGCGGGTGGAACTCCACCGACGACGAGCTGCGCCAGAGATTCTGATTCGCGTCGGTACGGCGGAACTGGTCCCCGCCCTCGAGTGTCGGTCGCACGAAGGCGTCGGCCGAGCCTGACGAGCGCGCCAGGTTGCTGATGACCCTCACCACGGTCGGCGCGAGTCCCACCCGCGGGCTGCCGTCCGCATCCAGCGGGGCGAGGTTGTAGTCCGTCCCGACATCGAACCCGCGCGTTCGCCCGCTCTGGTACGCGCTGCGGGCCCCCGCGCCGTTCCACGTCATCGACAACCCGACGTTGTTCACGATCGGAGCATACCATGACGGCGCCACGGGACTCGTCAGGCGTGCCTGGAGCACAACCGAGGTCGTTCCGCTTCGAGGGGTGCGCAACGCGTCGATGGCATCGCCCCGCAGATCCGACCGGGAGAGGAATTCGGGATCCGCCCGGGCCGCGTTGTAGGTCACGGTAAGCGGGAGCGCGAGGCCGGTCCGCCAGGGCAGGAGCTTCTCCAGCCGCCACGTCGCCGCGATCTCGAGGTCTTCCGACGCGAGGAACGAAGGACGCTCGGCCAACTGACGGAAGAACGGGTCACGCTTCGAGGCCGATATCCGAACGCTGCCGGCATCGCCGGCCGAGAACGAGGCCCCGACATGGCCCGCGTATCCCGGTCGCTGCTCGACGTCGGCCAGCCGGATGTCGTCGACCCAGAGCTCGAGGGTGTCGCCGGGCATCGGCGGATTGGTGCCGCCCAGCGAATCCACACGCAAGATGCCAGCCGCGATCTCCTGGACGGCGGCCAGGTTCGGCGGCGTGACGACGGGATCGACCGAGTAGACAATGAACCCTTCGTCGCATGCCGCATAACGAGCGCCGGACGCGGTGGGGGGCAGCCCGGACCGGCCGATCAACGCCGAGTCGGCCGTGGTGCAGCCGGTCCACTCGGTGCGTCCCTGGAGATACTCCGATTCGAGACGCGCCCGCAGGGCATAGAACCGCGCGAACGGCACGCGGATCTCCGGCTTCCAGGCCTCGCGACCGCCAACATGCACGAACGTGTGGTAGGCGTAGAAGTTGTTGGCGTCGCGACCGAGCTTGATGAAGAAATGGAGGTCCCCATCGGGTCCCCATCCCCGTCCCCGCCCGCGCGCCCACGCCCTCAGCTCGCGATACGCCATGACGTTGCGATCGCCCTCGGGGAATCGCAGGTACGCTTCGGCGCGGGACTGGTTGGGCATGTCGCCCGCCAGCAATCGCAGGGACGTCTCGTTGATCGAGCCGCCCGCAAAACCGATGCCCGTCTCCTGCGTCTCGGCCGCGTCGGTCACGCCCGGCGGCGGCTCGTAGATCAGGCCGCGCGTGGAGTCACGGTCCTGCGTGCCGATGGCGGAGGCGATGACAAAACCGCCTAACGCCTCCTGTTCACCGCCCAGCCCGTGCAGCGGACGCGGGGCGCGCTTGAGCCAGCCGGCGCCGGTGACGCGCAGGCGCGCGAGGGGCACCTGCGTGAATCGATCGTCGGCGGCGGCCGCCCCGGACACCACGGTGATGCGCAGGGCGCGGACACGGCGGAGCAGCGGGCCCCCGGCGATGGTATCGTCAGGCGCGTTGAACGGAATGCGGACCTGGACCCAGCACACGGTGTTACCCGGCGGCTGGCTCTGGTTGATGTCGCGCACCGCGGGCCCGCAGACCCCTATGCGGTTATAGCGCTCCGGCCGGGACAGGTCGACGACGTATCGTCGAAGCCGCTCCCGTTCCCGCTGATCCGACGTGTAGTTGAGCGTCGCGTCCTGATCGATGTCCTCTTCGTCCAGCCGGCTGTTGCGCACGGTGCAGTTGATCCGCGCGTCGCCGAGCGGCAGCAATCGGCCCGCCCCCAGCCGGCACGTCGGATAGTTGCGGACGAGGAGCGGAATTCCCTCGTCGCGTACCTGCAGCTCATCGACGACCTGGCCCGGCAGGCCGAGATCGTTCACGTCGGCGCTGAATGCGCGGCTGAAGCGGTCACGTTCGGTATCCAGCCGGTTCCAGCCCTGCAGTTTCCTGCCGCTGTACACCGAGTCTCCTTCAACCACTCGCAGCGACTCCGGCGCGAAGGCGACGCTGTTTTCCGACACGTCGCCGAAGTCCAGGATCAGGACCGGGTTCTGCGTCCGGCGCGTTGGAACGGTATCCACCTGGGTCCAGAGCTCGACGTACTCGCCGCGGGTCAGGTCCACACCGGTTCCGCCGGTACCCAGCGGCGTGCGCACCGACCGCCAGCGCTGGCCGGAGGGCGTGCCACCGATCCGCCACCGCGGCTGGCTGGTTGCCGGATCGGCGATGCCGCCGACCGCCAGCGGATAGAGCGTCAGCCACAGCACCTGCTCGAATCCCGCGATCGCGCCGCCGGCCAGCGTCGTCAACGGGTCGATCTGCTGGATGGTGAACGTGACCGCGCGCCCGTCGACATCGGTGCCGTAGTTCTGGAAGGCCATCGTCGAAGCGCGGATGGTATCGAGCGCGGCCGCGCCGATGCGCGAAGGCAGCCGGGTGCCTAACGCCGGCTGGCTGGAGAGCTGCCATTGCGACTCGAGCAGGTTCACGCCGACCCCGCCCTGGGCCTCGAACGACTCGATGTAGGCCTGCTCTCCCCCGCCCTGCCTCGGCCGGCTCACCGCGAACTCGGCGACGATGTCCAGGCGGGACGGCGCCAGGCTGTCCACCAGCGGCAGCCATCGCGCCAGTCTGCGCGAAACACCGCCGAGCTGCCATCCGAGATTCGCCCCCAGTCCGGCCACCAGCGACGCCTGTGGCTCGAATCCCAGCGGCGGCCGCGTGAAGTTCGTGCGCTGGCGCTGCGACATCGCCGTGAACGACAGGCTGCCGAAGGGCAGCATCCATTCGGCGGTCAGCCCGGCCACGGAGGTGGGGACGCTGGTGAAGAGCGTGTTCTCCTCGTACTGGAGCGTCACGCGCCGCGGACGGAGCGCCAGCGAGTCCGCCGTGAGCAGCCGGACCGTGCCCAGGTCGTAGTCGATCTCGTAGTCGACGTGCCGCGTGAGCGGGCGTCCTTCAATGAAGAGGCGCTCGCTGCCGGGACGGATCTGCGACGATGCCAGCGCGATCGTCCCCGGTCCCGTGGACCCGGAGCTCTCGTACGACGCCAGGATGCGGTAGAACGACTGCGGATGCTGCGCGGAATAGAGGTACTCACCGGGTGTCCTGTAGATCGTGTCGTTAGGCACGATCGCCGGCGAGAAGGCCAGTCCGCGGCGGGAGAACGGTTCGAGCGACGGGAAGACGATGAATACGTCCCTGATGAGCGCCGTCGCCGCGACCGATGGAGATCCGAGGTTGAAATTCGGATCCTGGCGGCGCGGCCAGAGCCGGTTCTCGGCGTCGAACAGCGCGCGGTTGGTGGACTGGGCGAGGCGGAAGATCTCCAGGTACGTGTTCGGTACCCCGGGCGGCTTCTCCTGGTCACCGCTGGTGCCGGCCACGATGCGCATCGTGACCGTTTCCCGCCTGATGTCTTCGCCGCCGAGTCGGTACACAGACCTGATCTCGCGGCGAAATGCCGGATCGTCCGGCGTCAGGCGCGGATCCCAGAGCCGGTGCGCGAACTGTGGATGATCGAGCGAGAACTCCAGGTCCGGAGTGCCCCCGAGCGAGGCGATGACCGTATCGCGCCCCGCCACGCGCAGCGTCCACGCGGCCACCAGGCGCTCATTCGCCAGCGCCAGGGGCCGCACCAGGGCGATCCAGAGCTGCGACGGATCGATGTAATAGTCGACGCCTTCCCGCAGGTGCTCATACACCTGTCCTGCGCGGGACTCGGGATCGTCGAGCAGCAGGAATTGGGGTCCGTTCGGATTCGGCGGCTGCCCCCCCAGGATGAGCCGGTAGAGGGAGACACGGACCGGTCTCTGGGTTTCCGGCAACGACGCCGCCAGTTCCCCCATCTGGCTCGCGTTCAGGATGTCGATATTGGGATAGCGACTCGTGAACAGCGCCGGATCGATGGTGAAGAAGAAACGACGGGCCTCGACCTGATAGTCAGGGATCGTGCGGTCAGGAATGCGCGAGGCCCGCCCGCCGACGGTGAACACCGTGTCGCGCAGGACATTCCCGCGCTGCTGGGCGGCGATGGCGCTGAACCGCAGCGGGCCGATGCTGCCCGACGCCTGGATTCCGTAGTTGCCGCTCGGGATGCCTGACGTGAGGAATCGCGATGCGGGCGTCCGGAACGTGACGTTGCCGATCTCGAGGCGCTCGAGGAAGTCACCCGGACCCCCTTGATAGGCAAGCGAGATGTTGTTCGACCCGTCGAACTCGCGTTGCGAGTCGTAGTCCACGTCCACCCGAACGCGGTCGGCGACCAGCCCGGCCGACCGCAGCGAGAACTGGAAGTCGAGCTGTGGCGTGATCTGCGACGCGCAGCGAAAGGTGAGGCTGTACACCTGGTTGGCGAAGCATCGGTCATTGGACGTGCGCTCGCCCTTGAACTCCAGCCGACCCAGGAGATCGACGGTCAGCGCGGAATCGCCCTGAGCCCTGGTCGAGTCAGTGACGGCGACTCGTGCGGTGTCGGGGCGCGCCACGGGGACCTGCGCAGTGGCCAGGGCCAACGGCAGGCCAGAGGCCAGAGGCCAGAGGCCCGAGAAGATGCGCCAGAACCGCCCTGGCCTCGGGCCTCCGGCCTCTGGCCCCATGACAGACCGCACGAAGGAAAGACACGTGGGTACCAAGCCGGCCCCCGCAAGGGCGGCTTCGAAGCACTCCGGGCCCGACTCGGCCGGAGGAACCGGCAAGTCCATATATTCCACGGGTCTTCGTCCCTGGCCGCAGTCCCAGCGCGTCGGTGCGCGCAGGGAAGCCAGTGGGTCGGGCCCCCAGCGAGCCCCAAAATTCGAGCGTGAAGATAATCCACCGATACGTGCTGCGAGAGCACGTGGGGCCGCTGTTCTTCGCCCTCACGGCGCTGACTTCGCTGCTCCTGCTCAACTACATCGCCAAGCAGATCGATCAGCTGGTCGGCAAGGGTTTGTCCGCCGGGGTGATCGGGCAGTTCTTCGCACTCTCGGTTCCCTTCACCGTGGCCATGACGACGCCGATGTCCGTGCTCATCGCCACGCTCTACGCCTTCAGCCGCCTCGCCTCCGAAAACGAGATCACCGCGTTGAAGGCGAACGGAATCAGCCTGTCGGGTCTCCTCATCCCGGTTCTGCTGGCGGCGAGCGTGATCTCGGTCGGCATGATCGCGTTCAACGACGTGGTTCTGCCGGCATCCAACCACCAGCTTCGCAAGTTGCAGGGCGACATCGCGCGGAAGAAGCCGACGTTCGCGCTGAAGGAGCAGATCATCAATCAGGTCGCGGACCGGCATGTCTACCTCAAGGCGATGCGGCTGGGCCCGGACAATCGCATGACCGACGTGACGATCTACGACCTCACCGACGTCATGCGGCGTCGCACGATCTACGCGGACAGCGGGGAGCTCGCTTTCGCGGAGAACGGGCGCGATCTCCTGCTCACGCTCTTCGAGGGCTCGACGCTCGAGGTCCCGCGGGCCGAGCCCGGCCGGCTGCAGCGCGCCGAGTTCGATCGCAACTATGTTCGCGTCGAGGGCGTGGCCAACGAGCTCGAGATGACCCGCTCGGACAGCTACAAGAGTGATCGCGAAATGTCGATCTGCGAGCTGCAGAACGAAGTCTCCCGCTACGAGGCGGAGTTCACCAAGGCGCGGACCGACCTGCGGGACGCGTTGCGCGCTGTGGCGAACGAGGCGCTCAACGGCGTGGCGGCGAAGCCGCCGGACATCTCGTCGCTGACGCTGCTCAACGTCTCTCCCGGTGCGCCGGCGCCGCGATCGCCTAACGCATCGCTGGGGCGCCTCTACTGCGACTTCAGGGCGCGCCTGAAGCGCGCCGGGGCGAAAGCGGCCGTGGCGCTGGTCCCTCGCCTGTACGCCGCGACGCCGGGAAGCCAGGGCACGCCGGTACCGGCGGCACCCGGTTCGCCGGCAACCGGCCAGGGGACGCCCCAGCAGTCACCGCCGCCGATACCGGCCATCGTCGTTCCGGTTGACTCGGCGCGTGCTCGCGCCGACAGCGCCCTTGCCGCCGTCGCGCGCCAGATGACTCCAGGCGGCCGGTACCAGATGCCGGCGACCCTTTCCGGGTCGATCGAGAACGCCAGGATCCGCATGCGTGATAACCTGCGTTTCGTCAATCAGGCCGCGGTGGAACTCCACAAGAAGTTCGCCATCTCGGTCGCCTGCACCGTCTTCGTGCTGGTGGGGGCGCCCATCGCCCTGCGGTTCCCGCGCGGAGGCGTGGGTCTTGTGATCGGCGTGAGCCTGGTGATCTTCGGCATCTACTATATCGGCCTCATCGCGGGGGAAGCCCTCGCCGATCGAAACGTGTTGACCCCCTTCTGGGCGATGTGGGCGGCCAACATCCTTCTCACCATTGTCGGACTCTTTCTGCTGGCCAGGATGGGCCGTGAAAGCTCGACCACGCGAGGCGGTGACTTCAGGGAGATGCTGGAAATCGTCCGCAATCTCTTCCGGCGTGAGCGCCGGCCACGTCGCGCGTACACGGAGGCCCGGTGACCCGGCGGCTGTTTCACCCGCTGGATCGCTACGTTTTTGCCGAGTTCACGAAGATCTTCGTGGCCACCGCGCTGGGCTTCCCGGTGCTGCTGACGGTCATCGACCTCACGGACAATCTCGACAAGTACCTGGAACGCGGCCTGCCGCGGGGGGATATCGCGCTCAGCTACGTATATGGACTCCCGGAGGCCATGTACCTGGTGCTGCCGGCAGCCGTTCTCTTTGCCACCGTGTTCACGATCGGCGCCCTCACGCGGCACTCGGAGATTACCGCGGCCAAGGCGTCGGGCATCAGTTTCTACCGGATCTCGGTTCCCATCTTCGTCGCATCCATCATGGCGGGCGCACTCGCGCTGGGGCTCTCGGAGGCCGCCCCCATCGGGAACCGGCGGCGCGACGAGCTGCGCCAGGAAGCGACCTATGCTACCGGAAACGAGCGATACAACTTTGCGTTTGCCTCCGAGGAGGGACGCGTCTACAAGGTCCAGCAACTGCAGGTTGCCACGGGAAGCATCGAAGCGATTCAGATCGAGCGACGCGGTCTCGAGGGGGACAGCTCCTACCCGACATGGATCGCGTCAGCCCAGAGAGCGCGATGGGGTGAGCAAACCGGCTGGGTCCTCCTCGGCGGCACGATGCACGTCGTGAGCGGACCGCGCCCCAACCTGACGATCACGTTCGATTCGCTGCGCGATCGTCACTTCCGCGAATCGCCGACCCAGTTGATGGCTTCACCGAAGGCGCCGCGGGAAATGCGTTATGCGGAACTCGGTCGCTATATCCGGGCGCTGGAGCGCTCCGGAAGCGACGTGAACGTCATCAAGGTCGATCGCGCCCTCAAGATCTCCATCCCGGTCACCTGCATCATCATCGCGATTTTCGGGGCGCCGCTGGCGACCAGCACGCAGCGCGGAGGCGCGGCCTGGGGCATCGGACTCAGCCTCGGCGTCACAGTTACGTTCCTCGTGTTCATCCAGCTGACCAAAGCCATTGGCGGTGAGGCCGTCATGAACCCGGTCCTCGCGGCCTGGCTCCCCAACACCATTTTCGGACTGGGCGGATTGGCGCTGTTGGCGAAAGTGCGTACGTGAACCCGCCCGTGGATCACCGCGCGACGACGGACTTCCCCGTCATGCAGCGCACGGGCCTCCGGTTCATGCGCCGGATGGCAGCCCTTGGCATTGCCATCTTTGCCGGGATCGGCAAGCGGGCGTACTTCCTCTTCAACGCGACCGCCGCGCTCTGGCGCGAGCCGGAGACGTACCTCCCGCTGATCTTCCGGCACATGAAGTCGATCGGTGTCGACTCACTGGCCCTGACCGCGATTGTCGCGGCGTTCATCGGATCGGTCATCGCGCTGCAGACGCGCTACCAGCTCTTCCCCGGCGTCCAGCTCTCCGTGGTGGGATTGATTTCACGGCAGACCATCGTGCTCGAACTGGGGCCGCTGCTCACCGGCCTGGTGCTCACGGGGCGCGTCGGCGCGCGGATGACCGCGGAAATCGGGACCATGCGGGTGACCGAGCAGATCGATGCGCTCGAGACGCTGGCCTACGACCCGCTGGCGTATCTCATCGTGCCGCGACTGATCGCGGCTACGTTGATGCTGCCCATTCTCGTCATCTTCGCGAACGCCATTGGCGTCAGCGTGGCGTTTTTCACTGCGATCCTGGCCACCGACGTGAGGTGGGCGGACTTCCAGGACGGATTGCGGATGGCGTTCAACATGTTCCAGATTTTCTACTCGCTCCTCAAGGCGACGATCTTCGGCGCGGCCATCGCGTTCTTCTGCTCCTATGAGGGATACGTGACTGATGTGGGTGCAGAGGGAGTCGGCCGCTCGACTGCCCGCGCCGTGGTCATGACCTCGGTGGCGATCCTCGTCCTCGACGCCTTCATCGCCGCCCTCTTCGCACCGAGGCTCCAGGGATGAAACGTCGTGATGAAGTACTCGTCGGCCTGTTCACCACCGTGGCCATCATCGTTCTGGCGCTGTCCTCGATCTGGCTGGTGCGAGGTGGCCTGAATCGTGGGTACCTGCTGCACTCGCGCTACGCGTGGGGCTCCGGGATCAAGCAGGGAGCGCCGGTCTGGCTGATCGGGGTGACGGTGGGCACCGTCGACAAGGTGGACCTCGATCCTCGCGGAACGCTGCTCGTCACCTACCGGATCCGGCGGGACGTCAGCGTTCCGCTGGGTTCCGTCGCCACGATCGTGCCCAACGGCTTCTTTGGTGACCAGGCCGTTGCGTTAACGCCGGCCGCGCCCAACGAGGTGAGTTACGCGCCGGGAGACACCATCCCCGTTGGCATTCCCTCCGCCGGATTGCAGGCGCTCCTGCAGCGCGCCGACACGCTGACCGGCGCCATCAGCGTGATGATGCTCGCCATGCGTTCGCAACTCGTTGACTCCGGCGGTATCCAGGAGATGCGGCGGGCAACGGTCGCATTGAACCGCCTGCTTGGCACCTTCAATGAAGTGGCCGAAACGCAATCGAAAGAGCTTCAGTCGACGCTCGTCTCATTGCGAACCCGGATCAATGCGGTCGACTCGGCACGGATCGACTCCACCATCCGGGCGATGCAACAGTCGACGGTTTCGCTGCAGGCGTTCACGGGAGAACTGCAGACGGCTTCAGCGCGCTTCAACGCGCTGCTCACGAAGGTGGACAGCGGCGATGGATCGCTGGCGAAGCTGTTGAACGACCCCACTCTCTACAATGACATCCGCCGCATCGCGACGCGGGTGGATTCGCTGGTGGCGGACCTCATGGCGAATCCGAGGAAGTACTTGAAGTTCAGTGTGTTTTGACGGCAGCGAGCAGCGAACAGCGAGCAGCGAGCAGCGAGCAGCGAACAGCGAACAGCGAGCAGCGAACAGCGAACAGCGAACAGCGAACAGCGAACAGCGAACAGCGAACAGCGAACAGCGAGCAGCAACAGCCAACGGTAAAAACGGAACCCGGCGGCGACCGGACCATGGCCACCCCCGGGTTCTGCGTTCTGATCGCTGATCGTTAGAAGCTATACCTCGCGCTCAACTGGAACCGCCAGAAGTTCGACGCGAAGTTGCCGACGATGTACTCCTTCTGGTTCACGTTGAACTGCACGATCGGGATGGCGACCGTCGGGTTGCTCGACGACATGCCGACGTGCGTCAGGATGGGGACGTTGGAGTTGGAGCTCGCTTCAGTCACCCGCGCCTGGCCCCAGTTCTTGCTGAGCAGGTTGCCGAAGTTCGTGATGTCGGCCTGCAGCGACAGCCGCTGGCCGCGCACGGACGGAACGGTCTGCCGGATGGCGACATCGACCTGGTTCAGGAACGGCTGCTTGCACGAATTCCGCGCCAGGATGCGCCCGCGCTGGTCGCGCAGGCACGGCGAGTCGAGGATGTACTGCTCGAACGCTGCCTGCTGCTGCGCCACGGTCGCGCCGTTGGTAACGGCGCGGAACCGGATCTCCTGCGTGTTGAACGCGCTGCGCGGAATGTAGATCAGGTCGTTCCCGTTCCGCCCGTCGCCATTCATGTCGCCGTTCGAGAACGACGTCGACGCATATACGTAGTCGTGCGGGGAACCGGAAACGCCGGAGTACGTGGCGGTGAAGTCCGTGGCCCACCCCTCGGTCCAGTGCTTCGTGTACGTGCCGGTACCGGTGATCTTGTGGGTCTGGTCGAACAGGGAAATCCCTCGGAACGGCGTGAACTGGTCTCCGGACAGCGTGCGGCCAAACTGCCAGTTCGAGATGTGCGTGCTCGAGCCGAAGCTCTGCACGTCGCGGGCACGCGCGTGCGTGTAGGCGATTGTCCCTTCCCAGTTGTTGGAGTACCGCTTCCGGAGCGAGGTCGTGAGGCTCCACGCCTGGTCCTTGTTCTGGTTCAGGAGGTCGATCGCCGTCGAGAACCGCGCCGTCCCGCCGTTGGCGATGACACTCGCTGGCAGCCGGGGGAACGAGGCGGCGTTCGACGCGCGGATGGAATCGGCGAAGAGCACGCGACCATGAACGTCTCGGCCGGTTATGCCAGCCAGGTTCCGGTTGACGAAGAAGAGCTGGTTCAGCGTCTTCGAGAACAGCCCTTCGACCGAGAACACCAGGTCACGGGGCAGCGCGCGGTCGTAGCTGAGCGACGCGCGCAACGGCTGCGGGAACTTCAAGGAGCTCGAGAGCCAGTTGACGTCGCCAATCGGCTTGCTGCCGGCGCCGCCGGAGCAGGTCGGGTTGGCCTCGACATCGATATTGAACGTGGGAGCGCGTGTCCCACCCGTGCCGCAGTTGAGGAACGTGATGATGCTGCCGGAGTTCACGTACGCGTTCTCGAGCCACACGTACGGCGGCGTTCCGACGAAGAGCCCGATGCCACCACGGATCTGCTGCGTCTGGTCGCCCTTGAGGTCCCAGTTGAAGCCGACCCGCGGCGAGATCTGGAGCGCGGCCTTCGGGATGTCGTCGGTGCGACGGCCGTAGGCGCTGTCGATCGGGGCACTGTACGGTACGTCGTCCAGGAACTTCGAGACATCGGCGCGAAGGCCGAGGGTCATCGCAAAGTTCGGCGAGACCTGCCACTGGTCCTGCGCGTACCAGGCGCTCTGCAGGGCACGAAAGAAGACGTTCCCGCCATCGCGGAGAATGAAAGCGCGTCTGAAACTGTTGGCGTTCCCGGCTTCAAGACTATCGAGACCGCGGAAGCTCCACACACCGTAGGAGCTCTGGTTGAAGAGGTTGCGGAGATCGACGTACTCGTTCCGGGTCCCGAGCGTGATGGTGTGGTTGCCGCGCTGGAAGTTGAAGTTGTTCGTCAGCTCGTACGTGTCGGTGTCGAGCTCGTTCCCCTGGGAGAACTGGTCGGCGCCGGCGATGATCGCGCCGTTCGTTCCACCCGTGGTGGTCGTCAGACCCGACACCGTGATCTGCGGATACGGTGATTCAGGCGTGCGGCGGTTCCGTGCCCGGTTGTAGCCGATGAACAACTCGTTGGACGAACCGCCGGAGAACACGGAGAAGAGCTGGAACACCGGCGCGATTTTCCAGGTGTCGAACGTGTGGAAGTTCCCGCTATAGACCGCGCGCGAGGAATTCCGGTCGTTCTGCTGCCGCAGCCGCTCTCCCTCGCTGTAGTTGTAGCGAATGACCGAGCGGTGTGTGTCATTGATACGGTAGTCCACTCGCGCGAAGAGGTTCAGCAACGGATTCGGAATGTTGGCGTAGCCGACCGTTCCGATATCGGACATGCCCTTCGCCGACGTGAGTTGCTCGAACCGCGTCAGGTCTTCCGACTTGATGGGGAAGACCGGCGTGAGTTCCGCTGGCTGGCCGAGGTACGTGCCACCCACCGGCGTGTTCTCGTCCTGCCACTCCGGTGCGACGAAGAAATGGAGCTTGTCCTTGATGATCGGGCCGCCGAGGCTGAAGCCGTATTGCGCGCGGTCGAACGGCGTCGAACGAAGCTGCGTCACGTTTGCGCCGTAGTCCTGATCGCGATAATAACCGTAGACCGATCCGTGCAGCTCGTTGCTCCCGCCCTTGGTGACGGCGTTCACCAGCAGGCCGCCAAAATTCCCCTGCCGCACGTCGAACGGAGCCAGCAGGATCTGCAGTTCCTTCACCGCTTCGAGCGATACCGAACGCGAGTTTGTTTCGGCACCCGGTGTGCCCGTCGCGCCGAGTCCGAACACGTCGCGTTCCGTGGCGCCGTCGATCTGCACGTTGTTCATGCGGTTCGACATGCCGCCCGCCGAGTAGCCGGCGCCGGAGGTCGACACCTGCGGCGACACACGGACCATGTCGATGATGTTGCGGCTGAGCGAGGGCAGGCGTTGCAGCGTCGTGTCCGTGACGATGGTCTTCACGCTCGTGTTGGTCGGCGTGAAGGTCTCGGTCGTGGTCGCGGCGATGATCGTCACACCACTCAGTTCAGTCGCCGCCGCGGTTAGCTGCACGTCGAGCGGCAGAACCTGGCTGAGCGAAACGAGCTGGTCCCTGCGCCGAATGGGATCGAACCCGATGCGGCGGAACGTCACGTCGTAGGTTCCGACTTCCAGGTTCGGAACGAGGTAGCGACCGTCAGCGCGCGAGGTCACCGTGCTGGAATAGCCATTGGAGCGGTTCACAGCCGAGATCTGCACTCCGGCAATACCGCCCCCTTGCTCGTCGGTCACCTTGCCACCGATGGCGCCGGTGGTGACGCCCTGCGCGCCTGCGGGCGCGGAAAAACTTCCCGCCATGAACGCCGCCATCGCGGCGCTCGCCAGGAGATGACGCGTGAATCTCATACGGCTTGTCCTTATTGGGTGAAGTGGGTGCCGGGCCGAATCGGAAATGGATGAACCGACGGCGGGAGAGATGGTGCTTCGGTCCAGCCCGCCTGTCAATCGGCTTCGCCCCTATCGACTCTCTTTTCCAACCGTCATGTGGAAAACCGGAATTCCGGCGAGCAGTACAGCGAAGATACCGAACGCCCAGACGCGACTGCTTTCATCCAGGAGTGCATTCAGTAACAGATACGCCACGGAAGCGATAAACAGCGCCGGCACGACCGGATATCCTGGTGTTCGGAACGCAGGCGAGTATCCCGGCCGCCGTCGAAGGCGATACACGGCCGCCACGCCAAGCGCGTAGAACGGGATCATCGCGATGACAAACGTGTCCGCAAGTTTCTCGAATCGAAGCAGCAGGACGAAGATCAGCCCGAGCATCGCCACGAGCGCAATCGCGACATAGGGCGTCTGGTATTTGGGATGCACCTTCGCGATCGGCGCGAAGAGCATGCCGTCATCAGCCATGGCGAACAGGACGCGCGGGCTGGTGAGCAGCACGGCGCTCAGCGTGCCGAAGGTCGAGATCATCACCGTCGCGGACACCATCACGACACCCGGTCGTCCGATGATCTTCTCGGCCACATCGGCGGCAACGAGGCGCGAGGTCCTGATTTCCTCGATCGGAAGGACCGCCATGTAACCCACGTTCGCCAGCACGTAGATCGCCATCACCGCCACGGTTCCGCCGATGATCGCCCGAGGCAGGTTCCGGCGCGGATCGGTCACCTCTCCGGCGACGTAGGTGACATCGGCCCAGCCGTCATACGCCCACAACACCGACACCAGCGCCAGACCGAACGCGCCGGCCCGCACACTCCCTTCCGGCACCAGGGGCGTAAAGTGACCGCCGGTTTGCGGCCAGCCGATCGCCAGCGCGAGGACAACAATGAACGCCAGCCCACCGAACTTCGCGATCGTGGTGAGGTTGATGACGGTTGAGCCCCATCGCACACCGACGATGTTGAACCCCGCCGTGACCGCGATGGCCAGGGCCGCGATGTACTGCGCGTAGCGATCATAGGGCGCAACGGATGGATCGAAGCCGATCACTCGAACGAAATATTCGGCGAACGTGATCGCGATGGCGCCCAGTGAGGCGGCACGCACGATCGTCAACTGACCCCAGCCGAAGAGGAAAGCGGGAAGCCTGCCCCAGCCTTCCCGGAGGAACGCGTAGAAGCCGCCGGTTCGAGGGACTTCGCTCGCCAGTTCGGCGAGTGTCAGCGCGCCGCAGAGCGCGAACAGGCCTCCCAGGACCCAGATGAGCAGGAGCGGCAGCGGACCAGGGATGCGGTCAGCGATGCCAGCGGGAGATCGGAAGATTCCCGACCCGATCGTTGATCCAATGACGACGGCCATCGCGCTCCACAGGCCGATGCGGCGGGGAAGGCCGGTGGAGACGGGAGGCGGGGTCATGGGAGGCAAATGGTACGTCGTGGAACGGGGAGGAGCGAGGGAAACGAGCTGAGTTGTTAGTACTTGGCTAGGGCGATTTGCTGGGACTGGAGTTGGTCGCTGATCGCTGATCGCTGGTCGCTGATCGCTGATGCTGGTTGAACGTCCCCCCACGTCCTGCGAGCTTTCGGCTCCTGACTGGCAACCTCCTCGAGCCTCGCGCGTCGTCCCTCTTGCGCTCCCTCTTCTTCCCCGCCGCCGCCCTTGCCCTGATCGCCCAGCTGGCCGTCCTCTGGTCGGTCATCGCCGGCCGGGCACCGGCGTCGACACCGGGGCGTTCGGCGCGACTGGCTGAAATCACGTGGGTAGTACTGCCAACCCTCGTTCTGATCGCCATTCTGCTGCTGACGTGGAATCGCCTGGGCGAACCGATCGTGATCGCTCCTCTGGCCGGCGTTCGAGCGTGAGCGAAGCCGTCAGCGCGCAGCGCGAGCGGAGCCTCGCCTCGGACCTGGTGATGCTCACCAAGCCGCGGATCATCTCGCTTCTCCTGGTCACAACCGCGGCGCCGATGTTCATCGCCGGCAGTCCTTCGTGGCTGACCGTGCTGCTTGTGATGGTGGGCGGGTACCTGATGGCCGGCGGGGCGAACGCCGTGAACATGTACATCGATCAGGACATCGATGACCGCATGGCGCGGACTCGGCTGCGTCCCATTCCGGGCGGCCGCATGACGCCGCGCGCCGTGCTGGCGTTTGGACTGGCTCTCGCGGTGGCTGCGACCTGGCTCCTGGCGCGCTACGTGAACGTGCTGACCGCGACGCTCGCGCTGGGCGGGTTCTACTTCTATGTGTTCGTGTATACGCGCTGGCTCAAGCGAACAACGCCGCAGAACATCGTAATCGGCGGCGCGGCGGGCGCGTTTCCGCCGCTGGTGGGATGGGCCGCGACGACAGGAACCGTGGACCTCACGGCGATCTACCTGTTCCTGATCGTGTTCTACTGGACGCCGCCACACTTCTGGGCGTTGGCGTTGCTGAAACAGGCGGACTACGGGCGGGCCGGCGTGCCGATGGCTCCAGTCGTGTGGGGTGAGCGCGAGACGATGGGCCAGATGCTCTGGTATACGATCCTGCTCATCGCGCTCACCGTGTTGCCGGTCGCCTACGGTGCCTTTGGTGCGATCTACCTCGTGTCGGCGCTGGCGTTAGGCGGCGCGCTGCTGTGGGGCGTGATCCGGATGCGACGGGCGAAGCCGTGGACGGCAGCGGCGTGGTGGGTCTACAAGTACTCGCTGCTGTATCTCGCCTTGTTGTTCGTGGCGATGGTCATCGACAAGAAAGCCAACTGAGTGCTGTTTGCTGGCTGCTCGAACTGGTACTGGTTGCGGGCGCTGCTGCTGGCGTCAAGGTGAGCGCTTCATCACTCCGCGCACGACAAACGGAACGTCATCCTCGTCGAGCGCCCACGTCAGGATCGTGTCGCCGCGAAAAATCGGGCGGAAGTAGCGCGACAGCCGCCACGGCGCGGTGACGGTAACGGGTCGAGTGGCCCGTTCCTCCCACAGGTCGAACGTGGTGCGTCGCGAATCCGCGGTTGTCCGTCTGACCCAGAGCCGGCCGCGATCATCGACGTCGATGGTTATTATCGCCGGCTTCACGGTGGGGATCCGCGAATAATCAGGCTCGGGTGCGCCCATCTTCGTGAAGCTGGTTCGAATGCGCTCGACGGCCGAGTCGCGTTCCGCCTTCGAGACCGGGAACGGAGCCGCGTCGAGCGTCACTCGGCGCACCGTGTCACCGCGCTGCGCCCGAATCTGGATGACCTCGTACCGGTCGCGCGAGGAACACCAGATGAACCCGCGGCGGTCCCACGCCGACACCGGCGATGGCAGGAATGGAATGTCTGAGACCCGGCTTCCGGTCTTGCTCCTGGCTTCGAAGACCGTTGGACGATCACCCGTTCCTCGCTGTTCACACTCTCGAGCCGGCAGGCTGTCGATCACCTGCCCGTTCGCGCGAACTCGACGCACAACGTTCCGATATTTGCCTCCAGCCGACGGTACCGACACCGGATCGTAAATGACGCCCGACGGATCGATCATCGCGTCCCAGATGTAGCCGTAGCTTAGTATGAGCATGATGTGTTGCCGTACGAATTCGCCCGCTGGCGAGAAGACAGTCCAGCGCGCGTTCTGCGGGTCGTTCACCCACACTTCGCCGTTCGGTGCCGGCAGGAGACCGTTCGCGTTGGAGATTTCGCCCGGCCCGTTGCCACGACGGGCGACGCGCTTCACGAACCGCCCCTGGCTGTCGAACAGCCGTATCTCCTGGGTCCGGTAGTCCAGGACGAAGATCGAGCCGTTCGAACCCGGCGCGAGTCCGCGAATATCGCTGAACAGGTATGGACCGTCGTCAGGCCCGCCTATCCTCAACGTCTCGACGACGGTGAGCTGCGCTACGCCGGCTCGTGGAAGGAAGAGTCCGGTCAGCCCCACCACCACGAGAAGCGCGCACCGCACCGGCGATTTCACCGTTCGCCCGCTAGTGCCGTTCCAACTATTCTCGCCAAGTGGTTCAATGCAAACCCATACCTTCGAGCGTTCGGTGAAACAAGTTGGAACGGCGCTAGCTGAACCGCCCGCAACCGCAGTTCCCTGGACCACAACCGGGACCAGGTTCGGGCAGTGAGTTCTCCGACCTGGTCATCAGACCGATCCCGCCCGAAATCACACGCCGGACCGGCGCGCCAGTCTCCGGGTGCGTGGTGAGCGGCGCGTCCGAGAAACTCTGCTTCATCTCGAATCGGTCGACCGCTTCGTCGGGAAGCGCTGGGATGGTCTCGTAGAGATAGGTCGGCATGGCTCTCTGCGTTGTAGCCTGTGCCTCACGCTACCAATGCGCTCGGCCGTCGCGCAACCCGGACCCAGCCCCAGCAGCGTCCTCGCTTACCCGCGCCTGGTCACTCGGAACACGGCCACGCCAGCGAGCAACAGCACGGTCCCGAACGCGGACGTTTTCGGCGCGGCGACATAAGCGCTCACCACGCCCACTGCCGCAGCCACCACGAACAGCGCCGGCAGTACCGGATACCCGAGTGATCGATAAGGGCGCTCTGCATCCGGGCGTTTTCGCCGGAGAACAAGTACGCTCGCCCCGCCCAGGCCGAAGAAGATCCAGTCCGCGAAGACGACGCCGGAGAGAAGCGACCCGATCTCTCCGCGCGTGCCGAAAAGCAGGACCAGCGACCACACCACCATGATCCCGATCGCCACGTGGGGCGTACCGAAGCGCGGGTGAATCCGCCCGGCCGCCGCGAGAAACGCACCATCGCGCGCCATCGCGAAGGGAATGCGCGAATTGCCTAACAACACCACGTTGACGAAGCCAAGGATCGACAACATCGCCCCGATCGTGATGAGCGTCCCGCCGATCGGGCCAACCAGCCTGACCGCGGTGTCGGCCGCCACGGCCGCGCTGGCGGCAAGCCCGTCACGCCCCAGCACGTGCACGTACACGGCGTTGGCGCCGAGATAGATCGCGATGACGATCGCGATCCCGAGCGTCAGGGCGCGGGGGATGGTCCACTCCGGCCG
>DATCIJ010000064.1:0-12161 GCA_036507855.1 Gemmatimonadaceae bacterium | reverse complement strand
GCCAGGGAAGGACTAGGCAGTGGCCACGGATCACGCTGGCCAGTACGTATGGCCGTCCAGCGAGCAGCAACTCCTGCTCGAGGCGGGTCTCCTCGACAAGCAACACGCCGTTGACGCTTTCCACACGTGGCGCAGTCGCGTGCGCCTCGAAGATGACTTCAGCGCGGCAACGATCCGCCTGCTTCCGCTGGTCTATCACAACCTGCACGAACTGGGCGTGGACGACCCGCTCATGCGCCGGCTCAAGGGCGTCTACCGCCATAGCTGGTATGGAACGCACCGCCTGCTGCACTCGGTCGAGCCCGTCATCGCAGCGCTTGCGTCGGCGGACATCCCGGTGCTCCTGACAAAGGGCGTCCCGCTCGCGCTTTCCTATTACCGCAATCCCGCGCTGCGACCCATGGCCGACGTCGACGTCGTCGTCCCTGAGCCGCGGCTCAGCCAGGCGTTAGGCGTCCTGGCCTCGCTGGGCTGGCGCGGAGAGCGGCCGGAGGGCGAGGCGCTTCGCTTCCGCCACGCCGTGCAGGTCTTCGGCCCCGACGGCGCCGAGCTCGACCTCCACTGGAGGCCGATGTACGAAAGCCCGGCGGATTCCCCGGCGGCGGACTCGTTCTTCGCGACCGCCGAGCCGCTGGACTTCAGGGGCACGATGGTCCGGCAGCCCGATCCAACACACGCCCTCTTTCTCACGGTGGTTCACGGAGTCCGCTGGAATGTGGAGACCCCGGTTCGCTGGATTCCCGACGCGCTTACCATCCTCCGCTCGCGTGGTTCGGACGTTGGCTGGGATCGGCTCCATCACCTCGCGGTGACGTACCGGGTGGTGCGGAGGCTCCGGCTCGGACTGTCGTACCTTGCGCAGTCATTCGGCGCGCCTATTCCGGTGAGCGCGCAGGCCCGGCTCAGGAGCATGCGGACATCGCTGTTCGAGCGATTCGAGTGCAGCGTGGTGCTGGCGGATGACGGCACCCTCAACCCGTCGGCGTTCCGCAACCAGATGTCATGCCTTGCCGAGTATGCGCGTCATTCCCCGGCGCGCAATCCGCTCAGCTTTGCCTGGGGATACACGCACTATCTGAGGTACCGACTGGGACTCTCCGGGCGCCGCGAGCTGCTGTCCCGCATCGTGCAGGGCGTGCGTCGCAGGGCCGTGGCCAACGGTCACGAGCCAACAGAGCACATCGAGGATCCGGCATGACCGCCCCGGAAGGCACCGGCCACAAGCCGCCGCTGTTCGACCGGTCGGCCATCCGGATGTTCCTTGGCTACTACCGATCACGCGTCGCGCGCCTGCTCGCCTTCACGGCTGGCGCATCGTTGCAGTCGCTGCTGGTGCTGCCGGTTCTCGTGTTGATCAAGTTCGCGTTCGACCGCGCCATTCCTGCCGGCGACGTTGCCGCACTCGTCAGGATCGGGGTCACGATAATCCTGATTCGAGTGGCCGGGACCCTGCTCAGCCTGGCAATGCGATCACATGTCCTCCATACCATCAAAGGCGCGGTGACCGAACTGCGCCGCGACCTCGTGTCTCGCCTGTATCGGCTCTCACACGGATACTTCGCGAGCGCCGATCTCGCCGTCCTTCACACGCGCATCGTCCAGGACAGCGAACGCGTCGATCACCTCAGCAACACGATCTTCTCCGGAGTCGTGCCCGCGCTGGTGGCAAGCCTGGTCCTGTTCGTCGTCCTGATCGTTCTCAGCTGGAAGCTGGTGCTGGTGGGCGCGGTCATCCTGCCGCTGATCTGGCTTTCCTCGCGCGCATCGGGATGGCTGGTGCGGCGCGACGTCTTCAAGTTCCAGCGCGCGTTCGAGGGCTTCAGCAAGGGCGTGAACTTCGCGGTTCGCCAGCTCGACCTCACGCGGGTCAAAGCCTTCGAGGATGAGGAACTCGAGCGTCAGGGGCAGCACATCGGCGAGTTGTACGCCTCGGGCCATCGAATGGCGATGAGCTATGCGGTGCACAGCCACGTGCAGCGGACGCTCACCGGCATCGCCGCCATCCTGATCCTCGTCATCGGCGGCGCCGCCGTAGCTCGCGGCAGGATGACGTTGGGTGAGTTCCTCACCTTCTATGTCGCCGCGGGGATGTTCTACGGTTACGTGGATTCGCTCACCTCGAGCATCCCCGAGCTCCTCTCCGGCAATGCGTCCCTGGTCACGCTGTACCGGTTCATGACCGACGGCGAGCCCGAACCATACCTCGGCACCAGGCGGATCGAGTTTGACGGATCGGTCGAGATGCGCGGCGTGACCTTCGGCTACAACGATGCGCCCGTGCTCAGGCGCGTTGATCTCGCGATCCCGAGTGGCGCCCAGGTGGCGATCGTGGGCCCGAACGGCGCCGGCAAGAGCACGCTCGTCCACCTGTTGCTCGGCTTCTATCGTCCGAACCACGGACGAGTGCTGGCGAGCGGTGTGCCGCTCGACGAGATCGACCTTCGCTCGCTGCGCCGATCGATCGGTGTGGTTCCGCAGCGGCCACAGTTCTTCTCGGGAACGGTGCGCGACAATATCAGCTATGGCTCGCCGGACGCAACGCAGGACGAGGTCGACGCGGCGGCGCGATTATCGCTCGCCGATGAAGTGGTCGCGCGGCTCCCTGACGGCTACGAGACGATGATCGGCGATCACGGCGTCAGGCTGTCGGGCGGGGAAGCGCAGCGACTGGCGATCGCCCGTGCGCTCCTGGGCCGGCCCCGACTCCTGATCCTGGACGAGCCGACCAATCATCTCGACGTGCCGGCCGTGGGCCGCCTGATGAGCGGACTCGCCGGGCGCGACGATCGGCCGACGCTGATCGTGATCAGCCACGATCGCTCGGTGGTAGAGTTCGCGGCCACAGTCTACCGGCTGGAGAACGGCAGCCTTCACGCCGAGCCGCAGGCCCTCGTGAATGCCGCCGTCTGACGCCGTGCCGGACGCGCAGAGTCCCACCGCTCCGTTCCCGCACCCCTCCGATACGCCGCTGCTCTCCGAGGAGCAGCAGCTGGCGTTCTTCGATGCGGCCATGTCGAGCTGTGAAACGGCGACCTCACGGGCCGGCGTGGTCGTCAGGCACATCGACGTTGCCGGCACGAGCGTCCAGCTCGTGTTCAGCGGGGATCGGCTGGTGCCGTCGCTGTTTCCCGCGCTGGCGCACCTGGAGCTGCCGGTCACCGGCCCGGCCGATGTCTCGCTGCATATCTGGGATACCGAGTCCACGGGTGTCGCCGTACCCCCGCCGCCGGTACGCTGGGAGAACTTCACGGACCGGGGCGACATCTGGGGGCTGTCCAGCCGCCGTGTCCGCAGCGCCTTTCACTGGATCGAGTGTTCGCTCAACCTCCTCGACCTGCAGCGTCGCGTCGGAATGTTCTGGGTGCGCTCGGACGAGCAGCTGCCGTACTGGACGAAGGCGTCGCCGCTGCGCACGCTGCTGCATTGGTGGACGAAGGCCAACGGGGCGCACCTGCTGCACGCGGCGGCGGTCGGCGACGAGAGCGGCGCGCTGCTCATCACCGGGAAGGGCGGCGTCGGCAAGTCCACCACCGCGCTCGCCTGCCTGACGAGTGGAATGCAGTACGTGGCGGACGATTACCTCGTCGTGCGCGTCGATCCCGAGCCGCGCGTGTACAGCCTGTACAGCACGGCCAAGCTGGACCGCCCGCAACTGGCGCGCTTTCCTCAACTGGCGCGACTGGTGCGCAACGCGGAAACGCCGGACGACAAGGCAGTCGTGCAACTCTACCCGGATCTGAAGAGCCAGATCAGTCGCTCGCTTCCACTCAAGGCCATCGCCCAGCCTTCGTTCTCGGGAGAGCGGGACACGTCATTCGAACCGGCGTCGCCGCTGGGGCTGCAGCGTGCCGCGTCGTTCACGACGCTGTCCCAGCTCCCGCACGCCGGCCACGCGACACATCTCTTCGTCGAGCGACTCGTCGCCGCCGTGCCGGGTTTCTCGATCCGCCTTGGCACGGACCTCGACCGGCTGCCGCAGCACATCGGTGAGTTTCTCAGGAGCCCGGTGTCCGCGCTGCGGGCCCGCGCGGACGCGGCGCCGGTTGCCGCCGCCGGCACGCGGCCGCTCGTCAGCGTCATCATTCCGGTCTACAATGGCGCCGCCTTCGTCGCCGACGCGGTGCGCGCCGTGACGCGGCAGGCCTACCCGGCCTTCGAGATCATCGTCGTCGACGATGGCTCGACCGAGGACGTCGCCGCCGCGCTGCGCGACGTGCCGGTGGACGTTCGCCTCTTTCGCCAGGAGAATGCGGGAGCGGCATCCGCGCGCAATCGCGGCATTCGCGACGCGTCAGGCGGCTTCATTGCCTTCCTCGACGTCGACGACTTGTGGCCGCCGGGGAACCTTGGCGCGATGGTCGACCACCTTCTCGAGAACCCGGAGGCCGATGTGGTGCGCGGGCGAGCCCAGGTCACTCGCTACACCTCCGCGGGCGATCCGGGCGAGTACCTCGGCAATCCCGCCGAGTCGTTTCCGCATTACATCGGCGCCGGGTTGTACCGGCGCCGCGCCTTCGAGCGAGTCGGTCTCTTCGACGCCGACCTGCGGTTTGGCGAGGATACCGACTGGTATGCGCGAGCCGCGGAGAAGGAGCTCGCGATCCTCCAGCTCGACGAGGTCACCCTGTTCGTGCGCCGGCACGACGGCAACATGACGAAAGGCAAGACGATCGTGGAGCTGAACCAGCTGCGACTCTTCAAGAAGATGATCGACCGGCGACGGGGCGAGTGAACCGCCTGACGAGAGCAGCGGCCTGCCTGCTGTGCCTCGACTGCGCCGGCGAGGTGGCTCCCCGCCTGACCCCAGCCGACAGCGTCGCCATCCGGCAGATCGTTGCCGGTGTCGACGACAGCACGCTGGCGAATCCCGATCCGGCTGACTGGTTGCAGCACGGACGCAGCCGGGATGAACAGCGCCATAGTCCCCTTCGGCAGATCGATACCACGAACGTCGGCCGGCTACGCGTCGCGTGGAGCTACGACCTCGGCGCCTATGAACGCATGGAGGCCACGCCAATCGTGGTCGGCGGTGTGATGTATTCCACCGGATCGTGGAATGTCGTGCACGCCGTGGACGCGACGAGTGGGCGACGCGTCTGGTCGTACGATCCGCAGGTGCCGCGCCGGGTGGGCGCCGCGAGTTGTTGCGGCAGCGTGAATCGCGGGGTCGCGGTGTATCGCGGCCGCGTGTTCGTTGGAACACTCGATGGACGCCTGATTGCGCTGGATGCCGGCACCGGCGCACTACGGTGGGAGGTGCAGACCACCGACAGCTCAGCGATGTATTCCATCACTGGTGCGCCGCGCGTGGGGCGTGGACTCGTCTTCATCGGGAATGGCGGCGCCGAGTTCGGCGTCCGCGGCTACGTGAGCGCGTACGATGCGGATACCGGTGCACTACGCTGGCGCACGTACACCGTCCCCGGAGACCCAGCGTCAGGCTTTGAATCACCGGCCATGCGCGCCGCGGCCCGCACGTGGAATGGCCAGTGGTGGAAGTTCGGTGGCGGCGGCACGGTCTGGGACGCAATCGTTGTCGATGAATCCGCAGAGCGCGTGTACGTGGGAACGGGCAACGGTTCGCCCTGGCTGCGCAGCGTGAGGAGTCCGGGCGGCGGCGACAACCTCTACCTCGCCTCGATCCTCGCGCTCGATGCGGCTACGGGCGAACAACTCTGGTACTATCAGACCGTTCCCGGCGATACGTGGGACTACACGGCCACACAGCCGATGGTGCTCGTCGAGGGAGGGATGGGAGGGACGCGGCGTCAGCTCGTTATGCAGGCGCCGAAGAATGGTTTCTTCTATGTGCTCGATCGCCTGACCGGCGTTCTGGTGAAGGCCTCGCAGATCGCGCCCGTCACCTGGGCGCACGGTATTGATTCCGTCACGGGGCGTCCGGTGGAGAACGAGGCGAACGCGCTCTCGACAGTGCCCGTCGCGATCCGGCCTTCGCCGACCGGCGCGCACAACTGGCACCCCGTGGCCTGGAGTCCGGCGACGGGCCTGATGTATTTCACCGTGACGAACGACGTACAGGTAACGGTGGTGGACACCGCCTGGCGCCACGATCCGCGACACGTGAACCGCGGTGTACTCCTGGGGCCGACCGGCGATCCGGAGAATTCACTCGGTGAGCTGGAAGCGGCTACCGTCGAGTTGGTCGCCTGGGATCCCATTCGTGGCGCTCCCGCCTGGCGCGTGCGCCACGACGGCGCCTCCGGGGCCGGTGTCCTGTCGGTCGCGGGAGGGTTGGTGTTTGCCGGCCGAGTCCCGAGGCGGCTCGCCGCCTATCGAGCGAGCGATGGCGCGCTGCTCTGGGAGCAGGATACGGGCGCCGGAGTTCAGGCAGGCCCAGTGACGTACTCCGTGAACGGCGTGCAGTACGTGGCAGTCCTGGCGGGGAACGGGGTTCCGAGTTCACAGTTTGCGGGCGGCGCCGCGCCGACGGGGTATCGTGGGCGGGCGCGAATCGTGGCCTTCGCACTCGACGCGCGGGGTCCTGAGGTGCCGCAGCGTGATGTCCCGCCGCATCGGCGACCTGACATTGCGCCTGACGAGTTTGCCGGCGTCACGGCCGCGATCCTTCGCCAGGGGAACATGCTCTATGACAAGTACTGCATGCGCTGTCATGGTCCCGCGGTTGCCAGCCCCGGTCCCGCTCCTGACCTCCGGTTTTCGTCGGTGTCGGTCCGGCGGCAGTTCGGCCAGATCGTCCGCGACGGCGCGCTGAGCGAACGCGGAATGCCGTCATTCGCCGGCCACTTGTCAGATGCAGATTTGCTGAATCTGCAGGCGTACATCGTGGCGCGTGCCCGCCTTGAGATGCGGTGACCGCGCCCATGAGATAACAGGCCGACGGCCAATGCTCCCGGGAGCCGAATCAGATCAGCTCGACCCCGTGGGCCTGAGGCAAAACGCCTGACGAGAAAATCATTTCGATCTGCTCGACGCTCATCGGGCGGCCGTACAGGAACCCCTGCGCGCAGTCGCAACCCAGTTCGCGCAACTGCTGTTGCTGCTGCGAATCCTCGACGCCCTCGGCAATGGTGCGCAGCGACAGCAACTTCGCCATCTGGATGATCGTGCGCACCAGCGCGGCATCGTGCGATCCCTGGTGCATCCGGTGCAGGAAGGACCGGTCGATCTTGAGAATGTCCACCGGGAACTGCTGCAGGTGGGACAATGAGGAGTATCCCGTGCCGAAATCGTCGATCGCGATCCGCACGCCGACCTGCTTCAGCTCCTGCAGTCGCGCTCTCGCGGCCGAGGACTCCTTCATGATCACGGATTCGGTCATCTCCAGGATGAGGCGCGATGGCGGGAGTCCGCTCTCCCGCAGCGCGGCATCGACATCGAGGGCGAGCGCTTCGTCCTGCAGCTGCCGCCCCGACAGGTTGACCGTCACCGTGATCGGCGCGTCCGGCCGCCGTGCGTTCCATGCGCTGGCCTGCTGGCAGGCGGTGCGCATCACCCAGCGGCCCAATGCCAGTACCAGACCGGACTCCTCGGCCACCGGCACGAAGATCGTCGGCGAAATGACGCCGCGCTCCGGATGCGTCCAACGCAGCAACGCCTCGAACCCGGTCAGCTTCTCCGAAATCACGTCGACGATCGGCTGGTAGGCCAGGCTGATCTGCGCCTCCGAGTCCGCTTCGCCGAAGCGCGGATAAGTTCCGGTCTTCTGCAGTCCCGGGCGATGCGCGAGCTGGCACCGTTCGATCGCCGCCCGCAGGTCGGCCTCGAGTGCCGCCTTGTCCACGAGCGACGCGTGCATCCCAGGGTCGTACACGACCCAGCGCCCCCGCGACCGGGCCTTCGCCTCATAGAGCGCAACATCGGCATTGCGCAGGAGCTCGTCGCGATCTTCAGCTCCGACCTGCACGGCGATGCCGATGCTCGCACCAACGGTCACCGTGCGTCCAGGCTCGACCTCGATCGGACGCGCGAGCGCGTTGACGATGCGCTGTGCCGCCACTTCGGGCCCTTCATCCTGACTGACGCGCTCGAGCAGCACGGCGAACTCATCACCGCCCAGCCTCGACACGGTATCGCAGCCGCGCGTTGCGTGGAGCAGCATGGTCGCCACACGCTGCAGCACCAGGTCTCCCGCCGCGTGGCCCTGGGTGTCGTTGATGGTCTTGAAATCATCCAGGTCGATGAACAGCACGCCAATGCGCTGGGCCTCGCGCGAACCCTGCGTCAGCGAATGAGCCACGCGGTCGCGGAAGACCGCGCGGTTCGCCAGTCCGGTGAGCGAATCATGGAACGCCTGATGGAGAAGCTCGGCCTCGAGGGCCTTTCGCTCGGACACGTCCTGAACCACGGCGATGAGGCCCAGGTCACGACGGCTCCCGGTGCGAGACAGGATGAGCGAGCCCCAGGTGAGCTTGCCGTCTGCCTGGACGAAACGCAGCTCGCGATGGGACGCCGTGCTGCGACCGGCCAGGGCCTCGGCCACCAGTGTGACGATCCCTTCCGCGTCTTCAGCGACGGCGAATTCCCTGATCGAGTGCCCCGACAGTTCCGGCAGCTCGCGGCCGAAGAACTGCCCGAATGCGGCATTCGCGTCGAGTATGCGCGCGTTGCGGTCGAGGCGCGCGATGCCCAGCGCCGATTGCTCGAAGACGGCCCGCAGCCACACGGCCTGATCCTGCGGCGATGCCGGCTCGGTTTCACGGGATGCGGCGCTCACGCCGCGCTTCGGAGACTGCGTCCTGGTGGCCTTGCGGGGCATTTCCTCTGTGATGCGAGCCGGGGGCGGGCTTCACAGGAAGACGCACCGCGAGCTGTGTAGTCACAGCCTATCCATGGGCTGGCTGCGGTATCCGGGGGCCGTATTTTGAGGGCCGGCCTTCGGTGCCGGCGCGATGGAGTGAACAGCTAGATTCCGCCCTCGTGCGTTCAGCCTACGACGTCGTCGTCATCGGTTCGGGCCCCAACGGGCTCGCCGCGGCAAACGTCGCGGCACGCCGGGGGCTCTCGACGATCGTCATCGAAGCGCGCGACACCATCGGCGGCGGGTTGCGCTCCGCCGAACTGACCCTGCCGGGATTCGTGCACGACGTCTGTTCCTCGGTGCATCCGATGGCCGTGGCGTCTCCGTTCTTCCGGGAGCTGCCACTTGGCGAGCATGGATTGGAGTGGATCACGCCGAAGGCCGCGGCGGCACACCCGCTCGATGGCGGCGAGGCCGTCATGGTGTACAATGACATCGATCGGACGGCGGCCGCGCTCGGGGTCGACCAGAGGCGCTACCAGCGCGCGATCGGCGCGATAGCGCGGGACTGGCTTCTCCTCGAGCGGGACATTCTCGCGCCGATTGGCTTCCCGTCGCATCCGCTCTCGTTCGCGCGATTCGGGCTTCCAGCGCTGCTCCCGGCGCAACTGTACAGCCGTCTCACATTTTCAACGGCGCGTGCCCGGGCATTGTTCGCGGGATGCGCCGCGCATTCGGTCCTCCCGCTGTCAGCGCCGGGCAGCACTGCGGTGGGACTCGTACTTGCCTCCGTTGGCCATGCGCACGGCTGGCCGGTGGCACGCGGCGGTTCTCAGTCGATCGCTGACGCACTGGTGGCCAACCTTCGCGCTCACGGCGGCGAGATCATCACCGGTGTCAACGTGGAGCGGCACGATCAACTGCCGAAGGCTGAAGTCGTGCTCTTCGACACGTCTCCGCGGGCGATGGCGAAGATCATGCGGGATCGTTTCCCGTCGGGGTTCTCCGGAAAACTGAACCGATATTCCTATGGGCCCGGAGCCTTCAAGGTTGACTGGGCGCTGAGCGCTCCCATCCCGTGGCAGGCCCGGGAGTGCGGGGATGCGGCGACGGTGCACGTGGGCGGTACGCTCGAAGAGATCGCGGTCGCGGAGTGCGCACCATGGCGAGGTGAGTGCGCCGAGCGACCGTTCGTGCTGGTGACCCAACCGACTGTCGTTGATGGTTCGCGCGCGCCGGCGGGGAAGCACACGGCCTGGGGCTATTGCCACGTGCCGAATGGGTCGACCATGGACATGACCGAGCGCATTGAAGCGCAGATCGAGCGCTTTGCACCGGGCTTCAGGGACACCATCCTGGCGCGTTCCGTTCGATCGCCGTCAACGATCGAGCGCGAGAATGAGAATCTCGTCGGCGGCGATGTTGGTGGCGGGTCGAACGAGCTGGTCAACCTGATCTTCAGGCCGACCTGGCGTCGTTATGCAACGCCGGTCCGCGGGGTCTGGCTCTGCTCAGCGGCGACGCCGCCGGGCGGCGGCGTGCATGGGATGTGCGGGTACCACGCGGCGATGACCGCACTTGCCGGAGACAGCCATGGCAGCAACGGCAATCGCGCCAGTTGACGTCACCGCAGCAGCGGTGCAACCCGGCGTGACCAGTGCGCCGCCCTGGCCGCTGTGGCAGCGCGGCGTAGCGAGTTGCCTGACACCGTGTCAGCGCCGGCGGTCGCCGGACCGGGCATGCCGCAGCTGCGTTCGTCGTGAAATGGTCCGTTCGGGATGGCGATGGAGCATGGATCTGGGATCTACCAAGAGCCTTGTCGCCGCGAACCACGGCTGCCGTCCTCGCGCCCCCCAGTCCGAAGTCGTAGGATTGTACGCTCTGCTCTGCCAATTAATCGGTCAGGTTTGGTCCATTTCACGGGTTGACGGGGGGTACAATGTTGAAGTCGCCTCGGCGTGTCTTGTCCGCCATCGCTCTACTCACGGCGATTGGCTGCGGTGGTGGTGACGACGGATCCGGCCCAACGGGCTCGATTCAGCTTTCGGCGTCACCAGCGGCCCTGACGTTAGAACAGGGTGGCACCGGGACAGTCACTGTCACCCTTGTCCGGGGCGGAGGGTTTGCTGATCCGGTCAATGTGTCGGTGACGGGCCTGCCAACTGGGGTCACCCTGTCGGTGACGCCGGCCCAGCTCACCGGGCAGACAACGCAGGCGGTCGTGACGGTCAACGTCGCGAGCACCGTACCGGCAGGTACCTACACCGCGACGGTCACCGGGACCGCGACCGGAATCGGCTCCACGACGGCTTCGTACACGCTCACCGTTACGGCAACACCGACATACACGCTCACCGCAACACCGGCGGCCGTCTCGGTCGGCCAGGGCGGTTCGGGAACGACGACCATCGGCGTGCAACGCACCAACTTTGCGGCGCCGGTTGCCCTGACGCTCGACAATCCACCCGCCGGCATCACGGGGTCGTTCAACCCGACACCGGCAACCGCCGATCAATCGGTGCTGACGATCAACGTGGCAACGACGGTGGCGACCGGTAACTACAACCTCACGGTGAAGGGCTCGGCGACCGGGCCCGGCGACAAGACAACGACCGTCGCGCTGACGGTGACACCACCGCCTGACTACACGCTGTCGACGACGCCGAGCACGCTTACCATCAATGCCGGCGGAAATTCGCAGACGACCGTCAACATTGCCCGGACGAATTTCACCGGTGCGGTAACGCTGTCTCTGGACGCGCCGCCAGCGGGAATCACGGCGACGTTCAACCCGGCGGCACCCACGGGAAACACGTCGGCGGCGACGATCAACATCGCTGCCAATGTCGCGCCGGGCAATTACAACGTGACCATCAAGGGCACGGCGTCCGGCGTCCCGACGCTGCGCGTCGAGGGAGCGATCGACGAGGCGGCAGCCGCCGGCGATCGGACGACCGCGGTCGCCATCACCGTGACGGCGGCGCCAAGCTTCACGCTGGCGGCCTCGCCTAACGCATTGAGCACGACGCCCGGAGGCACCGGCAATTCCACGGTGACCATTGTCCGGACAAACCTGACCGCGGACATCGCGCTGACGCTCGTCAACCCGCCAGCGGGCATTACCGGGGTATTCACGCCGGCCACGCTCAGCGGCGCGACGCTCACGTCCGCGCTGGTGATCAGCGTTGCCGCGAACGTGGCGCCGGGCGTGTACCCGGTGACAGTGCAGGGTGCTGGAGCTTCGCTGACCCAGACCGCGGTGGTGACCGTGACCGTCGCCGCCGGCCCAAGCGTGTCGCTATCAATGACGCCGGCAACCCTGACCATTGAGCAGGGCTCGTCCGGTCAGGCCACGCTGAACGCGGTGCGCTCGAACTACACCGGGAACATCACGCCGTCCGTCACGGGCAACCCGGCAGGAATGACGCTCACCTTCAACCCG
>DATCIJ010000063.1:0-47519 GCA_036507855.1 Gemmatimonadaceae bacterium | reverse complement strand
TTGACGCCGTCGTCAACGACTACGACTTCGAGGCCACACTCGTCAAGCAGGTCAACACCGCGCCGCAGAAACGACCGGTGTCTAAGCCGCGCGCACTTCCGGTGATGTCGTCCGCTGGCGCCTTCGGCCGCTGAGTCGTGCATCGCGCAGCAAGTCGTCGCCTCGGAATCCTCTCGCTCCTTGGCGTGTTGTCGGCCGTTGCCGCCGCTTTGCCGGCGACCGGCAAGCAGAATCCGTCCAGCCGGCCGGTCCGCGTGTTGCTCGGGTCCGCATCGCGCGAGGTCCCGCTCTCACAAACCGGAGCGTGGCGACTCGTCGATGGCTCCGGTCGCGTCGTCGCTCGCGACGAGACGACCGAGCGATGGTCCGTGATGCGCGACGGCCAGCGCCTCCGCGTGATTCACGCCGATGCGCCAGCCAGTCCCTGGGTTACTGGCTCGCTGACCCTTGAGATGGCCAGCGGCGACATCATATGGCAGCAGAAGTCGTATCGCGGCGCCTTGATCTACGTCGCAACGGACACGGCGGTGCTGGTCGTGAACCGGGCCGACGTCGAGGACTACCTGCGTGGCGTCCTGCCGCTTGAAATCGGGGCGCGTCAGACCAGCGATCACGCTGCCGTCGAGGCCCAGGCAGTCGCCGCAAGAAGCTTCACGTATACGAAGATGCTTGCCAGCGGAGCGCGGAACTTCGATGTGCGGGCCACCGAGAGTGATCAGGTCTACGGCGGCGTCGCCGTCGAAACGTTCTGGGGCGACCTGGCGGTAGCCGCCACCGCTGGATGGGTGCTGAGTTTTCGCGGACAGGTCGTCACGGCACCGTACCACTCTGCCTGCGGTGGCGGTACCGCGCTGCCCAGCGAGACCTGGCGCGGCGGGCAGGACGGCTACCTGCGTTCGGTCAGCGACACCTCGCCGCGAACAGGGCGTCCATGGTGTGACATCGCACCGCGGGCCCAGTGGGAGCGACGCCTCGCCGCGGCTGACCTTGCGACGGCCGTCGAACGCAACGGGCGCGACTACACGGCTGTGCCGCCGGGAGCGTCGGCGTCGATCCGGGACGCGCGTGTCGAGGGACGAACTGCCAGCGGCCGCGCCAGGGCGATCGTGTTCACCACCGCGTCCGGCGACGTGACGATTCGCGGGAACGATATCCGCTACGTCCTGCGCCAGGCTGGCGGCGAGATCCTGCCCAGTACCGCGTTCTCCCTTGCGACAGAGCGAGGCGAGAACGGGCAGCTCCGCGGCGTGGTGCTGCGCGGCCGTGGCAACGGCCACGGTGTCGGGCTGTGCCAGTGGGGGGCGATTGCCCGTGCCCGCGCCGGTGACGACTTCCGCGCGATCCTCAAGGCATATTATCCGGGCGCGGACATCACCCGCGCACCCTGAAACAGCGATCCTCCATCCAGGCGCATGAAACCGGACGTTCGTATCGCGGTAGTTGGCGCGGGTGCGATCGCGCAAATGGCGCACCTGCCGGTGCTCGGGAAGATGCGCGGCGTCAACGTCGTCGCGTTATGCGACATCGACCGCGCCAAGGCGCGCGCCCTGGCGGACCGCTTCGAGATCCCCGACGTCTACGTCGACCTCGAGGATCTCTTCGGCGCCGGTGATCTCGACGCCATCATCATCAGCACGCCGTCGCATCTGCATCAACCGTATGTGCTGGAAGCGATCGCCGCCGGGGTCGACGTGCTCTGCGAACGACCCGTCGCGCTCTCGACGCGCGGCGTTCAGCTCATTCTCGACGCCGCGGCGTCAGCCGGACGGAAGGTCGTCGTGGCGAACAATCATCGGTTCCGCAGCGATGTGCAGGCGCTCGACCGGTTCCTGCGGGGTGGGGAACTGGGAACGCTCACCGGGTTCCGCGCCGGCGCCTATCACCAGCGCGGATCCGTCAGTGGATGGCGCCTGCGACGCGCCGAGTCCGGCGGGGGCGCGCTGTTCGATCTGGGGCTTTCGCTCGTCGACCTGGCGATGTGGCTCGCCGACTATCCGCCACCGCAGCGCGTCTGGGCTCATGTCGATCGGCCGCGTGGTTCCACCTCGGTCGAAGACGCCGCGCTGCTGACGCTCGAATGCGCCAACGGGATGGCCTGCACGTTCGATCTCTCGTGGTCGTATATCGGTGACACCGATCGCTGGTGGTTCGAGTCCATCTCGTCACGCGGGAGCGCGCGCCTCGCGCCGCTCCGCGTCGTGAAGGAGCTCAACGGCAAGCCGGTGGACGTCTCCCCCATGGGCGCGGCGGCGCGCGAGAGCACGTTCACCCAGTCGTATCGCGCGGAACTGGCGCATTTCATTGCGGTGCTTCGCGACGAATCGGCGTACGATCCGCCGGTCGACCAGGTGATCCTGCACCGAATCCTCGAAGCCGCGTATCGATCAGCCGACGAGAAGTGCGAAGTCAGACTCTAGGCCGCGCGGTCGCCATGGCGGCGTTGCTGGGCGCGAGCGCCGCGTCAGGCGGCGCACAGTCGACTGACTCCGCCGGTCCGCCCGGCAGCGAACTCTCCGTCTACCTCATGACGATGGGGCAGGGCGATCAGGTGTGGGAGCGGTACGGACACAACGCGATCGGCATCCGGAACAGCCGGACCAATTTCGACGTGGTCTTCAACTGGGGCCTCTTCTCCTTCGACGAGCCCGGATTCATCGGACGATTCCTCCGTGGCGAGATGATGTACTGGATGGCAGGACAGGATGCGGCCTCGGCCCTCGCGCAGTACCGGATGCTGAATCGGACGGTCGAGGTGCAGGAGTTGAACCTGTCCCCGGCACAACGTCTTGCGCTCTTCGAGTTCATTCAGTTCAACGCGCGGGAAGAGAACAAGTTCTATCGCTACGACTACTTCCTCGACAACTGCTCCACCCGCGTTCGCGACGCACTCGACCGCGTGCTGGGCGGTGCGATCCGATCGGCCACGGACAGCGTGAACTCCGGGACCACGTTCCGTTGGCACGCGCTCCGCTTGATGGCGGCAGATCGATTGGTCACGGTCGGCGTGGACATCGGGCTGGGACGGCCAACGGATCGGCCCATCTCCGCCTGGGAGGAGATGTTCATTCCCATGAAGGTGCGCGATCACATGCGGGAGATTCGCGTGCCTGACGATTCCGGCCGGCTGGTACCACTGGTCACGTCCGAACGGGTCGTGTTCCAGGCGCAGCGCGAGCCGGAACGCGAGACGCCGCCGCCGCTGGTGTTGCCGCTCGCGGTCATCGGCATTCTGCTGGGCGGTGGGCTCGCCTGGCTTGGCAAGGGTCAGCGCCGTGTGGCCACACCGGCTGCAGTGACTGTCGCAGTCGTGCTTGGCGCACTGGGATGCGCGCTCCTCTATCTCCGGTTCATGACCCAGCACGTTGCCGCCTACGACAACACGAACCTGTTCGTCTACAATCCGCTCTGGCTGATCGCGGCGGCCGCGTTTCTCTTCGTTGGGCGCGGAGGGCAGGCGCGCCGACTGGTGTTCCTGCTGGCTACAATCGCCGGCGCGCTGACGGCTTTCGGTGTCGTTGCACCCTTCGTACCCGGCTTCAATCAGGGAAGCTTCGCCGTGATTGCGCTCGCGGCGCCGCTTGGCCTGGCGGTCGCCTGGATCATGAGGGAGCGATCGCGACCAGAGCCAGTTCCGGCGACATGACCGAGTCCATCGGCATCGACGTCGGCGGCACGTTCACCGACCTGGTGGGGGTTCGCGAGGACGGGTCCGTGCGCACGGGGAAGGTGCTCAGCACACCGTCCGATCAGAGTGAGGGCGTCGAGCGATCGCTGCGCGAGCGCGGCGCCGATGCCGCGAACGTCGTTCGGATCGTGCACGGGACGACCGTGGTGACGAACATGCTGCTCGAGCGGCGCGGGTCGAAGGTCGTTCTCTGCGCCACGGCGGGTGCGACCGACCTGCTGGAGCTCAGGCGCCAGGAGCGTGCGTCGCTCTATGATCTCTCGGCACAGCATCCTGAGCCCCTCGTGCCGGCCGAGCGTGTTGTGCCGGTGGCGGGACGGCTGGAGCCCGAAGGAGTTGTCCGCGACCTGCCTGACGAGGCGGCAGCGAGTGCAGCCGAGCTGGTCGCGCAGCGCGAGCCCGACATCGTGGCGATTTCGCTCCTTCACAGTTACGCCGACCCGACGCATGAGCGGCGGCTCGCCGCCGCGATCAACCGCCGGCTGCCCGGCATCGACGTGGTCTGCTCCAGCGACGTGCTTCCGGAGATCAGGGAGTACGAGCGGACGGCGACCACGTGTTGCGAGGCGTACGCGCGGCCCGGCGTGGGCGTGTACCTGCGGAGACTCGCGGATCGACTGAAGGCGCTGGGCCTCCCTTCACCCGGTGTCGTCGGCTCCGGTGGCGGCATGGCCGATGCCACTGACGCCGCGCGCGCCGCGGCATCGCTCGCCCTGTCCGGGCCGGCCGGAGGTGTGGCTGGAGCGGCACTGGTGGCGCGAATGGCCGGTTTCGACCGCGCGCTCAGCATCGACATTGGTGGGACCAGCGCCGACGTGGGCCTCATCCTGGATGGCGAGCCATTGGTGGAAGCCGGCGGTCTCGTTGCCGGGGTGCCGATCGCCCTGCCGCGCGTGCTGGTGGAGACCGTCTCGGCGGGTGGTGGCAGCATCGGCTGGGTCGACGAGGGAGGCGCACTCCGCGCCGGTCCGCGTTCCGCGGGAGCGGTACCGGGTCCTGTGGCGTTCGGTCGGGGTGGCACTCAACCGACCGTGACCGATGCGCATGTTGCGTTAGGCAACATCGCCGCCTCGCACATGAGCGATGCGGTCCGCGTTGATGCGCCGGCGGCGCGAGAGGCCATTTCGAGTCTCGCCCAGCGCGTGGGCAGCACGATGGAGAAGACCGCCGAGGCGATCATCGCGGCGGCGGACGCGGCGATGGCGCGTGCACTGCGCCGCGTGAGCGTGGAGCGCGGCATCGATCCGCGCTCCTGCGTGCTGGTGGCGTTTGGCGGTGGTGGGCCGCTGCATGCCTGTGGCCTGGCCGATCGTCTGGGCATGACCCAGGTGCTCGTTCCTCCGCACGCCGGGGTGCTCAGTGCCCTCGGCCTGGCGGTGGCGCCGGAACGTCGCACGGCCATCGGGAGTGTCATGGCCCGCCTGGATGAGATGACCGCTGAAACACTTGCATCGGTGTTCGACGGACTCGCCTCGCGCACTGGCGACGCCCCTCACGTTTCGCACGTGGCGAGGATGCGTTACCGGGGCCAGGGCCACGAGCTGGAAGTGCAGTTCGAGCCGGGGATGACACCGGAGCGACTTGGTGAGCGATTCACGGCGATGCACCTGCGGCGCTACGGCTTCGCGCTTCCGCTCCGGGCGGAAGTGGTTTCCGCCCGGTCAGTGCGCTCGGGTGAAACGAGAACGGTGGCGCTGTCTCGTTCGGGAGCGAGCGCCTGGTCAGAGGACTCGAACGTAGATGACGGAGGGGTGCTGGAGGCCACGGTGCGTGGCCGGAGGGTAATCGCGCTGACTGACGCGACAATGCTTGTGCCTGAAGGTTGGACGGCCACCGCACTGCCGATCGGTGGCTGGATCATCGAGCGAACTGGCTGACCTGCGACCCGCTGCCCACTGCCCTGATGTTCGATCCCCTCAGCTTGAGCGTCATGTCCCACGCGGTCTCGATGATCGCGGAGGAGATGGGCACCGTGCTCGAACGCGGGGCGCTGTCGCCTAACATCAGGGAGCGCCGCGACGCCTCGTCGGCGCTGTTCGATGCCGCCGGGCGGATGATCGCGCAGGCCGCGCACATTCCCGTCCACCTGGGCGCCATGCCGGAGTCAGTGCGTGCCGTGCGCGAGCGCGATCCGGCGCCAGGGGACGTCTACCTCCTCAACGATCCGTTCCGTGGAGGATCGCACCTTCCCGACCTGACGATGGTCGAGGCGATTGGACTCGACGGCGAACTCGTTGGGTTCGCGGCGGTGCGCGCCCATCACGCTGACGTGGGCGGCGTCAGCCCGGGGAGCATGCCCCGGGGGGCGACCGAACTCGTGCAGGAGGGCATCATCATCCCCCCGGTTCGCATCGCGCGTGGCGACACCTTCGACGCCGACATCCTGGCGCTGGTACTGGCGAACGTACGCACGCCTGACGAGCGCATGGGCGACCTCAAGGCGCAGCGCGCCGCCTGCGCCGCGGGCCGCGACGGCTGGGTGACGCTGCTGCGCCGGGAAGGCGTCGATCACATGAAGGCCGCGGGCGAGGCGCTCCTAGACTACACCGAACGGCGTGCGCGTGCCCGCATCGCCCAGCTTGGACAGGTGGTCGGCGTCGCCCGGGACGCGCTGGAAGGTGATGGCGTGACCGAGGACGACGTCGTGGTCGCCGTGGCCATCCGGTCGGTTGGCGATACCCTGCAACTCGACTTTGCCGGAACCGCGCCGATGGTGCGCGGCAACGTGAATTGTCCGGCCGCCGTGGTTCGCGCCGCATCGGTCTTCGTGCTGCGCACGCTGCTCGAGGATGACGTGCCGACGAATGACGGGATCGCCCGTGCCCTCGATCTTCGCATTCCGCCCGGGTGCGCGATCGACGCCCGCTGGCCTGCCGCCGTCGCGGCCGGGAACGTGGAGATGTCCCAGCGCATCACCGACACGCTGTTCGCCGCCCTCGCCAACGCCGGGGTGGCCGTACCGGCGCAGGGGCAGGGCACGATGAACAACATCACTTTTGGCGGCGCCGGCTGGACGTTCTACGAGACGTTAGGTGGCGGCCAGGGAGCGAGCGCCCGCGGTCCGGGACCGGACGCCGTGCACGTCGGGATGAGCAATACGCGCAACACCCCGATCGAATCGCTCGAGCAGGCCTATCCTATTCGCATCGACGAATACGCCGTGCGGCGAGGATCCGGTGGCGCTGGACGCCATCGCGGGGGTGACGGCGTGATCAGGAGGTACCGCGTGCTCGAACGCTGTACGGTGACACTGGTCACCGAGCGCCGCCGGCACCGGCCGGCTGGTGCGTTAGGCGGCAGTCCCGGGATGACCGGGCAGAATCAACTGAACGGCCAGCCGATCCCGGCGAAGTGCCGCATCGAGCTCAACCCCGGCGATGTGGTGACCGTGATGACGCCGGGCGGAGGAGGATGGGGAAAGCCTTAGCTGCTTACTGCTTCCTGCTTACTGCAGCAACCAGCTCATATCTCGATTTCCATCCCTTCCGCGGCCGCGACGATTTCCACGCGTCCATTCCGTTCCGCCACCATCTCACGGCACAGCGCCAGCTGCGCGACGAGCGCCGCATCGGTGCGGTCCGGTTCATGGTGAAAGAGGACCAGCGTCTCGACTTCCGACGCGATCGCGAAGTCCACCGCGTCGCGGTACGACGAATGTCCCCACCCGCGATGGTCCATGTACTCCGCGCCCGTGTACATCGCGTCGTGAATCAGGACGCGGGCTCCGTGCGCGAACCGCATCAGTTCGTCGCGCGTGGGCGCGCCGGGCGCGTCGTCGCCAAAGCGATCCATCTCGTTGTCCGGGATGAACACCACGGACCGATCGGGCGCGCCTGAAGGCGCCAGGCGGAATCCCAGCGCGCCGCCAGGATGTCGCACGCTGATCGCGTTGACCTCGATGCCGTTCTCGCTCAGTCGATGTCCGGTCAGTTCGCGGAACTCCATGCGCGCGTGGAGGTCATCGAACCCGATCGGGAAGACCACAGGACTCATCTGCTGCCGCAGGACGACCTCGAGGCCCTTGAGGAGCGTCGGCGATCCGAAGAGTCGGAAATGATTCCCCGCCTGGAACGCGGGCGTAAAAAATGGCAGTCCCTGAATGTGGTCCCAGTGGGCATGACTGAAGAACACGTCACCGGTAATCGGTCGCCCCTGGGCGCGGTTTACGAGCGCGCGCCCGAGTTCCCTGATGCCCGTGCCCGCGTCCAGGATGACGAGGTGTCCGTCATCGCCACGGACCTCCACGCACGTGGTGTTTCCGCCGTACGTGACGGTCCCGGGTCCCGGTGAAGGGCACGACCCGCGGGTTCCCCAGAGCCGGAGGCGCATTCGCGATGCTGGCGTCCTGGGTCGAAGAACTCGCGCTCGCCGCGTGCTTCTCCGACCGGGGACTTAGACGCGCGCCTGGGCCAGTTGCTTCAGCGCCGGACGGTTCGCGACCGAGATGCGCCGGCGTTCGACGCGGATCAAACCCTGGTTCTGGAAATCGCGCACGGTGCGCGACACCGTCTCACGGCTCGCGCCAATCATGTGCGCGATGGTCTGGTGCGTGAGGGGTTTCTCGATCGTTTCCGATTGGCCTTCCTGCGCGAAATCGAGCAGGAGCTTCGCGATCCGTCCGGGCACGTCCAAGAGTGCCAGTCCATGAATCTTCGAGTCGGCCCTGCGCAGGCGGCGCGCCAGCTCCGCCAGCAGCGCCCAGGCAACCAGTGGATTGGACTCCACCCTTCGACGGAAATCGTCGCGGCGAAGCACCAGCAGATTCGTGTCCTCCATCGCGATCACGTGAGCCGAGCGAGGCTGATCGTCGATCAGCGACAACTCACCGAAGTGCTCGCCCACACCGAGTACACCGAGGATGACCTCGCGTCCGTCCTCGCCAATGAGGACCACTTTGACGCGTCCCTGGCGGACGACAAACAGGGAATCGCCCGGATCATCCTCGAAGACAATCACGCTCCCTTTCGGGTAGGCCTTCTCGCGGGTCAGTTCCGTGAAGCGAACGAGCTCGGAGTCATCGAGCTTCGAAAAGAGCGGGACAGTCCTGAGGAAGTTGGCAGTTTCCATGCGCGTAAGATCGTGCAAGGGTTCGCATTGGGAAGCGGTAGCGCCCCGCCTTGTGGACAGTCACGCCCGCCACTGATGACGCCGCCGTCGAATCGAAGTCACGGGATGGCCGAGCGCTGGGTGGTCACGGCTGACTAACGGCGCCAGCAGACAGCTTACAAGGAAGCCTTCCCTCCGGGCTCGCACGAGTAACTATATGCCACCTTGTGTGTTAGCTCATCGTTCGATTAACTTTACAGGCTCTCAATTCGGTCCAAAGAGGTCCAAAGTGAAGTCCGGCATCCATCCAGAATACGCAACGGCGACGGTCAAGTGCGCCTGCGGCGCCACGTGGCAGACACGGTCTACCGTCGGCGAGCTCCATCTCGACATCTGCTCCAGTTGTCACCCGTTCTATACCGGAAAGCAAAAGCTCGTCGATACGGCGGGTCGCGTTGAGCGCTTCCGGCAGAAGTACGCGGGTGGGAAGAAGAACACCTGAGCATCCGGGCACGTCTCGCGGCGGCGGTCGAACGGGCCGCCGCCGTTGAGCAGGAGTTGACCGATCCCAGGACCCTTCGCGACGCGAAACTGCGCGCGTCCCTGGGCCGCGAGCACCAGCGCCTCCTCGAGATTGTCGCGCTGCAGAACCGCCTCGTGCGAAGTGACGATGAACTGGCCCAGGCTCTTGAACTCGTCTCCGTCGAAGACCCCGAACTCGCGGCCGAGGCGCGCGCGGAAGTCGCTCGCGTCGAGCAGACCATCGCCGGACTCGAGGAGCAGGCGAAGCCGCTCCTTGTTCCGCCTGATCCGCTCAGCGAGCGGTCATGCATCGTCGAGATTCGTGCCGGCACGGGCGGCGACGAGGCGGCTCTCTTTGCCGCTGACCTTCTCCGCATGTACACCCGCTACATCGAGCGGAAGGGCTGGAAGATCGAGATGCTGGAGTACTCCGAGGGCGTGAAGGGTGGCGTCAAGGAAGCCGTCATGAAGGTCGACGGCGCCGGCGCCTTCGGTGAGATGCACTTCGAGTCCGGCGTGCATCGCGTCCAGCGCGTCCCGGAGACAGAAGCACAGGGTCGCATTCACACCTCGGCGGCCACAGTCGCCGTCCTCCCCGAGGCCGAGGAGGTCGACGTCGAGATCGACGAGAAGGACCTGCGCATCGACGTCTACCGCGCATCGGGGCCGGGAGGGCAGGGCGTGAACACGACCGACTCGGCCGTGCGCATCACGCACTTGCCGACCGGCATCGTGGTCACGCAACAGGACCAGCGCTCTCAGCTCCAGAACAAGATCCAGGCGATGAAGGTCCTGCGCGCCAAGATCCTCGACGCGCGCCTCCAGGCGCTGCAGGCGGAGCGCGCGCGACTGCGGAAGTCACAGGTATCGACAGGTGACCGGTCGGCAAAGATCCGCACCTACAACTTCCCGCAGAGCCGCGTCACCGATCATCGAATCAACCTCACGCTCCACGATTTGCCGCGGATTCTGGACGGGGACATCGGCAAGCTGATCGACGCGATGAGAGTAGCCGACACCGAAGAACGTCTCCGGGAGGAAGTGTGAGGCGGTTGGCTGCCAGCGCTGCCTTACGAGTACATCTCGTGGACGGGACGCCGGATGTCGGCGCCCTCGTCGGCCGGATCGCGCGCGTTCTTGCCGAGGCGGGCATCGCCGACGCAGCCGCGGAGGCTCGTGATCTGGTGGCTGCCGTCATCGGGCAGAACCGATTCTGGCCGAGCCTGCATGCCGATCAGGTGGTTCCCGACGATGTCGCAGAACGTGCCCGGACTGTCGCGGAACGGCGTGCCACCGGGATGCCGTTCGCTTACGCCGTTGGCCGAGCGTCCTTCCGGCATCTGACGCTACGGGTCGACGAGCGCGTCCTGATTCCGCGACAGGAAACCGAAGGCCTGGTGAATCTGGTGCTCAGCCAACGGGCGCCGACGCCTGGTGGAGTGGTCGCGGATGTCGGAACCGGTTCCGGCGCGATCGCGCTGTCACTGGCCGCCGAAGGACACTTCGATCGGATCATCGCGACCGATGTAGCAGCTGATGCCCTGGCAGTGGCGCGAGAGAACGCCGGTGTGTTGCCATCGACCGTGACGGCCGCGATCGAGTTCCGCGCGGGAGACCTGCTGTCGCCCATTGGCGGGGAGCGGCTCGATGTCCTGGTCTCGAATCCTCCCTACATCGCTCACGACGAGGCCAACGAGCTGCCTTCCTCCGTCCGTGACTGGGAGCCCAGTCATGCGCTCTTCTCGGGTGGGCAGGGCCTCGATGTCACGCGACGGATCATCGCCGGCGCTCCCGCGCTACTTTGCAGCGGAGGGCTACTGGCTGTCGAAGTGGACTGCCGACGCGCACTTCAGGTGGTGGAAGTCGCCGCGTCGAGCGGAGCGTTCAGCAACATCCAGCTGTTTCAGGACCTGATGGGCCGTGACCGATTTGTTCTGGCCACGCGTGCCTGAGCCTGCCGGCAAACACGACTGACCCGGGAACACGATGCTTGAGCAGAAAGGGCGCGACCTCGGCCGCCTCATTGGCCAGAGCAGTGAGTATCAGGCGCTGAAACGCGCCAATGAAGCCCTCAGCGAGGATCGCGATGCGGTGGCGCTGCTGCGCCGGATGGAGGAGCTTCGCGGCGCGGCGCAAGGCATGATCGAGCGCGGCACGAACCCGACGGAAGAGATGGAGCGGGAGCTGGACGAACTGCTTTCCAGGGTCCAGGTGAACCCGTCGTATCAACGCGCGCTCGTGGCCCAGTCGAACTTCGACAAGCTCATGATGCAGGTGAACACCTGGATCGCCGAAGGCATCAGGAGTGGCGCTGCAAGCCCAATCATAACGCTGGGGTGAGCGAATGGCGGGGGGCCTGATCGTACTCGAGGGCATCGAGGGAGTCGGGAAGTCGACTCAGCTCGGGCGTCTCCTTGGCCGCCTCGAGAGTCGCGGACTCGCCGCGCGTGCGGTGCGCGAGCCGGGCGGCACGCCGGCTGGTGACGAGATTCGCCGCTTGTTGCTCGATCCGGCGAGTCACCTGGATGAGAGGACCGAGGCGCTGCTGTTCATGGCGTCGCGGGCGCAGTTGGTGTCGGACGTGATCCGCCCAGCACTCGCCCGCGGCGAGTTCGTCCTGGCGGACCGGTTCTTCCTGTCGACGTACGCCTATCAGATTGCCGGTCGTGGTCTCCCCGAGGAAAACGTGCGGCGCGCCAACTCGCTGGCGACCGGGGGCCTGGTACCGGATCTGACCCTTCTTCTGGATCTCCCGCCAAGCGCTGGGCTGGAGCGCGCGGCGCAGCGCAGCGCCCACGATCGAATCGAACGCTCGGGAGCGGATTTCTACGACCGCGTGCGCGGGGCGTTTGTGGAGTTCGCGACGCCAGCGTGGCAGCAGCGTCATCCGGAGGCGGGCCCGATCGTCCTTGTCGAAGCCAGTGGCGACGAAACGACCGTTGCGGGCCGGATCGCGAACGAGGTGGCGAGACGGTGGCCGCAAACCGCTACGACCCTTGCGGGGTCCAACTTCTGACCGCATCCCTGTCTCGATGAACGCGCGCACTCTTGCCGTCGCCACCGCCCTTGGCACTTCCCTTATCGGAGGTGGCTGGGTCATCGGTCGCGGCCTGAACGTACGCGAAGCGGACTTCACGAGCGCCCGACTGTTCGATGCGGTCTTCACGCACGTCAAGCAGTACTACGTCGACTCGATTCCGGACTCGACGCTTTTCGAGCATGCGACGGTGGGCATGCTGCGGGAGTTGAACGACCCGTACACCCTGTATCTCCCGCCCAATCGCCTTCGTCGCCTGACGGAGCAGACCACGGGCAACTACATCGGCATTGGCGCGCAGATCCAGCGTCGCGACGACTATCCGATGATCATTGCGCCGTTCCCCGGCTCGCCCGCCGAGCGCGCGGGGCTGCGCACGGGCGACCGCGTCGTCGAGATCGACAGCATGAAGACGCTGCGGTGGACGAACGACGAGGCCATCAGCGCTCTCCGTGGTCCGCCGGAGAGCAAGGTGACGATTGTCATTGAGCGGCCGGGCGCGCCAACGCGATTGACCTTCACGCTGGAGCGTGGAGGGGTCCATCGACGCGCCGTTGGCCGGAGGGCGCTGGTGGCGCAGGGCGTCGGGTACGTGGACGTGAACATTTTCAACGACTCCACGGCCATGGAGCTGCGGAAGGCGGTCGATTCGCTGACGAACGCGGGAATGCGCGCCATGGTCATGGATCTGCGCGGCAATCCGGGTGGCGTTCTGGCACAGGGAGTTGGTGTGGCCGACATGTTCCTCGACTCCGCTCAGGTCATCGTCTCGATGCGCGGACGCACTCTTGGCTCGACAGAACGTGTGCTCGATACCGCACCACAGCGTTGGCCCCGCCTTCCGCTGATCGTTCTCGTGGACGAGGGGAGCGCGAGCGCATCCGAGATCGTGGCGGGCGCGCTGCAGGATCATGACCGCGCGGTGGTCATGGGCCACACGACGTTCGGCAAGGGAAGCGCGCAGGGCATTTTCGCCGCCGGATCCGGCGGGGGCGTGAGGATTACGACGGCGCGCTGGTTCACGCCGTCCGGACGATCGATTGATCGCCCGCACACGACGCCGGTTGAGGACGACGCGCCGGTCGACAGCTTCCGCACCGAACATGGTCGTCGCGTCGCTGGGGGCGGTGGCATCGTTCCCGATATCCAGGCGGGCGACACGGCGCTTGCCCCGGGTGATCAGGCCCTGGAGGACGCTCTCGGCAACCGCGTCATCCAGTTCCGCGACGCGATGGTCGACGTTGCGATCGCGTTACAGTCGCGCGGCGTGGTGCGTTCGCGCGATTTCGTGGTGACGCCGTCGATGCTGGATGAGCTGTGGAAGGCCATGCGCGGGCGCGAATTCCGCTTCGATCGTGCCACGTTCGACGGCGCCGCTCCGCTGGTTTCGAGCCTGCTGGCGCGCGAGATCGCGCGTTTCGTCTTTGGCCAGGACGCGGAGGCCGAGCGAGCGATCGCGCAGGACAAGGCCATCCAGGCTGCTGTGAGACTGGCGGCTGGCGCTACGTCGCCGGTAGACCTGTTATCACGAGTGGAGACAGGAGACAGGAGACAGGGGACTGGAAACAGGAAGCAGGGAACAGGAAAGGACTGAGGGCCCTCGCTTTCGCTCGGGCCCCCTGTTTCCTGTTTCCTGCTTCCTCTATCTGATGTTCACCACTTTCACTCCCTTCGGGACCGCGAACGTGAAGGCGCGGGCGCTGACCGCGGCATTAGGGGTGAAACTCGTTATGCGCACCAGGCGCGACAGCCCGTTAGGCTCCACGGCCTCGAACTGAACGAGCGAGCCCGTCGTCGGCTCGATCCACACCTTGGCCCGGACGAACGCGGCCTCCTTCGACTTCGGCGTCAGCAGCACGATGTGAGTGCGCCGCTCGCCCACCGTCGCGGCCCCACCGTCGCCAATGGCGTAACGCTCCTTCGGGTTGCTGAAGAACTCACCGATCAGGTCCAGCGATCCGGCCTGATCACCCCCGCACGGTGCCTTGTTGACGCGTCCTGGCGTTGACGCGGGGAGATAGACCCAGACAAACCGCCCGTCGCAGACGATGACGTCGCCCTTCGGGTCGGTGAACCGGAACGCGAACTTGTTGGGACGGGACTGCTCGAACTCGCCCCGCGAGCGGAACGTCGATCCGAGCAGTGGATTGGTGATGGTCTGCTCGAATGTTGCCTTGGCCGTGCGGATGTCTGCGTACGCCGAGACGGCCGACTGGATGGCACGATCGGCGGGCGACTGCAGCGTGGTGACGAGCAGCAACGACAGGATAGTCATGCGGTTGAGTGGAAGGGAAAGGTCCGAGCGCGCTGCGCGCGCTCATGACCCTCGGTCTGGTATCCCTCAGGCGACGCCCAGTTCCACCTGCGCCGGGCTGGGGGAGATGCTGCGGTCAATTGCGCCCGCGATCAGGCGGAGAGCTTCCATGAGTTGCGCGAACTGCTCCGGGTAGAGGCTCTGGGAACCATCTGACAGGGCGCGATCCGGATTCGGGTGGACCTCGACGATGATGCCGTCGGCGCCAGCGGCGACGGCCGCGCGCGCCATTGGTGTCACCTTGTCGCGCAGGCCGGTGCCATGGCTCGGATCGGCGATGATGGGGAGATGCGAAAGCCGCTGCACGATGGGAATGGCATTCAGGTCGAACATGTTCCGCGCCGCGCTGTCGAAAGTGCGGACGCCGCGTTCACACAGAATGACCTGCGGGTTTCCCTCCGCCAGGATGTACTCGGCGCTCAACAGCAGATCGGTGATGGTCGCGGCGAGGCCGCGCTTCAGGAGAACGGGTTTCCGCAATCGCCCGACCGCTCGCAGCAGCGAGTAGTTCTGCATGTTCCGCGCGCCGAGCTGGATGCAGTCGGCGTACTCGGCCACGAGCTCCGCTCCCGCTTCATCCATGGCTTCGGTTACGATCGGAAGGCCAGTCTCCTGTCTGGCGAGAGCCAGCAGCTCGAGGCCACGCTTTCCAAGTCCCTGAAACGAGTAGGGCGAACTCCGCGGCTTGAACGCTCCTCCGCGCATGGCCGTCGCGCCCGCGGCCCGGACGGCGCGCGCGGAGGCAACGATCTGCTCCTCTGATTCCACCGAGCAGGGACCGGCGATGACGACGACGTCGTTCCCGCCGACCACCACGCCGCGTCCGAGGTTTACGAGCGTGGTGTCCGCTTTCCACTCACGTGACACCTGTTTGTATGGCTTCGAGACGTGAAGCACCTGCGCCACGCCCGGCAGTCCGATGACGTTCGAGTCATCGACCGGTCCGTCGTTGCCAATGAGTCCCACCGCCGTGCGCTGCTCGCCAGGCATGGGCACCGGCTGGTAGCCCATGTCGCGGATGGTGTGACACACCGCCTCCACTTCCGCCGCGGACGCATCATGATGCATGACGACAAGCATTACGACTCCTCGAGCTCCAGAGACCAGCCGTCGTGACAGCAGACCACGGAGCCGCCGAAGTGCTCGGCGACCTGCCCCGCGATGTCTTCCGTCTCTACCGGCGGATAAAAGTGTGTGAGCACCAGCTGCTTCGGGCGCGCGATAGCCGCAAGGGTACCGCACTGGCGAGGTGTCAGGTGCGTGGGCAGGGCCAGCGCGTCCGGCAACGAGCACTCGCACAACAGGACGTCACAGCCTTCAGCCCACACGGCCAGCGCCGGATCGAAACCGGTGTCTCCCGTCACGACCACGCGCCGCCCCCGTCCGCTCACGGAATATGCCACACTTTCCGGCGTGTGCGGAACCTTGAAGGACTGCAGAACGACATTGTCCGAGAGCGGGTGATCCGCCCCGGGAGGCAATTCGACGATCGTGAGGGCGGGCGGCGGGTCAAGCAGCGCTTCGCCAAACACCAGCTTCATGGCCTGAAGGAGGCCGTAGAATCCGGATGGCCCAATGAGCTCTGCGGGCGCCGACCTGGGTGGCAGAAGCCCGTATCGCCAGCCGTAAACGAGGGTGGCGATGTCGGAGGTATGATCGGCGTGAAAGTGGGTATTGGCCACGTGAGTGATGTCTGCCCACGGCAATCCCAGTTCCGCCATGCGCGTGACCACGGCGCTTCCGCAGTCGATCAGGAGGCGGACGTCGTCGACTTCGATCAGCGTGCCACTCTGAGCGCGGTGCGGGTGAGGAGCTGCGGTTCCGGTACCGATCGTGGTGATGCGCACGAGACTCGAGATGGGAGATGGGAGATGGGAGACTTGAGATAAGATGCCATTCGATCAGATCTGATCATTGATTGGCAGTTCTTCTCGGCTCTCCCATCTCCCATCTCCCATCCGGTTACAGGGAAGTCGCAATCGCTTCCGGCGGCGCCGGTTCAACCGCGACGGCGCGGTCGGCCGGCTCCTCTCCATCCCGGCTCGTGTCGTCCAGCTGCGGCCCCCGCATGCGTACGCTCACGACCGACGACACACCCGGTTCCTGCATCGTGATGCCGTAGACCGCGTCGGCAGCTTCGGTCGTGGTGCGCGGGTTGTGCGTGATGACGATGAACTGCGTCTTCTGCTTGAACTCGTTCAGCATGCGCACGAACCGGCCGATGTTGGCGTCGTCGAGCGGAGCGTCCACTTCGTCGAGCAGGCAGAAGGGGCTCGGCTTCGTCAGGAAGATGCCGAAGAGCAGGGAGAGCGCCACCAGCGCCCGCTCACCGCTCGACAGCAGGTGGATCCGCTGCGTCCGCTTTCCGCGCGGCGACGCGTGCACTTCGATGTCGCAATCGAGCGGGAGTTCCGGATTCTCGAGACGCAGGTCGCATTCGCCGCCGCCAAACAGCGTCATGAAGATGTGCCTGAAGTTCTCGCGCACCTGGGTGAACGTGGCCAGGAACATTTCGCGCGCCGTGGCGTCGATTTCGCGGATGGCCGCCTGGAGCGAGTTCCGGGCGTCGTTGAGGTCGGCCCGCTGCGCCGTGAGAAAGTCGAAGCGCTTCACCTCCTCGTCGTGCTCCTCGATGGCCAGCGGATTCACCGGACCTAACGCGTCGACCTGCTGCTGCAGCGCGACCGCTTCCGCGCGCAGGGCGCCGTCATCGAGTTCGAGTGGCTGGAGCGTCATCAGTAACTCGTCGAGCGGCCTGCGCCACTCGGCTTCGAGGCGCTCCCGGATGGCCGTGCGACGGCCGGAAAGCTCGCTGAATCGCAGCTGCGCGTTATGCAGCGTCTCGCCGCGCTCGTGGGCCGTGGCTCGCGCGGCGTCGAGTTCGTGTTCCGTTCGTGCCACGCGCTCGTTCGCGTCCGACACCGCCCGCTCCGCGGCCACGAGCCGCGTTTCGGCCGCCGACAGGCCGGCCACGCGCACCTCGAGGTCCGCCTGCCAGGCGCTCATCTGCGCGGCAAGCGCCCGGTCGGCTTCCTCGATGAGCGTCAACTCGGTCGCCAGCGTCGCCAGGCGGCTCGTGGCGGAATCGCGCTCCTCGAGCAATCGCCCTCTCCGGTCCGCGGCGACCTGAAGGCGCGCTTGCGCCTGGGCCAGCGCGACCTGGCCGTCCGTCCGTCGATCGCGGGCGGCATCCATTCGGGACTCGGCTGACAGCAGGCCCTCGCGCTGTTCGATGGCGCGCGCGTCATGACCGGCGGCCTCGGTGCGAGCGTGGGCCTGGGAGTCGTCGATGGTGCGCAGGCCGGACTCGAGCACTTCGATACGGCCGGAAAGCTGAGCCGACTGCGTGCGCGAGTCATGCAGCTCGCGCGCGTAGCGGGCGTGCCGTCTCTCCAGTTCGGCCAGCGCCTCGCGCGCGTGGCGCTCGACGTTATGCGCGGCGTGCGACGCATCGGCGATGCTGACCACGGCCCCCTCCGCGTCCAGGAGCCTTGTACGGGCCACCTCCGCGGCCGCCACGGCGGCCCGACGGGACTCCGAGGCCGCCGCCAGCTCGGCGCGGAGGCTGGAAAGCTCGGCGCGCCTCCGTAGCGGGCCGGGTCCGGCGGATGGGCCTGGGAGCCAGACCGCGCCACGCCGATCGATGAACGACCCGTCGTCGAGCGACTTCACGCGCTCAAGGAGTACTCGCGCCCACCCCCTTGCCTCCGGCGCAACGTCGAGTTGCTCGACGAGGTCTCCCGAGTCAACACGAGGTATGATCGACACCGCGTCGAGCGGAAGGAGAAGCAGCGGCCCCGGACCAGTCTCGGCGTGCCATTCGCGCACGGCGTCGGCGACGGCGCGGTCGCGCACCAGCACCGCGTGCACGCTCGTGCCGAGGAACCGTTCGATGGATGCGGCCGCGTTGGCGTTCGTTGTGACGAAATCGGAGAGCGGACCGAGGATCGCATCCGGCCCAAACCGGCTGCGCTCTTCGAGCAGCTTCGCGGCCGCCGGCGCCAAACCTACGCGCTCGCGCTCGAGGCCCTCGAGCCCGTGCATGCGACCCTCGACGGCGGTGTACATGTCCTCGATGCGTCCCAACTCGGCGCGGGCGGCGGCATCCTGGTCGCGGGCCACCAGCGCCTCGATCCTGGCCTCATCCAAGGCGGACTGGGCGCGCTCCACTCCCTCGCGCGCCGACGTTGCCGTCGCCGTCGCGCTCCCGATTTCACGGGCGAGGACTTCGGCGGCCTCACTCAACTGACCCCGTTCGGCGTCGAGCGCGCGGGTACGGCTCTCCAGCTCGGTCAATTCGCGGAGCGCTGCCTCACGGTCCGCGACCAGCGTGCGCATCTGATCGCGTGCCTGACGCGACATCCGCTCCGACTGCTCGGCTTGCTCGCGCGCCAGCCGGACCGACTCGCGCGCCTCGGTTTCGGCCGCGGTCCTCGCGGCCGATTCTTCCTGCGCCGCGATCAGGAGTCGTTCCAGCTCCGCGACCTCCGCGTCGGCGGCGGCGAGTTCGGCGTCAAGGCGGCTGCCCGCTTCGCTGCCCTCGCGACGTTCATCCTCTGCGCGCTGGCGGCGCTCCATCGCATTGCGGTGGCGTTCCCCGGCCACCGCGATTTCGGCACGCAGGGCCTGAACGGCCTCGCGCGCGGCACTGGCCTGTCGCGACAGTTCGTTGCGCTGTTCGTCGCTCGCGGAGCGTTCGTTATGCGCTTCATCGCGCGCCTTCTCGGCCTGCCGCACGCGCTCCTCAACGAGCGGCACCCCGGCGCGGAGGTCGTGCAGGCTCACCTCGAGCTGCGCGAGTTCCTCGCGCCACGAAGCCATGTCGCGGGAGGCCAGCGTGAGCTCCACGGCGAAGCGGCGCTCCATCAACTCGGCGCTCCGTTCGGCGCGCTTGCGCTGGCGGGAAAGGGAGCGCACCTGGCTCTGGACCTCGCCGAGCAGGTCGTCGAGACGGGCCAGGTCCTGCGCAGTCTCGTCGAGTCGCCGTTCGGTATTCCGCCGCCGGTCCCGATAGAGTCCGATCCCCGCGGCCTCCTCGAACAACTCGCGCCGGTCGTCGGGGCGGTCGGACAACAGCGCGTCGATCATGCGCTGCTCGATGACCACGCCTGCGTCAGCACCAAGGCCGGTGCCTCGCATGAGGTCGTGGATATCCCGGAGACGGCACGGCGCGCCGTTCAGGAGGTATTCGCTTTCCCCTGAGCGCGAGAGCCGGCGCGTGACGACCACTTCGCGAAACGGCGTCGGGAGGACGCCGTCGTCGTTCGCGAAGACCAGGGAAACTTCCGACACGTTCACCGCTCGTCGCGCCGACGACCCCTGGAAGATCACTTCTTCCATCTTGGCGCCACGGAGAATTCGAGCCCGCTGCTCGCCCAGCACCCAGCGCACGGCATCCGACACGTTGGACTTCCCGCAGCCGTTGGGACCCACGATGGCGGTGACGCCCTCGTCGAAAATCAGCGACGTCTGGTCCGCGAACGACTTGAAGCCATGCATCTCGAGCCTGGTCAGGCGCACCTAACGAACACTCCCGATCCTCGTGACGAGGGTCGCGTAAAGGTTGAGACTGTCGAGCACGGGCGTCAGCAATCGAGCCTCGGCTTCGTTCTCGAACGCACCGAAATAAATCCGCGTTGTCCCTGCCTGGTCCAGCAGCGCGTAGGCGGGAAGGCCCTGCTGTCGCCATCCAAAGAGGCGCACCGCCAACTGGTCGTCGGTGACGCCCTCCTCGAGCAGCCAGGCGAGCGGCGCCTGCACCACTCGACCCGCGGCCGGGCCAAGCGCCCCGCGTTCTCGTAAGGCGGCAAGCAGGGAATCGGCCTGGTCGCTGGTGGCGAACGCCCCGGCGAGGAGGCGATACCACACGGCGGTGCCGCCACCCGGCTGGGTCGCCGCGAAGGTGGGCACGGGCAGGGAATCCATCGCCCGCCGAACCCGCGCCATCGCTCCGTTCAGTGTGTTGACGCTGGCGATCTCCACCGTCCAGGGTACCGCCCCGAGCGCCGCGCTCGCGGCCCCGACTGCCGGGGCGGAGGGGTCACCCGGCATAACGATTGGTTGCGCCGACTGGACGGCAGGCGATTGGGTCGGTGTGGTGGATCGGCGCAGCAGGCCGTTGGCCCACCACGCCGCAGCCACGAGCGCACCGAGCGCCAGCGCGCTCGCCGTCCAGGCGAGCGCGCGTTTCAGAGTGCTCGGCGTGGCGACGCGCACGACCTCCTTCTCGGCCGGCGTGATGCTTCGCGGCGGAGGCAAGTCCACCACGGTGCGGTGCCGGCTGGCCGGCACGCGTCCGATGACCGGAGCATGCGTGGTGGGAACGGCGGCGTCGCCGATCATGACGAGGCCGTCGAGCTGGTCGATCGCCTTCCCAACGTCGTGCAGGTCCGCTGGCGCCGCCACGACGAGCAGGGCTCCGGCGCGGCGGCATTGTTCAGACCACGAACCCCACAGGTGGTCCGACAGCACGTCGTCAGCCTGCGGCGACTCGGCGCCACCGGGCACGGTAAACAGGCCGTCGGCATTCGGCACGGGCCTGGCCACGCGACCCAGGGATACGCCATAACGAGCGGCATCGGACACGCCGTGCGGGTCGTCATCGCCGAACATCTCGTCCAGCGCGCTCCCCTGGCCCAGCAGGTCCACCAGCAGCACGGGCCGCGACTGCGACTCGACCCGCGCGATCTTCAGCGCCTCACGAGCGACGTCGGCCAGGCTCTCCCCGACGACAGCCACCGCGGCACGATCGCCGAAGGGTCCGCCCGTTGGGCCGCTGACGGCGCGATCGGAATCGTGCTTCATGGCACTCCCTCGAATACCCAGTAGTCTCGTCCCGACAGGCGTCCCACCCGGTCCGCCTCGTCGCGCGTGGAAAACGGACCCATGACCACGCGATAAACACGTGCGCCGTCTACTGCCGAAACTATCACCCGTGGCTGTGCGCCGTCGACGCGGATCGTGCGCGCGATTTCGCGGGCGCGGTCTTCAGAAAGGACCGCCGCCACCTGCACGCTCCACAGGCGGGTCATGGGTGGCGTCCGGTTGGCCGAGTCGGCGGGGACGACCTGGGGACGTGGCGCGAGTGACTCCACCGGCGCGGGCACTGGTGTCGCCAGCGAGTCGCCCGGTTCCGTGTAGTACAGCGTGTCGACCGGAAAGACCACCGGGAGGTCCAGCCCCGGCGCACGAGGCCGGAAGCCGTTCCAGAAGACGAAGTGCCAGATCTCATTCGCCCCGTCGCGAACGATGATCCGAGGCTTGTCGTGACCCGGGACGGTGAAATGCACGTCGCGGCCGGAGATGGTTGCCACCGCGCCATCCGGGCCCACGTTAGGGAGGTCGAGTCGCCAGGCCGTTGGCAGCGTCGTCACGACTCGATTCGTGCCAACGTCGATGACCCACACCGAGTCGCCGGTATCGGGCCGCGCCAGCAGCAGCCGGCCGAGTGGATCGATCCTCAGGTCCTTCGCGGCTCGCGGCAGGCGCACGGACTCGCTCCGCTCGCCGCTGTACCGGTCCAGAATCGCGATCTCATTGGATCGCTCGGTCGCGACGAAGACCCGATCGCCCGACGGGGTTGTCGTGAGGGCGATCACCGGCGCATCGAACCGCACGCGCGCCGTTTCCTCGAACGTGCTCGTGTTCAGGGCGGCCAGTTCGCGATCAAAGGCCAGGTAGAGCCGGTCTCCGAGGGGAGAAACCACCGCATAGCTCGGTGTTGGCACGGTCGCTGAATCCATCACCGTGCGCTCGGGCGGCCTGAGCCTGGTCAGCGTCGAGGTCGCGTCGTCCGATGTGAGCGCGATCAGTCCGCCGTCGGGAAGTGGGAAGAGGCCACGCACGGGATGCGTCGTCGAATACTGCCATTCGCCACTCGGGGTCGACCTGTGGATCAGGGTGTCGTGCGTCACGCCGAAAATCGACGAGGCGTCCATCGAGGTCATGACGGCAAGCTTGGAGGCGCGACTCGGCTTGACCGTTCCGACGCGAAGGTCCACCCAGCCTGGCACGCCACCACGATCGACGAACGCCTCGAGGCCGTTTTCGGGGTCAAAGGCGAGCACCCGTGTCTGCGCGCCGACGGACTGCGTCGAGCTCCAGATCAGCGAATCAAGACGCGGATACTGGTACGCACGGACCGGGCCGCCTCCCCGCGCCACGCGAAGGGCGATGGGGTCCTGACCGTACGCGGCGCCAAAGGCGGCGACACTTTCGCCCGCAGAGCCGCGCGAATCCGAGCAGGCGGCCAGGGCGAGCATTGAAAGCGAAAGGAGTCGGCCCCGCACCCGCGTAAGGTAGGGGGGACGAGTGCCAGATGCGAGCGTGAAGAACAAAAAAAGAGAGAGGCGCGGACCACCTTGTCCGCGCCTCTCTGCCTATCGGTGCTCTAGAAACTCGGCCCGAGTGTCACGACCCAGTAGCCTCGTCGCGTGCCCCGGTCCAGCGGAATCGCATAGTCCGCGCGCAGCAACGCGTATCCGAAGAGGTTCATCCGGATGCCCATGCCGTAACTGCGCAACACGTACCGTTGGAGGTCCTGGTCATAGTCGTCGGGACGCGACAGCGAGATAGTCTGTCCGCTCCTCCACGCAACGCCGGCGTCATAGAAGAAGAGGCCATCCACCGGCGGCAGCGAAATCGGAATGACGCCGAGGTCGAATCGGCGCACCAGCGGGAATCGCAGCTCGACGTTCCCGAGCAGGAACCGGCTTCCGAGCAGTTCGGTGACGGAGCATGACGACTGATCCGTGAAGATCCCGCCGCAGAACTGCGCCGCGTACTGCTCCCGGTCGTACCCGCGCACATAGTCGGCGCGGCCGAGGTATTTCGGAAAGACCATCTCATCCCGGCCGACGCCAATGCTCGTCTGTGCGCGCCATGCCAGCGTCAGGAAGTTGAAGAGGACCGGCACATAACGACGATAGTCGGCGGAGAACTCCGTCCAGCGGAGTCCGCCCACCACTGGTTGCACCTGCACGCGGTAGCGGCGGCCGGCGATGGGTCCCGTGTACCCGAACAGCGAGTTGTCCGAGACGTACGCCGCGTACGGCGCGACGTAGTTCAGTCCCGGAAAGTTGACGATGCTGTCCACAAACCACTGGGTTCCGTAGCCCGTGTACCCGTCGACGCCGCGGCTGTACATCGCGATCGATCGCGACACATTGTTGGCCGAGACGCCGAGTTCGAACCGGTTGAACCGGTTCGAGGGGCGCATGCCGATGGCGAAGGCTTCGCGCACGATGTAGCGCGCGACTTCGTATGTCTCGACGAAGTTGGCTGAACCGTCGCCGTACGGGCTGAGGCTGTATCCCTGGATGAAGAAGTACGGAGACTGTGCCACGCCCAGCGTGTATTGCAGCCGGTTGCCGAGACTCGTGTACGCGCCCAGCAGGAACGCCTCGCTCAAGCGCCCGTTCACCTGACCCGCCAGAATCATCTGGTTGTTGCCAAGCAGGTCGGCCAACACGACGCCGGCGCCGCCGTACAGGCCGCGCCCGTAATTGTCCTGCGCGTACCCGATACTGGGACGATAGATCGATTCGGGCCGATAGCCGACCTTGTAGTCGTACTCGCGGAAGGTCGTCGTGTCCGGAAGCGCGAGGTTCACGCTGTCCAGCAGCTGCGCCACGCTCACCGGACTCGTTCCGGATCTTTCGTTCATGCCCGGGACATCGGCCGACGCCCTGATGCCCGTTGAGGCGCGATAGACGGACGCCCGCCGAGGATCGTTCGTGCTGCCGGTCATGCCACTGTCACGGCGGACGGCGGCATCGAGTGCCGCGCGCATCTCGGTGGCGCGTTGCGCCTGCTGCGCCTGCATGGCGGCCATCGTCTGCGACACGCTCGCATTGGCGGGCGTGGTCGCGACCACGGTGGGCCTGGCGCGGAAAGGTTCGCCCCGCAACCGGCGCGGATTGCCGGTCATCCAGACGGTGTAATCGCCGTCCTCGAAGTATGTGAACGCCAGCTTGTCTGCCTGACGCGCCCAGGTGATCGCGGGGCTGTACTCAGTGATGCCACTGACCGAGCCGATGACGTTCGTCAGCTGGTAGTGCTCTTTCGAGACGAGGTCGACGAGGAAGAGGTTGGCGATCCCGGTGCGGTCGCTGATGTACGCGATCGATTTTCCGTCAGGCGCCCACTGCGGGTTCAGGTTATGTCCGCCCTGGCCCGGGATCACTTCGACGTTGCCGGTGCGGAAGTCGTAGGTCGCCACGCGCCACTGGCCAAGGCGCAGCATGTCGAGATCGGTCGTTTCGCCGCGCTCGGTGGTGAACGCGATCTGCTGTCCGTCCGGCGACCATGCCGGCTGCAGGTCGCCGTTCTTGTCGTTCGTCAGGCGCCGCAGCGCGGCCGACTCGTAGTCGATTACGTACAGATCGGTGAGGCCGCTGCTCGTGCCGCTGACCACGATCTGCTTCCCGTCGGGGCTCCAGCTGGGCGACGTGACCCACTCCAGGCCGACATCAAACCGTTTGATCGTGCGGCGCCGCCCCACGTCCATGACGTACAGGATGTCGCGGCCTTCACGCTGGGCGGAGAACGCCAGCAGCTTCCCGTCGGGGGAGAATGCGCTCTGGGAATAGAGGAGTCGCAGCTCCTCGAAGTCCGGTGATGTGGTCGTCTGGACCAGTCGCTTGAGGCGCTTGCCCGTTTCCGCGTCACCGAGCCACAGGTCGGGGAAGACCTCGCCGCGGAGAAAGCTTCCCTGCGAGATGAACGTGATCAGCTTGCCGTCCGGCGACAGCGACGGCGCGATGAAGAGTTGCGAGAAGCCGCCGGTCTTGCGCTGCGACAGCAGCGGCTCGGAGAACTTGCGGGCCCGATCCAGGCCGGCGACCTGCGGCAGGTGCTTCACCTGCATGGCATCGCGCCACTCCTCGCTCAGCTCCTCGAGGCTCAGGCCGAGTTCGCGCTTGAACGCGCGATCGATCCCCACGTTAGGCGCCGAGTTCATGATCTCGCCGATCACGTCGTCGCCCCAACGGCCGCCGATGTACTCCCACAGCGCTTCGCCGTAGCGGTAGGGGAAGAACAGGTCGGGCCGCTCCGTCATCTGCTTGATCGTCGGCAGCGATCCGTTGAGCGCGGCGTCGCGGACCCATGACTGCGTCAGAATGTGGTTCGGGCCGAGCGACAGGTATTCCGCCATCCCTTCGGCGAACCAGAGCGGCGGATCGACCTGCGCCAGCGTCTGCAGTCCGTTGCCGGCCCGGCCGCGCGCGAAGATGTCGTACTGGAACGCGTGGACCAGCTCGTGCGCCAGGACGTGCTCGAAGCTCTTGTAGTCGCCGGTGAAGGGGAGGAGGACGCGGTGACGCAGCGCTTCCGTGACGCCGCCGACGCCTTCGCCGAGGTCGCCCGTCACGTTGTTCTGCCCGAAGTCGCCGCGCGAGCGATAGATGATGAGCGGCTTCTTCTCGCGGAACTCGTGCTTCAGCATGCGGGAGAGCCTCGCGTACGACCGCTCGGCCATCCGCGCCGCGTCCATGATCCCGTCGCGTTCCTCGGGATAGTAGTGGACGGTGAAGTGCGGGGTCTCGATGACCTTCCACTGGAACTTGTCGAACTGCACCTGGTTCTGGCCGAAGTACTGCTGTGCCCCGGCCGGCGACGCGATCGCCGCTGCCACGACCAGCGCCAGCGCTCTGGCTTGCCTCATGTGACTGCTCCTTGCGGTACCACCGCGACCACCGCCGCATCCCCCCACAGCCGTTCCAACTGATAGAACGACCGCAGCGTGGGATGAAAGACGTGCACCACGAAATCCACGAAATCGACCAGTGCCCAGCGCCCCTGCGGCAGCCCTTCGACATGATGGGCCGGGAATCCGCGCTTCTTCATTCCTTCGGCGACATGCTCCGCGATGGCGCGGACATGCGTGTCCGACGAGCCACTCGCGATCACGAAACAATCCGTCATGTCGGAAACGCCTTCCAGGTCGAGGATCACAACGTCACTTGCCTTCAGGTCGAGGCACAGCGCGGCCGCGGCCTGGGCGGCGGCGAGACTCGGCTGTGTGGCCGACGACGATGTCATGCGCGGGGTCGTGTCACGAACGCGCCTTAGTAGGAATGGCTGGATCTTTTGTTCCGGGAGGCGGAAGGACCTGCCGGTCCCCCCCTCGTTTCTCAAGCATAATGCGGCGCCACAAGCGGCAACATTACGACTCGGTGAAAGGGGCCGCCCGCTTGGCGAAAGGGCCCGTGGGACGGGTGGCGAACCCCGATCCACGAGCCCGGCCGGTGGAGACACCCTGAGGTCTCGCTGCCCTGACGCCTACTGTTTGATCACCCAGACCTTGATCTCGGGCTTCACGTCCGCGTGCAGTCGGATCGGCACGCGGTAGACGCCGAGTGCCTTGATGGGTTCATGAAGGTCGACCTGCCGCTTCTCGATGTGATGACCGAGTGCCTCGAGCTGCTGCACGATGTCACTCGAGGTGACTGAACCGAACAGCTTACCCTCTTCGCCAACCCGGGCCGAGAAGGTGAGCGAAACCTGCTCGAACGTGCTGGCCTGCGACTTCGCCTCTTCGCGCCGGGTATCCTCGGCCGCCTCGAGCCGCTGACGCTGAGCCTCGATCTGCTTCTTGTTGCCTTCGGTCGCAACTACGGCGATCCCGCGCGGCAGGAGGTAGTTGCGGGCGAAGCCGTTGGAGACCTTTACCACGTCGCCCGGGTGGCCGAGCTTTTCGACCGATTGCCGAAGAATGACTTCCATGAGATCGACTCCGAAGAGAAACGTTATGTCAGTTGTTGCCGGGCCCTGCCGCGCCAGTCGATCCAGGTGTCACCAAGCCCCAGGCCGAGCGCGAGGATCCCCACTGCCGGCGTAAACAGAATCGCGAGAAGAACCAGGATGGCAAGCGCCAGCCGCCTTTCGGCGATGAACCAGGCCAGGACGCCAAGACCACGAAGCACGTAAAGCGCGCCGAAGAAGAGCATCAGGTTGAACCCGAGTCCTCGAAAGGCGCCGAGTGTTGGAATCACGACCAGCACGATTCCGACCAGGAAACCCCACACGAGCTGGTCGCCGAACCGGAAGTCGCGCAGTCGGCTCAGCGGCGGCCCAACTCGCGTTCGACTGATGCGATGGAAGAGCCCCCATGCCAACGCGAGTGCAGCGAGCGATTCGAGCGCCAGAAGGGCCGGGAAGAAGGACACCGTGACGTCGGGCATTCGATTCCAGCTTTCCAGCATCTGCTCGACCATGGCGGCGAACCGCGGGTTATCGGCCACGAAGTTCTGCCACTCGGGCGCCATGGTTGTCGCCTGCACCTGGGCGTTCCACGGCGCCGCCCGGCGGTCCAGTTCGTCAGAAAGCGTTCGCTGAACCCTGCCGGGCGACACGCTGGAAACCAGGACGACGGCGCCCGCGAACACGAAGGTTGCGGCCACCGCGGAAAGCGCCCGCGACAGGAACAGTCTTCGGCCTCCCAACATGCACGCGATCCCGAACATCGAGACGAGCACAATCGCCCACCCGCGCGCCATGAACTCGAAGGCGGATGCACTGCCCAATGGCCGGAGGAGCATCCAGGCCGAGAGCAACAGCCAGGTGAGGGCCAGCCACAGGCGGCCGCCCTGCATCCAGGCAACCAGTGCGCACACGCCAATCGCGGGCCCGACCAGCACGATCGTCTGCTCGACCGGGACCAGCACCCGCAGCGCGGCGAAGGCCGGCACCAGGAGGAACAGTCCCAGCGCCGGCAGGATCAATCGCCAGCCACGCTCCCTTGCAGCCGCTGAAGAAGCCGCTGCTTCAGGGGTCGGCGAGGTGGACGGTTCCACTCAGGCCTGATGTCCGCGGATGTAGGGAATGATCGCCAGGTACCGTGCGCGCTTGATGGCGGTGGACAACTGGCGTTGATGACGCGCGCACACGCCGCTCAACCGGCTCGGCAGAATCTTGCCGTGATCGGTGATGAAGCGGCCGAGGGTGCGGTCATCCTTGTAGTCGACGTAATGCACGCGTCCTTCGCAGAACGGGCAGCTCTTTGTCGGGCGTCGCATTGGTCAGTCCTCGTCGTCGTCGTCGTCCTGGCGGCGAGCCGCCAACTCCTCTTCGGTCATCGGCGGGGCGCCGACTTCGTGCTCGAACAGCGTGATCAGGTAGCGAACCACGCCGTCATCGAGCTTCATGGCGCGCTCGTATTCGGGGAGCACGGTCGGCGTGGCGTGGAACCGGGCGATCACGTAGTAGCCGGTGTCGCGAGGACCGATCTTGTAGGCGAGCTGCCGGCGTCCCCAGTGATCCACGGAGATTTCTTCCGGGCTTTGGAGAAGCGCGTGAAAGCGCGCGATCTTCTCATTGATGGCGGCATCTTCGAGTGTTGAGTCGAAGATGTAGACCGCCTCGTAACGGCGGGTCATGATCGGCAATCCTCCCTGTGGTCGTGACCGCCCCGCGCTGGTTGCCGGCGCGCGAGGAGGGGGTTGTGGGCCAGTTGTAAGAGTGGAAAACATAATGGCTTGGGATGGGAGATGGGAGATGGGAGATTTGAGGTAAACTGCCTCCCGATCAGATCCGATCGTTTGATGGCAGTTTTATCTCAGGTCTCCCAACTCACGTCTCCCATCTCCCATGTGCGGTCGTTTTGGCCTTACCCGACCTGAACAACTCAAGCTCGAGCGCTTCGGGATCACCGAGCTTCCGCCGCTGGTCCCCCGATACAACATCCCTCCTGGCGGCGACATCCTGGTCGTCAGGGAGCGGAAGGGTGTGACGCAAGCGGACATGATTCGCTGGGGCCTCGTGCCATCATGGGCCAGGGACCCGGCCATCGGTCATCGGATGGCCAACGTCAGGTCTGACACCGCGCTCGACAAGCCGTCCTTCCGCGCCGCGATGCAGAAACGCCGCTGCCTCATTCCCGCGGACGTGTTCTTCGAGTGGCAGGATGTACCGGGTCAGCGCCGCCGCCGCCCGCACGCGGTGGCCCTCAGCGACGGCGAACCGTTTGCCTTGGGCGGGCTGTGGGAGTACTGGCGACCCAGAGAGGGAGACGAGTGGATTGTCTCGTGCGCGATCCTCACGACCGAACCAAATGAGCTCCTGGCGCCGATCCATGATCGGATGCCGGTGATGGTGAGGCCGGAGGACTATGCGAGGTGGATTGAGCCGGAGACAGGAATCGCAGACGTGCGGAAGCTTGTCGAGCCGTACCCCGCTCGCCACATGCGGGCCTGGGAGATTTCCCTGCTCGTCAACGACCCGAAGGTAGACGATGCGCGCGTCATAGCGCCGGTCGACTGAAACGGACGTGAGATGGGAGATGGGAGAACTGAGATCACCTGCACCGACCGATCTCGTCGGATGCGTTGGATTGCCACCAGTCGCATTGTCCGGATGAAGGATCGTGCACGGCGTCGACGCACTTTGGCGCATGTTCCCGTTTCGACGACTCGCTGCATGGCGGCGTGCCCACGCCCTCGCGCTTCACGTCCACCAGGTGACTGAACGGACGACGCAGGGGCGTTACGTCTCCCTTGTCAACCAGATGCGTCGAGCTTCGAGCTCCGTTGCGGCGAACATCGCCGAAGGGAGTGGACAGGTCACTGCGGCGCAATTTGCTCGCTACTTGACGATCGCGCTGGGATCTGCGCGGGAGCTGGACTATCACCTGCTCCTGGCGCACGATCTGGGTCTCTATTCCTCGTCGGACTACGCGCGATTGGATGCTCGCGTCGACGAAGTGTGCCGCGTGCTGGTGGTTCTCAGGCTGCGCGTGCTAGAACGAGCGGAACGGGGCACCCATCCGATCGGATCAGGCAGTCGCAGGTGATCTCAAGTCTCACGTCTCCCATCTCCCATCCGGTTGTGCTTGCTCATGGCCTTTTCCGAACCGTCTGAAAGCCACGTCTCCACGAGCATGACGAGATCGGGGAACAGGTCCTCAACATCCTGTCGCTCCCTCTTCCCCATCTTGTCCAGCACATAATCCGCCAGGTCTCGCTTTCTCTCGCGATCCGCTGGCGGTCCCACCCCGATCCGGAGCCTTGCGTACTCCTGTCCTCCCACCGCCGCCTCGATCGACTTCAGCCCGTTGTGCCCTCCCGCACTCCCCTGTGCGCGAAGGCGATACCGTCCGACCGTTAACGCCGCGTCGTCCACAATGACCAGCAGGTCCTTCGCGGCCGACCAGGATTCGCGCCGGAGATAGGGCCTCAGAATGCCGCCGCTCAGGTTCATGTACGTCTGTGGCTTCACCAGGCGCACACGCTGACCACCCACCCGGCCGTCACTGACCAGCGCGGCCTGGTCCTTCCGCCACCCGTCAAAACGCCAAACGCCGGCCAGGTGGTCGATGACCCACCAGCCGACGTTGTGACGCGTATCGACGTACGACTTGCCCGGATTCCCCAGCCCGACGATGAGCTTCATCGGCTCGTCGCTGTTGCCTTGGCCGAGCGAACGGCCAAAGAAGCGCAGTAGCCAGTCGATTGGGATCAAGTCGCTTCGGTTTCGGCCTCCTCCTCTTCGCCTTCCTTCGGCTTGCGGATGAGTTCCGGCTCGGCGGCCGCTTCCGGCTCGACGCCTGGCGCTGGAGCCTCGACCTCGGCCTTCGGTGCGGCAACGATGGCGACGGCGGCTTCGGGGTCGTCCAGCACCTCCACACCCTCAGGGATCGTCATCTCGTTGACGTGAACGGAGTGGCCGATGGTCACATTGGTCACGTCGACGTCGATGTGACTGGGCATGTTGAGCGGGTCGACCCGGCATTCGAGTTCCTGCATGATCTGGCTCAGGATGCCGCCGGAAGTCCTGACGCCCTCGGGCGTGCCCTGCAGCGTGATCGGGATGCGAACGATGACGCGCTCGCCGGCGACCAGCTCCTGGAAGTCCACATGCAGCACATTGCGGCGCACCGGATGGCGCTGGATCTCGCGGATGAGGGTCCGCGCCATCGTGCCATCGATGTGCAGCTCGATCACTGTGTTCTCGGCTGCCACCTTCTCGAGCAGGCGATCGAAATCGCGCGCCGGCACGGAGAGGGACAGCGGCTCACGAGCGTGACCGTAGATGACGGCGGGCACGCGGCCGTCGCGCCGAAGCGACCGCGCTGCACCCTTGCCGGTGCCGGAGCGCGCCATCGCGTTTAACTGTGCAGTAGCCATAACAGAGAGACGTGAGTTGGGAGATGTGAGATGGGAGAGGAAACCCGCTCCCTCAAGCAGCCAGCACCAGCTAAAGCAGCAAGAAGCAAGCAGCAAGCAGCAAGAAGCAAGAAGCAAGCAGTACGCAGTACGCAGTACGCAGCTAATCAAAGAGGCTCGATACGCTCTGCTCGCTGTGCGTGAACCGGATCGCCTTGGCGAGCAACTCCCCAACCGACAGCACCCGCAGTCGATCGAACCGCTTCTCCTCGGGCACGACGACCGTGTCGGTGATCACCACCTCCGCGATCGGCGCGTCCTTCAACCGCTGGACCGCCGGTCCTGACAGCAGTCCATGGGACGCGCAGACATAGACATCCCGCGCCCCCAGTTTCTTCAGGGCCCGCGCCGTCTCCGTGACGGTGCCAGCCGTGTCGATCATGTCATCGGGAATGAGACAATCCCGACCCTCCACCTCACCCACCACATTCAGCACCTCGGCCACGTTAGGCGACGGACGCCGCTTGTCGATGATCGCGAGCGCGGCATCCAGTTTCCGCGCAAACCCCCGCGCCATCTTGGCCGAGCCGACGTCCGGTGCCACCACCACCAGGTCGGTGAACTGCTTCTTCCTGAAGTGCGAAACCAGCACCGGGGAGGCGTAGAGGTGATCGACCGGAACGTCGAAGAACCCCTGCAACTGATGCTGGTGGAAATCGAGACCCAGCACCCGGTCGGCGCCGGCCGTCTCGATCAGGTTCGCCACCAGCTTCGCCCCGATAGACACCCGCGGCTGGTCCTTCCGGTCCTGCCGCGAGTACCCGTAATACGGCATGACGCGGGTCACCCGCGCCGCCGACGCCCGCTTGGCAGCGTCGATCAGGAGCAGGAGCTCCATGATGTTCTCCGCCGGCGGATTGGTCGGCTGGACGATAAAAACGTCCGCGCCGCGGACGTTCTCATCGATTCGCACAAAGATCTCACCATCGGCAAACCGGGTGAGCGTCATCCTGCACAGCTCAACCCCGAGGTGCCTGGCGATTTCCTCGGCGAGTCCTCTGTTGGCGTTTCCGGAGATGAGCTTGAAACCCCGGAGCACACCTGGCAAAAGGTCCATTACCGTAGCCCAGAAACGTAGATGTGACGCGAGGTTAGGTCAATGCGGACCAAGTTGCCCCCGGTGGATTCGAACCACCATTCTCGGATCCAAAGTCCGATGTCCTGCCATTGGACGAGGGGGCAGGGAGCGGGAGCGCCAAACCTAATCGGTCAGGACGACAGGCTCAACAAATACCGACGTCTCCGTTTCCACCACTGGCACCCCGCTCAGAGGCGGCGGCGATCGCAAGTGCGGTGGTCGCTGCTCCCCGCTCACGACCGCCACACAGGAGCCCGAACCCGTCATCAACACGATCGACGCGGTGCCGAGCAGCGCCCGGACGTCCTCACCACGCAATGTAGCCAACAGCCTTCCGACGACGGGAACCTGTGCGCCGACCGGCGCCTCGAAGTCGTTCCGCGCGATCGCGGCCACCCCCGCCCAGGTCGTCAGTTGATTCACGCTGATCGCCGCAGGTTCTGCCGGTCGCTCCGTGGCATCGAGCCAGCGATAGGCATCAGCGGTGTGGACCGGCGCCTCCGGCACCAGGAGCCAGACAGCGCTGGACGGAAGCGGGGGCAGCAGGGCCATTCGCTCCCCCCGCCCCCAGCCGAGTGCGAGGGTGGATTCATCCTGCGTCAGGAACGGGACGTCCGCGCCTAACGCCGCGGCGATCCGGAGCAGCTGCATCGTGGCGATCGGCCGGGGATTGAGGGCATTGAGGGCCCTCAACACCCCGCCGGCATCGGCGCTCCCGCCACCCAGGCCTCCTCCGACCGGAATTCGTTTTTCAATCGAGACATCGAATCCCGCCGGAAAGCCCGTCGCCTCGGCGTATGCCGACGCGGCGCGCCATGCCAGGTTCTTTTCCGGAGGCCCGAGGCCGCCGGCGGGCAGGCGCTCGCCGGAGCAGGCAAGCGTCCTTCTGGATGGCGTTACGCGAACCGTCACCGTGTCGGAGAGCGCGATGCGGCAGAACAGCGTCTCTATCTGGTGATACCCTGATTCCTCGCGCGCGAGGACGCGAAGCATCAGGTTGAGCTTCGCCTGGGCCTCAACGCGCGCGTCACTCGGCGGCATCAGGTCCCCTCGTTCCGCGTCCTCTTGCTGCTCTCCCCGATGTCCTTCAGGTGGAGGCCAAGCTTGCCCAGGTACCAGAAGCCAATGAGCGTGATGGGAATCCAACCCAGCAGGTGGTAGCCGAGAGCGTAGCTCACGGCGAGCGTGTCCTCGATGCCATACACGCTGAGCGCCACTTTGGTCGAGGCCTCGAAGACCCCGAAGAAACCGGGCGCGGAGGGAGCGGCGACGGCCGCCGCCAGAAGACTCTGCAGGAAGAGCGCGGCCGAGAAAGGCGCATCGATGCCAACCGCGCCAAAGGCGATCCAGAACGACGTGCCATTTACCAGCCACATGACGAGCGCCCACGCGAACACGATCGCCGACTGGCGCGGATCGCGCAGTACGCTGAGTCCCGAACCGAACGAGAGTAGTATGTCGCGGCCGCGCTCCATGAGATGGGGAGCCCGCGACCCAAGCGCGCGCTCCCAGATCCGGGCGAGGCGCTCCGGGTAGAGAGCGGCGAAGACGAGGACCACGAGCGCCGAAATGGCAACCAGAGCGCCCGCGAGAAGGAGTCGCGACACCGACCATCCGGCGACCGTGGCGCCCGACGGAAAGCCGGGCAACGAGACAACGACCAGCAGCAATAGCAGCACGACCAGCGTGTCAAAGACGCGATCGACGACCAGCGATGCGAGTGACGCCGTAAATCGAACGCGCTGTGTCTCCCGCGAAAGCACGTACGCCCGCGCCAGTTCGCCTGCCCGCGCCGGAGAAACGTTGTTCACCATCATCCCGATCGCGGTCGCCCGCCACAGCGGACCGAATGGCAGTTTCCCGGCGGTCGGCTCGAGGATGTATCGCCAGCGCCAGGCGCGAATCGGGAATGACAGCGTCGCAACGGCCGCGGCCGTCACGAAGAGCGCGAGGTTCGATTCCCGCAGGACGGCCCAGATCCCAGCGAACGACTCACCGCGCAACGTCCACCACAGCAGGGCGACGCTGATGATCACCCCGAGGACTCCGCGCCAGCCGATCCTCATTCAGTCATTCGGCGCGGGCCAGGTCGAGCAGGTCGTACAGCTCGTGAAGGGCGTCGGGATCGGTGGTGCCGTGGCTCCGGAGTTCATCGCGGAGCGCGCGGGCGCGTTCCAGTGCGGCCACGCCCCGATACACCAGTGATTCAACCGACACGATCGCGTGTTCATCGGTCCGAACCGGCTCGATGAGCGGCACATCCTCGAGCGAGGACAGTTGCGTGATGCTCGCATCGAGCATTTCCCGCAAGGCACGTCCGGATCGCGCTGAGGGAGCGACGAGTCGTTCCGCCTGACGAGTGGTCGCGGTCAATGGGGTGATGGGAGTCGTGACGGGAGTCCACCGTCTCCGCTCTCCGACCGCCAGCCGGCTCTCCATTTCATCCAACCCGATGCCCGAGGTGGTCAGCACGCGTGCCACCGACTCGACGGCGTCGAGTGCCGGATCCGGGAAGGTTTCCTGCGACGCCAATTCGCCTGCCACCGACGCCACCTGCTGCGCCCCGAAGCTTCTCGCAAACTCGTCGAGGCGTCCGAGGTGCGCCCTCAGGTCGCGGCGGACCCGCTCCCGGGTAAACGGATCACTCGCTACCCTGGCTTCCGCGACCAGGCGATGGAGGTGCTCGGCGCGGGAGACGACTTCCTCGCGGAAGCGGGCCTCGGCGCTCCGCGAGGGCGCGGCGCCGCGCCTGACGAGGTGCGGACCGGCGTCGGTAAAGAACAGTTCCTCGATGCGGACCACCGGCGCTTCGCGTTCCACTGGCGCCGGGCCCGCGCCGGCCGCGGCCCGCGCAAACCGCTCCACCTCCGCCGACGTGCTCTCGAACCGGCCGCGAGCCCGCAACTCCGATGAAGCGCGGCGGAACACCGCCGTCGCCGCGTTGAGCAATTCCGTGTCGGCGTCTCGAAGCATGGCGTCGGGGACCAGCTCGCGAAGAGTGCGCTCCACGGCATCGGCCACCTCGCCCAGTGGCGGATGATCCGCCACCTCCGCGATCCCACGCAAACTCTTCACGCGGTTGACCACATCGCTGATCAGTCCGCGATCCAGCGTATTCCCGAGGAAGCGCTCCAGGTCCGTCGCGATCGCGGATGACTGCAGGGCGATGAAGATCGGCGTCGTGCCGGCCGAGGGCGGCGTCGCCGGCGTGGTTCTCCCCACCGGGAGCAGCGCGCGCAGCGACGCGAGGCGATCGACGGCCTGCCGGTCGTCATCGGCGGACCAGTCGCTGCTGCTGGCGACGAACCGGCGCAGGTCCACGATCGTGTCGCCAAGGTCGCGACGGAGGTCTGGCGACCATTCGATTTCCTCGTCACGCACGCCGTTGGCGATCCGCTCCATGGTCAGGGCGATCTCGGGGACCCGCGGCACGCGCGCCATCGTCGCGCTGCCGCGCAGCGCTCGCGACGCCGCCACGAACGCGCTGGCCTCGAAGTACGCCCCGCCCGAAACCAGCGCGTCGACGGTGTCGAGGTATTCTCGAGCTTCGGCGTGGAAGAAGCGCAGGAGTTCAGGCGAGGGCATTGGCAGAGCGAGGGTACCGGCTTGAGGCTTCAGGTTCGAGAAGAGATCCGCATCCAGAGTGCTCGACGTGTGCGGGCCGACGGCAACTTACGCGCCGGCTGTCATCGTGGTCCAGCGTTGCGCCCCCGTTGCATCGCGCTGCGCATTTCCCGAACCGCTTCCCCGATGCCGACGAACACGGCCCGCGACACGATGGAATGACCGATGTTCAACTCCTCCACTTCGGGGATCCCGGCCACGGCCCCGACGTTGCGCACCGTCAGGCCGTGACCGGCGTGGACCGCCAGGCCCAGCCCCGCACCCTGCGACGCGGCCTCGCGCAGGGCACGCAGTGTGCCGGCATCCTCAGGGTGGTGCGCATAGCGACCGGTGTGGAGCTCGATGGCGTGAACGCCGGCGTCGTGCGAGCGCGCCACCGTGTCCGGATCGGGATCGATGAACAGGCTGCATCTGATTCCGGCGCCGCGAAGGCGCTGAATGGCGCGTGACAGGCGCTCCGGATCGCGCCGCACGTCCAGGCCGCCCTCCGTGGTCACCTCCTCACGCCGCTCGGGGACAATCGTCACCTCGCGAGGACGAAGCCGTTCAGCCAGGGCGATGATGGGGTCGCTGAGCGCCAGCTCCAGGTTCAGCGCGGTCCGCACCGCCGCCGCCAGCCGCTCTATGTCCGCATCCTGGATATGCCGTCGATCTTCGCGAAGGTGCGCCGTGATGCCGTCAGCGCCGGCATCTTCGCAAACCAGCGCGGCCGCCAGCGGGTCGGGCTCGTCGGTTTTGCGTGCCTGACGAATGGTGGCGACGTGATCGATGTTGATGAACAAACGTTGATACTCGGCGTACATGGGTCAGTCAGGTGGGTACTCTGGTTGGGTCCGCCCGTTGATCCCCCGACGGGCCGCCATTACGTTCGCATTCAAACTGGCTTGGAGACGTTCATGAGGAAGTGGGCCCTGTTGGTAGTTGTGGCCGTCGCATGCAGCCGGAGCCCCTCCATGGGCACGTCGCTGACGGGCGCCGCTACACCTCGCGACGCCGCCCTGAACTTCCTGGGAGCGGTGAAGTCGCAGGACCTGCAGGCCATGGGCGCCATCTGGGGCAGTGAGCAGGGAGCCGCGCGCGACCATATGGAGCGGGGCGAGCTCGACAAGCGACTGATTCTGCTCCAGCAGTGCTATGACCACGACAGGGCTCAGATCCTCGACGAAACCGTCCAATCCGATCGTGAACGCACCGTGCGGATCCAGATCACGCGCGGCAACCGGACCAAGACGCCGAATTTCAAGATGGTCAGGGGTCCATCCAATCGCTGGTATGTCGCCGACACGGATTTCCCAGCGGTTCAGGGCGATTTCTGTCGCCCAGGCTGACCTGCTGAATCGCGTCTGCTGGACGGCGGTCACGGAGCCGACGCTGGCGTTCAATGCTCCGTGAGCTCGATCAGGATGCCTCCCGTCGACGACGGGTGCAGAAACGCGATGCGCTTGCCTTCCGCCCCGACGCGCGGCTGTTCGTCGATCAATCGCAGGCCCGCGTCGCGGCATTTGCGCAACGTATCGTCCAGATCATCGACAGAAAAACAAATGTGATGGATTCCGGGGCCGCGCCGTTCCATGAACCGGGCGATGGGCGAGTCGGGGGTGTCGGCCTCCAGTAGCTCCACGAGAGATTCGCCGGCCTCGAAGCCGCTGATTCGAGCGCCATCGCTGTCGGCCAACTCTGCCTCGGACATTCCGAGGACATTGCGATAGAATGAATGCAGGTCGGCAGCAGACCTGACCGCGAGTCCAACGTGTGCGATCCGGGTTCCGCGGCGGGGGGTATCCGACATCAGACTCGCGCTCCGGTGGTCGGTGCGCGCGGAAACTAGTCCCAACCAGCCGGCGGGCGAAGGCCCGCCGTGCGGAGGCGAAAACAGCATGTCGATGGCAAGCGCAGTAACGGACGAGAACTTCGAAGGCGAGATCGAGAAACACTCCGGGTTGGCGGTCGTTGACTTCTGGGCCGCGTGGTGTGGCCCGTGCCGCATCATCGCTCCGATCCTGGATCAACTGGCAACCGAGTACTCGGGCAAGGCAAAGGTCGCCAAGCTAGACGTGGATGCGAACATCCGGACGGCCACCCGGTTCAACGTGCGTTCGATTCCGATGGTGATCTTCTTCAAGGATGGAAAGGTGGTCGACCAGGTCATCGGCGCCGTTCCCCGTCCGGTCCTGGAGGAGAAGTTCAAGAAGCACGCGGCATGACGGTCCGCACCTGAAATGGTTCGGCCGTCAGCCGGATCCAGTGCGGACAAGGAGGGGGAGGGGGAGGGGACGCTGTTCATCGTGGCCACTCCCATCGGCAACCTCGGCGACATGACGCAGCGCGCGATCGAGACACTGCGATCAGCAGACCTGGTGCTCGCCGAGGACACGCGGAAGACACGCGTCCTGCTCGATCACTTCGGTATCAAGACGAGGATGGTTGCCTCGCACGCGCACAACGAGTCGCGCACAGTTCCACGTGTCATCGAGCAGCTTCGAAGTCGAAAGAGCGTCGCGATTGTCACCGACGCTGGAACGCCGCTCATCTCCGACCCCGGGAGCCGGCTGGTGCAGGCGGTGCGAGCCGCCGGATTCCGGGTCTCGCCGGTGCCGGGAGCCTCGGCGCTCACGGCCGCTTTGTCCGCGGCGGGTCTCGATACCACGCGGTTCACGTTCTTCGGCTTTCTGCCCAGGACCGGACGCGAGCGTCGCGACGCCATCGCCCTCCTCGGCACGCTCCCGCACACGGCCGTGCTGTACGAAGCTCCAGGACGCGTTGCCGCTACCCTTCAGGAACTGGCGGCCGCTGGCTCACCCGGAAGGCGGTGCGTGGTTGCACGTGAGCTGACCAAGATCTTCGAGGAGTTTCGCGACGGAACGGTCGAGGAACTCGCTGCGTACTACGCCGACAGTCCACCGCGTGGCGAGGTTGTCATTCTACTTGCAGGGGCTGAGCCTAAGCCATTCAATGAGGAAGAGTTGCAGAGTCGCGTGAGAGCTTTGCGTGAGGCCGGGCTCTCGGCCAGGGATGCGGCGGCGCAGGTCTCGTCCGAGACCGGCGTCTCCCGGAACGCGGTGTACCGGATGGCGGTGAAGTCATGACGCCGCTTCGTCCCGCAGCAGCGCTTCTGGCGCTGACGCTCACCTCGTTCGGCCCCGCTCCCGCGGCGAACCTGACCATTGCGCGTCTACAGTACGACGGCGGCGGCGATTGGTATGCGAATCCGTCCAGCATTCCGAATCTTCTGAAGGCGATCAACGAGAGAACGAGCCTGAAGGTCGAGCCAACTGAGGCTCGGGTCAGTCTCAAGGACGATCGACTCTGGGACCATCCGTTTCTCCACGTGACCGGGCATGGCGTCATCAAGTTTTCGGACGCCGAAGTGCTGCGTCTTCGCGAATACCTGAATCGCGGCGGCTTCCTCCACGTCGACGACAACTACGGGCTGGACGAGAGTTTCCGGCGCGAAATCGCGCGTGTCTTCCCGGATCGTCCCTTGGTGGATGTGCCACTGACGCACCCGGTCTATCATATCGTGTACGACTTTCCGGCAGGGATTCCCAAGGTCCACGAGCATGACGGCAAGCCGGCGCGTGGCTTCGGGATCTTCATTGGAACTCGCCTGGCCGTGTTCTACAGCTTCGAGAGCGATCTTGGGAATGGTTGGGAGGATCCGGGTACGTACAATGATCCTCCGGCCTTGCATGAGGCGGCGCTACGCATGGGCGTAAACCTGTTCGTCTATGCCGTAACCAGTCGACCGGGCACATGAGTCTCTTAGAACTGATCGAGCGGGAACGTCGAGCGCTGGCGCGCCTCCTGAATGCGTCGGGGGTCACGCTGTTGCTGGGCGCTCTCGGCGCCCTGCTCGCGGGCGGGGCACTCATCCTTGGCTCGGCGCGTTGGCTGGCGTTGCCGCGGCCGATGCCTCTCCTGCTGTGGGCTGCCGCGCTCGCGCTGATAGTTGCCGGTGTTCGCATCCTGTCTGTTCTCCGCACGCGGATGGCGACGCTACCCGGTGTAGCGGGTCAGATCGAGCGCGAGCGCGCGCTGAGGGACGGGTCCATTCGCGGCACCATGGAAGTGGCGGCGACCGGGTCACTGGGCCGACTCGGCGCCGAGTCGATGGCTCGCCGCCTTGGAGAATTCGGGCAGAAGCCGCTGGCTCCCACGCTCAGGCGCCGGATGTTCCGATGGGTGGGCATCGGTGCCGTCGCCGCCGCCACCGGCGTTGCCGCGCTGGTGGCGGGAACCGCGACCGCGCCTGATGGCTGGGCGGCGCTGCTGCACCCCCTTCGTGCGTGGAGCGGGACGTTGCTCGAGGGCGTGCGTGTCGATTCGCTTCCGGGATCGGTGTTGCGCGGAGAACGGATCTCGGTAACGGTCCGGGCGCCAGGACGCCGCGAGGTGACGCTCGCGCATCGCCGCACGGGCGCGACATGGCGCACGGTGACCATTCCCGTCATCGAGGGCGTGGCCACGGCTCGGCTGGAACCGCTGGATGCCGACCTCACCCTGTACGCAACGGATGGTCGGGCACTGAGCGACACCGCTGTCGTTCGCGTGGTGGAGCGTCCGTTCATCGGCGAGGTGAACATCCGGGCGCAGTTCTCCGGCTACCTCGGCCGCCAACAGGAGCTGATCCCGTTAGGCGAGCCGGTGCGTGTGCCGCAGGGCACAAGGCTTACGGTCGAGGGCACGTCGTCAACCGAGTTGCGCGAAGTCACCCTGACGCGCGGTGCCACCACCCTGATCCTTCGCCCCGAAGGGCTGCGGTTTTCAGGCCCGGTGCCGACCGTGACGGGTCGCTACGAATGGGGAGCGATCGGCCGGACCGGACCCATCTCGGATGTCCCGCCCGCTCTGGAAATCGAAGTCGTCCCGGATTCGGCGCCGCATGTCGAGATCCTTTCGCCCGGAGGCGACACCACCGTCATTGCCGGTGACAGCCTCTCGGTCTCGGTCATGGCCACGGACGACCACGGCATCATCTCGGTGGCCGTGCGCTCGTGGATCGTCGATGGGCGCGGAACACGCAAGGACCTGCCGGAACGCCGGCATCCCGCCAACAACGATGGCCAGTGGTCGGGCGAAACGCCGCTCAGGACGGACGCACTGCGGCCGGGCGATGCGCTGCACGTGGTTGCCGCGGCGACCGATGGTTCACCGTGGGCACTGACCGGTGAAAGCCAGGAGCTGGTCGTCAGGCTTCCCACGCTGAGCGAACAGCGCGATGCCATCCGCGACGCGGCTGACACGGCGGTCTCCCGCGCGACCGCTACGGCTGCCGCGCAGAAGCAGCTGCAGCAGCGGACGCAGGAGGCTGCGCGCCAACGCAACGACAAGCAGATGAGCTACGAGTCCGCCGAGCAGGCCAAGGCGCTGGCTCGTGAGCAGCGGGAGCTGGCCGATCGGATGGAGCAGCTCCAGTCGTCGGCGCAGCAGCTCGAGCGGCAACTGCAGGAAGCGGGGGCGCTGGATAGCGCGCTTCAGCGGCAGCTCGAGGAAGCGCAGAAGCTGTTACGCGATGCATTGACTCCCGAACTCGCCGAACAACTGCGGAAGCTCGAACAGGCCTCGCAGCAACTGTCTCCGGAGGATGCGCGCAAGGCGATGGCCGACCTGGCGCAACAGCAACAGCGCTTGAGAGAACAGCTCGAAAAGAGCGTTGAGATGTTGAAGCGTGCCGCGGTCGAAGGCTCAATGAGCACGTTGACTGACGAAGCGAAGGAGCTGGCGCAGCGGCAGCGGCAGATCGCCGATTCGCTGGCGCGCGCGGACAAGGCCGAGAATCGAGCCGAAGCCCAGCAAGCCGCGAAGGAAATGGCGGAGCGCACGCGTGACCTGGCCGAGGAAGTGAAGCAGCTCCAGGAGCGCCTCCAGCAGCAGAAGGCCGAAGCGGGCACCGAGCGCGTCAATGAAGCGGAGCGGCGCATGCAGGAATCGGCCCAGGCCATGGAGCGCGCCGCTCAGCAGACCGAGCAGCAGAAAAGCGCGGCGCAGCGTGACAGCGCTCAGAAAGCGCAGATGAGCCAGCAGCAACAGCAGGGCGGACAGCAGGGACGCCAGGGTGGCCAGCAGCAACAGGGGCAGCAACAGCAGGGCGGTCAACAGCAGCAGGGTCAACAGGGCCAGCAAGGCAGACAGGGTGGGGAGGGACGCCAGGGGCAACCACAGCCTGGCCAGCAGGGCGGGCGTCGCGAGCAGTCGACAGAAGACGCGGCTCGTCAGGCAGCGGCGGCCATGGACGAGGCAGCGCGCGAACTCTCGAAGGCCCGCGAGCAGCAGGTATCGGAGTGGAAGCAGGAGCTCACCACGGAGCTGGACCGGTCCATCCAGGAGATGATCCAGCTGGCGCGCGAGCAGGAAAGGCTGGAGCAGCAGGCCCGCAAGGGCGCTTCACCCGAGTCGCTGCGGTCGCAACAGGGCTCGCTGCAGCAGGGCGTCGAGAAGTCGGCGCAGAGGCTCCAGGACGCGGCACAGCGCTCGTCGTTGCTCACGGAACGTTCCCTTCGCTCCGTGGCCGACGCCCGCAAGCGCGTCGAGGACGCCACGCAGCAGACGCGATCGTCCACGAACGCCACGCAGATCGCGCAGTCCATGAAGGATGCGTCCGAGTCCCTGAACGGCGCGGCTGCCTCACTTGTGCGCGATCGGGAACGCGCCTCGGAGTCGAGTTCAGCGACGGGGTTCGCGGAGATGCTGAAGCAGTTGCAGGAGATGGCGCAGCAGCAGTCGTCCCTGAACTCCGCGGCTCAGTCGTTGCTGCCGCGCATGGGCAATCAGACGGATGCTCGCGCGCAGCAGGAGTCGCGTCAGCTGGCGCGGCAACAGCGTGACGTGGCCGCCAAGCTCGATGACGTTGGTGACCGCGACGCCACCGGTCGGGCCGAGGAGCTGGCGAAGGAGGCACGCCAGATCGCGGCGGCGCTGGAGGCGGCGCAGCTGGATCCCGCGGTTGTCGAGCGGCAGCAGCGGCTCTTCCGGAAGATGCTGGACGCTGGCCGTCTCCTGGAGGAAGAAGAGCGCGAGGACACCGGCAAGCGCGAGGCGAAATCGTGGACGGGCACGGATGTCTTCACGCCGCAAACCAGCTCGGCGTCGGGGCGCTCCGCCACTCGCTTCCAGGCTCCGACCTGGAACGAGCTGCGCGGACTCACGCCTGACGAGCGGCGGATCGTGCTCGAGTACTTCAAGAGGATCAATGGCCAGCGGCCGTAGGCTCGGCCTCCTCCTTCTGCTCCTCGGCGTCGTCGCGGCTCAAACCGGCAGTGCACAGGACGCCGAGGGTGCGGCGCTTTCGCGGGCATTGGACCTGGAGGGCACAGGGAAATGCCGCGACGCGATTCCGCTGTTCAGGCAGGCGCTGGGTGCCACTGACGACCCGGCGGGTGCGCTGTTCGGCCTCGAACGCTGTGTTGCCGAAGCGGGGAACACCGACACGCTGTTGTTCATCATCGACAGTGTCCTGTTGAAGCGGCCGCGCGATCCCGTCGCGCGCACGATCCAGCTCCGCACGCTTACCAATGCGCACCGCGCCGATGCCGCGCGCCTGGCCTTCGAGCATTGGGTGAACGCCGTTCCCGGAGAACCGACGCCGTTCCGGGAATACGCGCGACTCCTGCTGGACGCCGGATTGACCCGCACCGCCGACACGGTGCTCACGTTCGCGATGCAGCGGCTGGGCGGCGGCCGGCTGGTGGCGGCGGAGCTGGCCGAGCTGAAGGGCGCGTTAGGCATGTGGGAGTCGTCGGCCACGAATTGGCGTCAGGCAATGGCGTACGCCCCGTACCTGGAGGCGTCGGCGGTCTTCGTGCTTGGCGCCGCGAACGGCGTAGCGCGCGATACGATCCGCGCGATCCTCGATGCCGATCCGAAGGACCTGGCGATTCGGCGGATTCTCTCCGGATTGGAGATGCGCTGGAGCTCGGCGCGGGAAGCATGGAACGTGCTGCGCGTGCTGACGCCCACCGATTCGGTGGTCGAGGCCTGGTTGCAGTTCGCGGCGGATGCCGAGGAACGGGAGTCGTGGCTGGTGGCTCGCGATGCCTATGCGGCGGCTCTGGGCAGCCGGCGTCAGGCGAGTCTGGTCGTGCGCGCCGCAACCGCGTCGCTGCAGGGCGGTGAGCCGGCATCGGCCCTGGCCTGGGCCGACTCCCTGGCCTCGTGGCGCGATACCTCGCACGCGGGTACGATGGCCCTGGTTCGCTTGCGCGCGCTGGGCCAGCTGGGCCGCGCCGGCGCGGCGGATTCCCTTTTGACCGAGCGAGGGAGCACGTTCGACCCGGTAACGCGAGGCGACGCGGTGCGGGCGGTGGCCTGGGCGTGGGTGCGAATGGGCGACGTGGCGCGAGCGCGGGCGACACTGACGCGAGGCGGCGAGGAATCGGACGAGCGCATCGCGGCGTGGATGGCGTTGTACGACGGCGACCTCAAGTCAGCGCGCACCGGGTTACGCCGGCTGGATGAGGTGTCCCGCGACGCCGTACTGGCGCTCTCAGTGCTCGCGCGAACGCGCGATGAGCGTTCTGAGGGAATAGGCCGCGCGTTTCTTGCGTTGGCGCGGAGCGACACGTCGGCCGCGGCGTCGGAATTCGAATCGACAGCGAAAGACGTGGTGGACGCGTCGCCGCTCCTGCTGGCAATCGCCGCTCGTCTCTATCGCTCAACCAGCGATTCGGCGCGAAGCGAGGAGATCTGGGATGGCCTCATCACGTCGCATGCACAGTCGCCAGAGGCCGCCGAAGCGGATCTCGAGTGGGCGAAGGTTCTGCGACACCAGGGGAAGGGTGCGGCGGCCATTGCACGCCTCGAGCACCTGATACTGACTTATCCGCAGAGCGCGCTGGTGCCGCAGGCGCGGCGAGAACTTGAATTGGCGAAGGGAACTGTACCCCCAGCGCCGAGCGCTGTGCGCTGAGCGCCGAGGGAACGATGATTGTCAGCAACAGTCGAATGACCGGGACACTGAGATGGATAGTCGCTGCCGTCATCGGCGGCACGGTGGTCGCGCGCGCTCTGCCCGCGCAGCACCTGCTCATTCCGATGGACGATCGGCAGACGAACCACCTGAAGGCGTACGGCCTCATCTTCAACGCGCTGCGCGACGGACACAAAAGCGAGTGGTTCCTGAACTTCCGCGGCGGATCGTTCCTGCTGCCGGACATTCAGGAGATGCGCCGGCGCGCCGCGCTGGACGGCATCGCCTTCGAGCCCATCGACAACGGCCGCCTGACGGCGATCCGCGCCGAGATCGCCGGGAGCAACATGGACGCCGTGGCGCTGGAACGGGCGCCGAAGATCGCGATCTACACGCCGCCGAAGGCTCCGCCATGGGACGACGCGGTGACGCTTGCGCTGCAGTATGCTGGCATCGAGTACACCGCGGTCTGGGATGACGAGGTGATTGCCGGCGACCTGACGAAATACGACTGGTTGCACCTTCATCACGAGGACTTCACCGGCCAGTTGAACAAGCTGTATCTGGGGTTCCGCGACGCCCCCTGGTTCGTGGACCAGCGGGATCGCGGACTCTCCGCCGCGAAACGCCTGGGCTACCCGACCATCCCGGCACTCAAGAAGGCCGTGGCGGAGAAGATGCGGCAGTACGTCGAGCAGGGCGGCTTTCTGTTTGCGATGTGCGGTGCCACGGAAACGCTTGGCCTGGCGATCGCCGCGCACAATGTGGATATCGCGGGGAGCTTTGCCGACGGGACGCCAATCGACGACAACGCCGACCAGCGGATGGACTGGAGTCGCGATTTCGCGTTCACCAACGTGCACATCGAGCAGAACGCGTTCGTGAACTCGATGAGCGACATCGACGGGCACCAGGTGAACGTGACCGGACGCCGGCAGCCGTTAGGCCAGTTCTCGCTGTTCGGGTTCTCGGCCAAGTTCGATCCGGTGGCCAGCATGCTCGTTCAGAATCACCGGCAGGTGATTCCCGACTTCTATGGAGTCACGACGAGCTTCACGAAGCAGACGCTGAAGCCCGGCGTAGTGGTGATGGCCAGCGAAGAGGGCGCTCCCTGGGTGAAGTACATTCACGGCGACTACGGGAAGGGCTCGTGGACGTTCCTCGGCGGGCATGATCCCGAAGATCCGCAGCACAACATCGGTGCGGCACCGACGGACCTTTCGCTGCACCCGAGTTCGACCGGCTACCGGCTGATCCTGAACAACGTGCTGTTCCCGGCCGCCAAGAAGAAGCCACTGAAAACCTTGATATTCCCAACGAGCCCTAACGACAGCATCCTCGTCGGTACTTCTCGCCGGGAGTATCCATGTTGTTTTCCGGGATCGATCTTCACAAGCGCTCCGTCGCCATCCACACGCTCGACGCCGACGGTGCCGTCGTGCGGACGGCCAACCTGCCCACGCAGCGCCGGGCACTGACCACCTACTTCCAGGCGCTCCCCGGGCCCCACCGGGCCGTGGTCGAGTGCACGGGGATGTGGTACTGGCTCCTGGATCTGCTGGTGCCCCAGGGGATTGATCTCCGGCTCGGGCACGCCAAGTATCTGAAGGCGATCAGCTACGCGAAAGTGAAGACCGACGCGGTCGATGCCGCGACCCTCGCACAACTCCTGCGGGTCGACCTGATTCCGGAGGCGCACATGATCAGCCCCGCGCTTCGCGAGACCCGCGTGGGTGCTCCGCGCCCGCCTGGTCCTGGTGAGTCGGGTGCTCAGGTGCCAGCGCAGTATCGGCGCGCTCCTCGAGAAGGACAACGTCCCGACGCCGGCGGAGCTGCCCGAACGGCCGCGCCTCCAGGCGGCGCTGCACGCCGAGCAACACGCGCTGCTGAAGACCCAGATTCGCCGCCTCGAACACGAGCTGCGCGATCGAGTGCTCCCGACCCCCGAGGCGCAGCGGCTCGTCTGGATCCCGGGAATCGGAGCGATGGTCGCCTATCTGCTGCTTCTCGAAATCGACGACATCGGACGGTTCCCCACCGTGCGCCAGTTCCATTCGTATTGTCGCCTCGTGCCCGGCGCCAACGACTCCGCGGCGAGCCGGCGGCACAAGCGGTCGCGGGACGGGAATCGCTATCTCAAGCTCGC